>NZ_JAAQTL010000001.1:2400000-2700000 GCF_011742875.1 Luteibacter yeojuensis
CCGATGCATCCATGTCGTATCTCATTCACCCGTAGATATAGCGGTTGACGATGTTTTCGAGCAACTCCTGTCCACCCGAAACGTGCCTCGGGCGGAAATCGTGCGCCAAGGCATCGTCCGCGAGCGAGGCCAGGGTGTATCCGCCTTGTAGAATCGTGCTGCCGAATTCACCGTCCCAGCCCGCATAACGTTTCGCCTTGAAGTCGGCCAGGGCGTCGCGCTCGATCATCCGCGCGGCGCGCTCGAGGGCAAGCGCCAACGCGTCGATCGCACCGATGTGTCCATGGAAGAGGTCCTCGGGCGCACTGCTCTGCCGGCGTACCTTGGTGTCGAAGTTGAAACCGCCCGTGCCGAAGCCGCCGGACTTCAGGATTTCGTAAGTGACCAGCGTCAGCTCCTCCACGCTGTTGGGGAACTGGTCGGTATCCCACCCGTTCTGCGGATCGCCGCGGTTGGCGTCGATCGAGCCGAACAGGCCCAGCGAGATCGACGTCGCCACCTCGTGGTGGAACGAATGACCGGCCAGCGTGGCATGGTTGGCCTCGAGGTTCGTCTTCACCTCGTTCTCCAGCCCGAACTCCTTCAGGAAGCCGTAGACGGTGGCCGCGTCATAGTCGTACTGGTGCTTGGTGGGCTCCTGCGGTTTCGGCTCGATGAGGATCGTGCCCTTGAAACCGATCCTATGCTTGTGCTCGATCACCATCTTGAAGAATCGCCCGAGCTGTTCGCGCTCGCGCTTCAGGTCGGTGTTGAGGAGGGTGTCGTAACCCTCGCGCCCGCCCCAAAGTACGTAGTTGGCGCCACCCAGGCGATGCGTGGCTTCCATGGCATGGCGCACCTGCGTGGCCGCGTAGGCGAAGACCTCCGGCTGCGGATTGGTCGCCGCGCCGGCCGCGTAACGCGGGTGACTGAACAGGTTCGCGGTTCCCCACAGCAGCTTGATGCCCGTCTCGGCCTGCTTCTTTTCCAGCACGTCGACCATGGCGGCGACGTTGTTGACGTAATCCGCGAGGCCGTCGCCCTCGGGCGCCACGTCGGTGTCGTGGAAGGTGTAGAACGGCGTGCCCAGGCGCGAGAAGAAATCGAACGCGGCATCGGTCTTCTCGCGCGCCCTGGCCATCGGGTCGCCCGGCTGTTGCCAGGGACGGGCGAACGTGCCGGCGCCGAACACGTCGGAGCCCGGCCACACGAAGGTATGCCAGTAGCAACTCGCGAGGCGCAGATGGTCCTCCATGCGCTTGCCGAGCACCCGCTTGTCCGGGTCATAGTGGTGGAAGGCGAGCGGGTTGTCGCTGCCGGGACCTTCGTAACGAATCTTCGGGACGTTGGAAAAGTACGACATAGCGATTCCTTGACGGGCGTGGGGAGCATTCCATCGATCGTGACCAGCGGGCCCCGCCGTGCGCAATTGCGATTTCCAGCGGGCGCCGGGGCATTTTCGATGCCGCGCTGCGTCATGGTCGGAACGGCCGAACCCTGCTAGCTTGGGCGGGCCATGAATCCCCACCGCATCGCCCTGCTGTTCAATGCCAACAAGGTGTACGACCGGCAGGTCATCGCCGGCATCGGCCTTTACCTGAATAGCACGCGCGTGGAATGGGACCTCTTCATGGAAGAGGATTTTCGTAGCCGCATGCGCGACATCCGCCAGTTCAGGGGCGACGGCGTCATCGCCGATTTCGACGATCCCGAAGCGCCCGACGCCCTGTGCGACCTGCACATTCCCGTGGTGGCGGTCGGCGGCTCGTACCACGATCCCGCCGCGTACCCGGCCGGCGTGCCGTACATCGCCACCGACAACGCGCGACTCGTGCGACTCGCGTACGACCATCTCATCGAGCAGGGACTCGGCCGCTTCGCCTTCTACGGTCTTCCGCCCCATCCCGGCAGCCGCTGGGCGCAGGAACGCGAGCATGCCTTCCGCGCCATCGTGGAGGAGGAGGCGGTGGAAGCGACGGTGTACGAGGGCTCGCCCACCAGCGCGGGTGGCTGGGGCGAGGCCGTGGAGGAACTGGTCGCCTGGCTCACCGCGCTGCCCAAGCCGGTCGGCATCATCGCCACCACGGACGCGCGCGCGCGCCAGCTGCTCCAGGCCTGCGTGATCGGGGAGATCGCCGTGCCCGAGCAGGTCGCCATCGTGGGTATCGACAACGACCCGATGGCGCAACTGCTCACGCGCATCCCGCTCACCTCGGTGATCCAGGGCGCGGAGGAGATGGGACGCACGGCGGCGCACCTGCTTCACCAGATGCTGCGCGGGGTGGACTGTTCCGCCACGCGGGTGCTGGTGCCCCCGGTGGGCATCAACGTGCAGGTGTCGAGCCGTTACCATCCCATGCGCAGTCCGCACGTGATGCGGGCAAGCCACTACATCCGCCAGTACGGCTGCCTCGGCATCAAGACCGAACAGGTGGCCGACTATGTGGGCGTCTCGCGCACCGTGCTCGAAGAACACTTCAAGCGCGAACTGAAGCAGACCGTCCACCAGGTGATCCTGAAACATAAGCTGGACACGGCCTGCGACCTGATCGCGAACTCGGGCGCCCC
Source organism: Luteibacter yeojuensis (assembly GCF_011742875.1). NCBI lineage: Bacteria > Pseudomonadati > Pseudomonadota > Gammaproteobacteria > Lysobacterales > Rhodanobacteraceae > Luteibacter > Luteibacter yeojuensis. The sequence goes on from NZ_JAAQTL010000001.1 coordinate 2,402,548, forward strand.
GCTGGCGGACATCGCGCTGCGGTGCGGCTTCACCTCCCTGCAGTACATGTACGCGGTGTTCCGTCGCGAGTACGATTGCACGCCACGCCAGTATCTCGACCTCCATCGGACGACGGGGGCGACCTGATCGCCACTCGTTCGGAACGTTCCATGCCCGTATCCATCGCCACCGCGTGGGGCCAGCTGCCCGACGGCCGACCGCTGCACCGCTGGACGCTGCGCAACGCGGGCGGTGCGCAGGTCGAGATCAGCGATCTCGGCGCCACCCTGCTCTCGTGGCAAGTGCCCGATCGCCAGGGCCGTCTGGGCGAAGTGCTTCTCGGGCATGCCGACGCGCAGCAATATCTCGATTCCAACGCCTACATGGGCGGCATCGTGGGCCGCTGGGCCAACCGTATCCGCGGCGGCCGCTTCCGCCTCGACGGCATCGACTACAAGGTGGATCGCAACGATGGCGGCAACCACCTGCATGGCGGCAACGACGGCTTTCACCGGCAACGCTGGGATGTGGAGCCGGACGGCGAGGGACTCGTCCTGCGGCTCGTCTCGGCCGAGGGCGAGGGCGGCTTTCCCGGCGAAGTGCGCGTGGAACTGCGCCTGCGGCTCGAGGACGACGGCACGCTGGACCTTCGGTACGCCGCGACCGCCGACGCGCCCACGCCCCTCAGTCTCACCGCGCATCCGTACTTCAACCTCAACGACCGCCGGCCGGACATCCGCGACCACCTGATCCGGATAGACGCCGACGCCTTCCTGGCCATCGACGCCGGCGCGATCCCGGTGGCGCGGCAGCCGGTCGCCGGAACGGCCTTCGATTTCCGGGAAGAGGCGCCGATCGGATCGCGGCTGCACTGGCCGGACCCGCAGCTGCGGCTGGTCGGCGGCTTCGATCACTGTTACGTCCCGGCCGGCACGCCGGGGACGGCGCCCCGGATGGTGGCCGTGGTGTCCGAACCGTCCAGCGGCCGCCGGCTCAGCGTGGAGACCGACCGGCCCGGCCTGCAGTTCTACAGTGGCCAGAAGCTCACCGGGCAGCCGGGGCGGCAGGGGGACGTCTACGGTCCGTTCGCGGGCTTCGCCCTCGAGACACAGGCCTTTCCGGACCAGGTGAACGGGCCGGACGCGGAGGCCGCGATCCTGAGGCCGGGCGCCGTTTGGCGGCAGCACACGCGCTATCGCGTCGATACTGTGTAGGAACGTCGCGGTACAATGGACGGATGTCGCTTATCCAACTCCTCAACGTCGACTACAGCGTCGGCGGCCCGCTCCTGCTCGAACAGGTCGATCTTTCCCTGGATACCGGCGAGCGCGTCTGCATCGTCGGGCGCAACGGGGCCGGCAAGTCCACGCTGCTGAAACTCATCGCGGGCGAACTGCATCCCGACGACGGTGAGATCCGCCTGCAGGGCGGTACGCGCATCGCGCGGCTCACGCAGGAAGTGCCACAGGACACCGAGGGCAGCGTGTTCGACGTGGTCGCCGACGGCCTCGGCGAACTCGGTCACCTGCTCGCGCGCTATCACCATATGCTCGACGCGGGCGACATGGACGGTCTCGGCGATGTCCAGGCGGAAATCGAGGCCCACAACGCGTGGGACCTGGATTCGCGCGTGCAGCAGGTGATCGAGCGACTCGAACTGCCCGCCCATACCGATTTCTCCGAGTTGTCCGGCGGCATGAAGCGCCGCGTGCTTCTCGGCCAGGCGCTGGTGCGCGACCCGAACCTCCTCCTGCTCGACGAGCCGACCAACCATCTCGACATCGAGGCGATCGCCTGGCTCGAAGGCTTCCTCAAGGGCTTCGCCGGCAGCATCGTCTTCATCACGCACGACCGCAGTTTCCTTCGTTCGCTGGCCACGCGCATCGTCGAGATCGACCGCGGTGCGGTCACCAGCTGGCCCGGCGACTACGACAACTACCTGCGCCGCCGCGAGGAACGCTTGCACGCCGAGGCCCAGGCGAACGCGCATTTCGACCGCAAGCTGGCCCAGGAGGAAGTGTGGATCCGCCAGGGCATCAAGGCCCGGCGCACGCGCAACGAGGGCCGCGTGCGCGCGCTGAAGGCCATGCGCCGCGAGCGCGCCGAGCGCCGCGAGCAGTCCGGTAACGCGCGCATCACGCTGGCCACGGCGCAGGCGTCCGGGCGCAAGGTGATCGAGGCGAAGCACATCACCCAGGCCTATGGCGGACGGACGCTGCTCGGCGACTTCTCGACGACGATCATGCGCGGCGACCGGGTCGGCATCATGGGCCCGAACGGCGCGGGCAAGTCCACGTTGCTGAAGATCCTGCTCGGCGAACTCACGCCGCAGGAAGGCGAGGTCACGCTGGGCACCGGCCTCGACATCGCCTATTTCGACCAGCACCGGTCCATGCTCGACGATCGCATGAACGCGCTGGACAACGTGGCCGAGGGCCGCGAGTACATCGAGCTCAACGGCCAGCGCAAGCACATCATCGGCTACCTGCAGGACTTCCTGTTCTCGCCCGAACGCGCCCGCGCGCCGATCACGCGCCTTTCCGGCGGCGAGCGCAACCGCCTGCTGCTGGCGAAGCTGTTCGCCCAGCCGTCCAACCTGCTGGTGATGGACGAACCGACCAACGATCTCGACGTCGAAACGCTGGAGCTGCTCGAGGAGCTGCTCAACGAATACACCGGCACGCTGTTGCTGGTCTCGCACGACCGCGACTTCATCGACAACGTGGTCACCAGCACGCTGGTGCTGGAGGGCGACGGCATGGTCGGGGAATACGTGGGCGGCTACAGCGACTGGCTGCGCCAGCGCCCCGCCGCGCAGGCCGCGAGGCCGGCGACGGCGAAGACCCCTCCCACCCCGGTGACGGCGGCGCCTGCACCGGCCGCGCCGAAGAAGAAGCTGTCCTTCAAGGAACAACGCGAGCTCGACCTGCTGCCGGCGAAGCTCGAACAGTTGGAAGCCGAGATCGCGGAACGCACCGAGGCGATGAACGATCCGAAGTACTACCAGCAGGACGCCGCGACGATCACGCGGGCGAATGAGGATCTGGCGAAACTGCAATCCGAGTTGGAGACGGCTTTCGCACGATGGGAAGAGCTGGAAGGCTGACGCACGACGAAGATACCGTGCAGGAGCCGCCACAGCGGCGAGGAAACCTCGCGACATCGCCGCAAGATTGCTCTCGCCGCTATGGCGGCCGCGACAGCAATGGCGCGTCAACCTGTGTTTTGCAAGCCTTGCGACACGCCGTTGACGCACGCCACGAGCGCCTTCAGCAACGCATCGTCCTTACCGCCCGTCGCACGCCAGCGCTTCAAGAGATCCACCTGCAACAGGCTCATCGGATCGACATACGGGTTGCGCAGACGGATCGACGTGGACAGGCGCGGATCGCCCGCCAGCAGTTCCTTCGCGCCCTTTAGCTTCAACACCCAGTCCACCGTGCCACCGAATTCGTCGCGCAGCGTCGGGAAGAAGCGATCGTGCAGCGGCCCCGCGAGCTTCGAGAAGGCCTCGGCGATATCGATATCGGCCTTGGCGAGCACCATCTCCACATCGTCGAGCATCGTGGAGAAGAACGGCCAGTCCCGTGCCATGCGGACGAGGGTTTCGTCGCCGTACTCGCTCGCGACGGCATCGAGTGCCGAACCCAGTCCGTACCATCCCGTCAGCACGGCACGGCATTGCGTCCACGAGAACACCCAAGGAATGGCGCGCAGGTCTTCCACGCCCTTCATGCTGCGCCGGCGCGCCGGACGCGAGCCGAGCGTCATGCGCTCGATGACGTCGATCGGCGTGGCGCCGCGGAAGTAATCCACGAATCCCTCGGTATCCACGAACGCCCGGTACGCCTTGCGGCTCTCGTCCGACAACCGTGCCATCGTGTCCTTCCAGGCCGCTTCGCGCGATTCGCTGTCGCGGGGCCGCAAGGACGCGCGCATGACGGCGCCGAGCGTCTGTTCGAGGTTGCGCACCGCCAGCGCGCGGATACCGTACTTCCTGTGGATGACCTCGCCCTGTTCGGTCACGCGCAGCACGCCACCGACCGAACCCCGCGGCGAAGCCATCAGCGCCGGCGTGATCCGCGAGCCGCCGCGGCTTGCGGAACCGCCGCGACCATGGAAGAACGCGACGCGGATGCCGGCTTTCGCCGCCACGTCCAGCATCTCCACCTGGGCCCGCTGCAGGCTCCACCTGGAGGCGACGGTACCACCGTCCTTGCCGCTGTCGGAGTAGCCGAGCATCACCCATTGGCGGTCGCCGCGGGCCTTCAGGTGCGCGCGGTATACCGGATCGTCCAACAACGTGCGCAAGGTATCCGCGCCGCCCGCGAGGTCGTCGATGGTCTCGAACAACGGGGCCACGTCGAGCGGCACCCCGTCGTCGCGCACCAGACCGCCGTAACGCGCGAGCGCCAGCACGGCGAGCACGTCGGCGGCCGTCTCGGCCATGCTGATGATGTAGAGGCCGGTGGCTTCATGGCCGTAACGCCTCCGCGAATCGGCCAGGGTGGCGAAGACGGCGCGGAGCATGGTGGCGTTCTCGTCGTTCGCGCCGGCAGCGAAGCTCCGCTCGCCCGACGCATAGGGACGCAGCGTGCCGGCGCGCGAGGCGGCGTCACGGTTCGCCCATTCGCCGTCGTCGAGCAGGGCCGAAAGCGCGTCGTCGTGCACCCGGGCGTCCTGGCGGACGTCCAGCCGCGCCAGATGGAAACCGAACGTGCGCGCTCGCCAGAGCAGGCGTCCGACCGCATAGGCACCGGCGTGCCTGCCGCCGTGTTCGAGAAGGCTTTTCTCCACGAGCGCAACGTCGTCGATGAATTCGTCCGCCGAGGCATAGCGTCCGTCGCGATCCTGCAAGGTGGCCTCGAGCCGTTCGGCGACGAAGGCGAGGAAGCACCGGTACGGCATGTCGGCGTGGCGGGGCCGGATGCGCTCGGCGGCTCCCGGGAAGGTGGCGCGATACGACGCGATGCGTTGCCGGAGGCCATCGTCGAGCTCGACCCGGTCGTCCGTCTGGCTGAGCAGGCGGCCCAGTGCGCCGACATCCTCGATATAGCGCTCCAGCACCAGCGCGCGCTGCGCCGAAAGGGTCGCGGCGACGGTCTCGGCATTGACGTTCGGATTGCCATCCATGTCGCCGCCCACCCAGGTGGCAAAACGCAGCAGCCGCGGAATGGCGACGCCCTCGCCGTACGTCTCGGCGAGCGCCTGCTGCAACGATTCGTACAGCGCGGGCAAGACGCGATAGAGCGGCTGCGCGATGTAGAAGCCCACATGCTCGAATTCGTCCTGCACGCTCGGCCGCACCGGCGAAGCCTCGGCGGTCTGCCAGCCGGCCGACAACGCCATGAGGATGCGCGCATCGTCGTCGCGCCGCTCCTGCGGCGTACGGCTCGGATCGAATTCGTCGACCAGCGCGCGGACGATCTCCTGCTCCTTTTCAAGCAGCGACCGCCGCACGGCCTCGGTCGGATGCGCGGTGAAGACGGGTTCCACGTCGAGGTGCCCGAGCAGCCGGGTCAGTTCGTCGCGGTCCACGCCGTCCTTCTTCAGCAGCGCCAGCACCGCGGCCAGCGATTCCGGCTGCGGCGCGCCGCCCTCGCGCTGGTAGTCGCGGCGGCGGCGGATGCGGTGCACCCGCTCGGCGGTGTTCACCGCCTGGAAATAGGTCGCGAAGGCCCGGGCCAGGGCCTCGGCGTCGGCCGCGTCCAGGCCCGTCAGGGAGTCCGCCAGGGCATCGACGGAGGCCCCGCTGCGGCGCCGATGGATGGCCGCGGTGCGCACATGCTCCACGCGCTCGAAGAAGGCCTGGCCACCTTGCTCCGCGAGCATCTGGCCGACCAGTGCGCCGAGACGGCGCACGTCCTCGCGCAGGGGACCGTCGTGGGGCAGGAATTCGGGATCTCGGGCGGCTTCCATCGGACTCTCGTTCGGTATCGGAACCCCGAGAGTACCTAAATTCGTGTGTTCATCCCTGCATCCGGATTTAGCGATATAATCACCGGACCGTTTTGCCCGCCGAGGGGCGCTGCGACCGTGGGATGTCCCATAGGCCAGGCTCGGCGCGGCGTCCCACCGAACGGCGCCCCCGTGCATACTCCGGAGCTACGCCAGATGAACGCCGTTACCAAAGACACCTCGTTCCAGGATTACAAGGTCCGCGATATTTCGCAGGCCGACCTCGGCCGCCGCCGCATCCGCATGGCGGAAGAGGAAATGCCGGGCCTGATGCAGATCCGCGCCCGCTACGCCAAGGAGCAGCCGCTCAAGGGCGTGCGCCTCTCGGGCTCGCTGCACGTCACCAAGGAAACCGCCGTGCTCGCCGAGACCCTTCGCGAGCTGGGCGCCTCCGTGCGCTGGGCGTCGTGCAACATCTTCTCCACCCAGGACGACGTCGCCGCGGCGATGGCCGCCGGTGGCCTTCCGGTGTTCGCCTGGAAGGGCGAGACGCTGGAAGAGTACTGGCAGTGCACCCTGGACATGCTGACCCATCCGGGCGAGCTCGGTCCGCAGCTGATCGTGGACGATGGCGGCGACGCCACCCTCTTCATCCACAAGGGCGTCGAGCTCGAAGACGGCAGCGACTGGGTCAACACCCCGAGCGGCAACCACGAAGAGCAGGTCATCAAGGACCTGGTCAAGAAGACGGCCGCCGCGCGTCCGGGCTGGTTCAAGAAGATCGCCGCCGAATGGAAGGGCGTTTCGGAAGAGACCACCACCGGCGTGCACCGCCTTTACCAGCTCGCCGAAGCCGGCAAGCTGCTGATCCCGGCCATCAACGTCAACGACTCGGTGACCAAGAGCAAGTTCGACAACCTGTACGGCTGCCGCGAGTCGCTGGCCGACGGCATCAAGCGCGCCACCGACCTGATGGTGGCCGGCAAGGTCGCCGTCGTCTGCGGATACGGCGACGTGGGCAAGGGTTGCGCGCATTCGCTGAAGGGCTTCGGCGCGCGCGTCATCGTGACCGAGATCGATCCGATCAATGCCCTCCAGGCCGCGATGGAAGGTTTCCAGGTGACCACCGTCGAAGACACCCTCGGCCTCGGCGACATCTACGTCACCACCACGGGCAACAAGGACATCATCACGCTGGAACACATGGCGAAGATGAAGAACAACGCCCTGGTCTGCAACATCGGCCACTTCGACAACGAGATCCAGATCGACCGCCTGAACACGGCGAAGGACGTCACCCGCGAGAACATCAAGCCGCAGGTCGACCGTTACACCTTCGGCGCGACGGGCCGCAGCATCTACATGCTGGCGGAAGGCCGCCTGGTGAACCTCGGCTGTGCCCACGGCCATCCGAGCTTCGTGATGTCGAACAGCTTCTCCAACCAGACCCTTGCGCAGATCGACCTGTGGAAGAACAAGGACACCTACGAGAAGACGGTGTACCGCCTGCCGAAGAAGCTGGACGAGGAAGTGGCCCGCCTGCACCTCGAGCAGATCGGCGTGAAGCTCACCGTGCTGACGAAAGACCAGGCCGACTACATCGGCGTGCCGGTGGAAGGTCCGTACAAGGCGGATCATTACCGCTACTGATCGGGTGCTTCACAGCGGTCGACGGGAGGCGCCTTAGGGCGCCTCTTCTTTTGGCCGCGGCGATGGGCGGCCGGCTCGTTTCACGATCGGGACGTTTCCGGCCTTCCGGCTCGCAGCTCGGCGTTTTCGGCCTCCAACTGGGCCAGGCGCTCCTGGAGGGGGCGAACCGCCTCGCTGATCTCCTGCTCGGTGAAACGCGGCGTGATGTGTTGCGAGCAATTCCAGTCGAAGCTTGCCAGCCGCAGCCGGAAGATGCGTTCGGGATGGGCCTGGTAGGCCGGCGTGGAGACACGTTCCGTCAACCCGGGGTCCTCGTCGATGGCGAGGATGTCCACGTGCGCGTAGATCTTGAGCCGCGCGCGACGGGCATAATCCATCAGGAACAGGCATGCCCTGCCGTTGGCGGCGAGATTGCCGGTGCTGATGTACTGGCGGTTGCCGCGATAGTCGGCGAAGGCCAGCGTGCGGTCGTCGACGGCCTTGAGGAAGCCACGCGGGCCGCCGCGATGCTGTACGTAGGGCCACCCCGTCTCCGAGACTGTCGCCATGTAGAAGCTTTCGCGTTCCGCGATGTGCGCGAGTTCTCTTTCGCCGAAGCGATCGAACTCGCGGTGCCCCTTGAAGTCGCGCCAGAACTGATCGACGCCCATCCTGGCCTGCACGGCCTGGATACTGGGCGTCGTTGCGATATCGAGAAAGCCATAGGCCATGGCACGTCTCCGCTGATGGAATGCGTGGCGGGACCTACCCGGTCCCGCCACCGTCGGTGTCACGCCGCGTCGGCGACCCGCACGACCGGGAAGTCGATCTCGGTGTCGGCGACCTCGTTAAGGAAGTTCGTGAAACTGTTCTCCGCGACCAGGGCGACGATTTCCACGAGCTCCGCGTCGGTGAATCCCGCGTCGCGAACGGCCTTGATGTCGCTGTCGCTCACGTGACCGCGCTTTTCCGCGACCTTGGCGGCAAACTGGACGGCGGCGTTCGCCTTGGGATCGCTGGACGCGCCCTTGCGGTTCAGAGCGATCTCTTCCGGACCGATCTTCGCGAGATTCAGGCCGAGATAGGTGTGCGCCGAGAGGCAGTAATCGCAGCCGTTGACTTGCGCGACAGCCAGCGCGATCCGCTCCCGCGTCTTCACGTCGAGCGTCTTGGACAGGGCAGCGTGGAATCCCGTATAGGCGGTGAGCGCCACCGGGCTGTTGCCGATCAGGCGGAACAGGTTCGGGACCACGCCAAGCTGCTTGTGGATGGTGTCGAGCGTGGCCTTGGAACCTTCCGGGGCGGCGTCGAGGGCGGGAACGGCGATGCGGGACATGATGTTTTTCCTTGCTGGCGAACCGGGATGGCTCGGCTTGGGAAAAATCATGGACCCTTTCATCCAATAAGATAATCCACTAATGTTGGAAATCATTTCACCATAAAGTGAGAGAATGGATGGATCGCCTCGAAGCCATGTCGATGCTGGTGACGGTGAGCGAGACCGGAAGCCTGTCGGCGGCGGGACGGACTTTGAAAGTGCCGCTTCCCACCCTGAGCCGGAAGATCTCCGACCTTGAATCGCTCCTCGGCACGAAGCTGCTCATCCGCACGACACGCAAACTCACGCTCACGGAAGCCGGCCTTGCCTACGTCGCGGCGGCGCGGCGCATCCTCGAACAAGTCGAAGATGCCGAAAGGGAAGCGGCCGGCGAGTTCACCACGCCGAAAGGGGAGCTGGTCATCACCGCGCCGATCCTGTTCGGCCGGCTGCATGTGCTGCCGGTGGTTGCGGATTTCCTGGCCCTGTTTCCCGAGATCAACATCCGCCTGGTGATGGCCGATCGCAACATGGACCTGGTCGATGCGCACATCGATATGGCCGTCCGGATCGGCAAACTTCCCGACAGCTCGATGGTAGCCACCCAGGTGGGCCATGTGCGGAGCGTGACCTGCGCCAGCCCCTCGTTCCTCGGCGGCCATGGCCTGCCGCGAACGCCCGACGACGTACTGACACTCCCCTGCGTCAGCGTCGAAACGCCCTCACCCTTTCCCGGCTGGCGTTTCAAGACACCGGGATCGACAGCCATGTTCGATCTTCCCGTCGTACCGCGTTTATCGGTGACGACGGCCGAGGCCGCAGCGGAAGCGGCCATCCGCAGTGTCGGCATCGCGAGGCTATTGCATTACCAGGTTTCCGAAGCCGTCGAGGCCGATGCGCTGCGCATCGTCCTCGCCGACTTCGAGCCGGACCCCAGCCCCGTGCATCTCGTCCATGCCTCGCGCGGACAGATGCCGTTGAAGATGCGACGCTTCCTGGACTTCGCCGCCCCACGCCTGCGCGAGGTACTTTCCAGGATCGCCACTTTTTCCAGCCGCTGAGGCGATGTCAGGACTGGAAGTACCTAGCCGTCATCAGCCATCTTTCCATCTGGATGGAAAGATATTTATACTGCGGGTAACACGACGAGATCGCCCATGCCCGCCATCAGCTTCGAATTCTTCCCACCCAAGACCGACGAACAGCGCGAGCAGCTCGATGCCGCGGTAGGCCGCCTCAAGGCCCATGCGCCCGAATACGTCTCGGTGACCTTCGGCGCCGGCGGCTCGACGCTGAGCTACACGGACGACACGGTGAAGCGCCTGCGCGCGAACCACGGGCTCTCGGTGGCGCCGCACCTGTCCTGCATGGGCGGCACGCGGGCGGAAATCGCCGCCCTGCTGGATACCTACAAGACCACGGGCTGCCGCCGCATCGTCGCCCTGCGCGGCGACCTGCCCTCGGGCATGGCCTCGCCGGGCGACTTCCGTTATGCGTCGGAACTGGTCGCCTTCATCCGCGAGCACAGCGGCGACCATTTCCACATCGAAGTGGCCGCCTACCCGGAAACCCATCCGCAGGCGGACAACGCGCTCGCCGACCTGCGCCATTTCAAGGCGAAGGTGGACGCGGGTGCCAACGGCGCCATCACCCAGTACTTCTTCAATCCGGATGCCTACTTCCGCTTCGTGGACGACGTGGCGAAGCTCGGGGTGCGGGTGCCGATCGTGCCCGGCATCATGCCGATCGCCAATTTCAGCCAGTTGCGCCGGTTCTCCGAGCAATGCGGCGCCGAGATCCCGCGCTGGATCGTGAAGCGCATGCAGGCCCACGGCGACGACGCGGCCGCCGTGCGCGAACTGGGCGCCGACGTCGTGGCGGACCTCTGCCGGCGCCTGCTGGAAGGCGGTGCGCCCGGCCTGCACTTCTATACGATCAACCGCGCCCGGGCGACCACCTCGGTATTGGAGCGTCTCGCCACGCGGTAACGTGCGCGCCGTCACCCTTCGCAAATGCGGTGCCGGGGATGATGACGCACTGCCAGCCACCGCGTGCCACCCGTGATCCGCGCCATCGTCCTGTTGCTCCTGCTCTTCCTCGCCCTGCCGGCCGCCGCGCAGACCGCGATCCATCGTTGCGTCGGCGCCGATGGAAGCCCCGTCTTCAGCGACCAGCCCTGTACGAGCGTGGGCGCGACGTCCCTCCTCCCGCTACCCGCAACCAGCGCCAGTTCGGGCGAACCCACGGCGGGCCTCCTGTGCGCGAAAGACCTGGGCGAACTCCGCGACGGCCTGGTACAGGCCTTCGCCGCCCGCAGTGCCAATCGTGTCGGCGGCCTGATCCTCTGGAACGGCTATGGCAGCGCCGGGGCGGTTGAGAACCTGCGGGCGATGGAAGCGCTCGTCCATCGCCCCCTCGTGGCGCTGGAAGGGAACGAGGGTACGGGCATCGACGCCGTGACCTCCGCTCCGGGGGGCGCGGGCGCGACCCGACGCGCCCACTTCGACGTGGTCCGCGACTCGGGATGCCTCTGGCTTCGTCCGCCGGCCTGACCGGCCATCCGCCGGCGCACTGACGCGTCGCGCCATGTGGGCAGGGGCACTACCCGTTATCATGGGCGGTCCCCTCCGGAGCGCTCACATGTCGCAGAACTACCCCGAATGGATCTGGCAGAACGGCCAGATCAAGCCGTGGCGCGAAGCCACCGTCCACGTGATGGCGCATGCGCTCCACTACGGTTCGTCGGTATTCGAAGGCATTCGAAGCTATGAGACGCCGGACGGTGCGGCGATCTTCCGCCTGACCGACCACCTGAAGCGCCTCTACCTCTCCGCCAAGATCTACGACATCGAGATTCCCTATTCGATGGACGAGCTGGCGGAAGCCTGCCGCGAGGTGGTCAAGAAGAACGACTTCAAGGCCGCCTACCTGCGTCCGGTGGCGTTCCGCGGCCTGGGTGGTTTCGGCCTCTCCGCCGAATGCCCGACCGACGTCGCCGTGGCGACCTGGCCGATGGGCCCGTACCTCGGACCCGAGGCGCTGGAGAACGGTATCGACGCCTGCGTTTCCAGCTGGCAGCGTTTCGCGCCGAACACCATCCCGGCGGGTGCCAAGGCCGGCGGCAATTACCTTTCCGGCCAGCTGATCGCGCGCGAGGCGCGCCGCCTCGGCTTCGGCGAAGGCATCGCGCTGGCCTCCACGGGTCTCCTCAGCGAGGGCGCGGGCGAGAACCTGTTCCTGGTGTTCGACGGCGCGTTGCACACGACGCCGGCCAGCGCCTCTATCCTCGCCGGCATCACCCGCCACACGCTGATGACCCTTGCCCGCGAGGAAGGCATCGACGTGATCGAGCGCGACCTCCCGCGCGAATACCTCTATCTCGCCGACGAAATCCTGATGTGCGGCACGGCGGCGGAAGTGACGCCCATCCGCTCGGTGGACGGGAAGAAGATCGGCACCGGCAAGGGCGGCCCGATCACGCGCCGCCTGCAGGAGCTCTACTTCGGCCTGTTCAACGGCAAGACGGCCGACCGCTGGGGCTGGCTGGAGCCGCTTTAAGCACGCTACGATCTCCCCGCCAGAGGATGCAACGTCCTGCCTGGTCCATCTACAGGGGAGTTCAAAATGAAGTGGAATCATCTCGCCGCGCTCGCGGCGATCATCGTAGTGTCCACGCTCAGCGGTTGCGCCAGCGTCCAGAAAGCGGACCCTGGCGCGAGCGACCGGGCGAAAGTGTTCGCACCGCTCACCGACAAGGCCGTGGTCTATGTGTACCGCGACGAGGTGTTCGGCGCAGCCATCAAGATGCCGGTGAAGGTCGACGACTATGTAGCCGGACAGACGGGACCGAAAAGCTTCCTGCAGCTGGCCCTGTCGCCAGGCCATCACACCATCGCTTCGCTAACCGAGAAAGACGATACGCTGCCCCTCGATGTCGAAGCGGGCAAGACGTACTACGTGTGGCAGGAAGTGAAGATGGGGCTGATGGCCGCCCGCAGCAAATTGCATCTGGTCTCGGCCGATGTCGGCAAGGCCGGCGTTCGCAAGTGCGACCTGCTGCAGACCGAGGCCGTGACCCTCCGGATGCCGACGGCGCCGTAACGTCAGGCGAGACCGGGGGCCGCTCCTGCCCGAAGGCAGGAGCGGCTTTTTCCTAGTTGCAGAAGCCGTTCGGGTAGCTCGACGAACGATACGCGTAGAGCCAGCTCGTCTTGCCGCCGTCGTTGGCGATGTTCCAGCCGTTGCCGATCGAGCCGATGGCGGTGTTAAGCAGCTGCGAGCGGGTGAGTACCGGCGTAGTGAAGTAGGAGCCGCTACAGCGGCGAGAGAAATCTTGCCGCGGTGTCGCGACCTTCCCTCGCCGCTGTAGCGGCTCCTACAACGGGGCTCTGATCAGCGGAAGTCGATCGTCGAGATGGCGCCGGCCATTTCCGGACGCGGGCGCAGGGAAACATCCCAGCCGTAGAGCTCGCACAGCCGGCGCACGATGGCGAGACCGAGGCCCGCCCCGCCCCCCGTGGCGCTTTCGCCGCGGATGCCGCGCTGGAAGAGTTTCTCGGCATCCTCCGGCTTGATGCCGGGACCGGTATCGATCACGTCGATGCGCCCGTCGAGCACGCGCACGGTGACCATGCCTTCCATCGTGTACTTGATGGCGTTGCCGATCAGGTTCGTCAATGCGACCGACACCACCGAAGCAGGTGCGTTGACCGTCACCGAGCCGTCCGACACCAGTTCGATCTCGATCGGCTTGCCGCCCATCTGCGGACGCTGGCTTTCGATGACGTCGGACGCGACCTTGGCGACGTCCGTGGTTTCGCCTCGCGTCGGGCCGCGGCGCTCGGCACGCGAGAGCAGCAGCAGCGCTTCGATCAGTTCGGTGGCCTGGCGCGACGCGCGCTCGATGCGCTTCAGCCGCTCGCGCAGCTTGTCGGTGAGGTCGGGCGAGCCCTGCAGGAGCTCCGTCGTGCTCGCGATGACGGCCAGCGGCGTGCGCAGTTCGTGGCTGACATCGGAATTGAATTCCCGGTCGCGCTCCACCACGGAGGTGAGGCGCATCGCATACTCGTCGAGTGCCACCGCCAGCTCGCCCACCTCGTCGTCGGCGAAATGCGGAGCGAGCGCCTCGGCCTTGCCGACGCGGCGGAAGTCGCGCAGGCGACGGGCCAGGTCGGTGACGGGGCGCAAGACGCGCGACGACAGCCACACGCCGAGCACGAGCGACATCAGGCCGAACAGGAACACCGCGGCGATGACGCTGGTGACGAGCTGGCGCTTGCCGAGTTCGTCGCGCGAGACGTCGAACTGGAGGAAGCTGATGATGCCGCCCTCGCGACGCACCGCCACCTTGTAGTGATGGCGCTTCTCGTCCTTGTCGGTCTCGTACAGATCGTGCACGCCCGTGCCCAGCGACTGCCAGTTCAGCGGCGCCTTGTAGATGGTGCGGTCGCTGAAGGTGGCGCCCTTCACGATCTCGAATTGCGGGCGCTCGTTCGGATTCGCCCGCACCTTCGCGTTGAGCGAATCGACCTCGTCCTGCAAGGCGGAATTGATCAGCTGTTCCTCGACGCGCTCGCGAATGTTGAGAGCGGCGAACGCGAACAGCGCGCTCAGCCCAAAACCGAACAGCGTGAAGGTGACGATCAGTCGGAAACGAAGCTTACGCCTGGACCGCATCCGGATCGACCATGCGGTATCCGATACCGTGACGCGTATGGATCAGCGGCTTCTCGAACGGCTTGTCGATAGCCGCGCGCAACCCGTGGATGTGCACGCGCAAGGAGTCGGAATCGGGCAGCTCCTCGCCCCACACGCGCTGTTCCAGGTCCTGGCGGGTAACGACCGACGGACTGGCCTCCATCAACGCCTGCAGGAGCTTCAGGCCGATGGGGTTCAGCTGGATCGACTTGCCTTCCCGCGTGACGGTGAGGGTATCGAGGTTGTAGGTCAGGCCGCCCACCTTGAGCACGCGGCTCTGCGGGCCCTTGCCACGTCGCGCCAGCACTTCCAGGCGCGCGGCCAGTTCCTGCAGGGCGAAGGGCTTGGTCATGTAATCGTCCGCGCCGGACTCGAAGCCGGTGAGCTTGTGCTCCAGCGAATCGCGGGCGGTCAGCATGAGGACCGGCGTCTGCTTGTGCGCCTCGTGGCGAAGCTTCTTTGCGACGTCCAGGCCGTCCATGCCCGGCAGGGTGAGGTCCAGCACGATCACGTCGAAGTCGTGGACCACGGCCAGGTGGAGCCCGGTGACGCCGTCGCCGGCGAAATCGACGACGTGGCCACGGTCCTCGAGGTAGTCCCCGATGTTGGTCGCGATGTCGGTATTGTCTTCGATGACCAGAACGCGCATGCGGCACTCCGTTGTGCGGTCGCTTTCAATCTTATGGGTATTGCGACTTCAAGCTTACCGGGGAATCGGTGAACCGGACAGCAGCAAAAGAAAGGCCCGGGCGGGGAACCCCGCCCGGGCCGAAAGAACTACTGCCCCGATACCGTCACCCCGCGTCGCGGAATCACAGTGGGCCCTTTATAGGGGACCGTCCTTTAAATCGCTGTTAACCCCTTCGCGGACCGCGCTTTCCGGGGCTTCGCCGCGACCGGGCGCTCGGCCCGCCGGGCCTCGCAATGGGCGACGATGGCGGCGGCCACGTCCACGCCCGTGCTGCCCTCGATGCCCTCCAACCCCGGCGAAGCGTTGACCTCGAGGAGCAACGGCCCGCGCGAGGAGCGCAACAGGTCCACGCCGGCCACTTCCAGCCCGAGGGCCGAGGCGGCTTCGACGGCCACCCGGCGCTCGTCCTCGGACAGTTCGACCGCGGCGGCGGTGCCGCCGCGATGCAGGTTCGCGCGGAACTCGCCCGGGGCGGACGAGCGCTGCATGGATGCCACCACCTGGTCGCCGACCACGAAGCAGCGCAGGTCCTGGCCGTTGGCCTCGCGGATGAACTCCTGGACCAGGAAGTTGGCGTAAAGGCCGCGGAAGGCCTCGATGACGCTCTGCGAAGCCGAGCGCTTCTCCGCCAGGACCACGCCGGCGCCCTGGGTTCCTTCGTTCAGCTTGATGACATGCGGCGGGTCGCCGAGCATCGCCATCAGGTCGGCGGTGTCGTCGGGGTTGTCGCCGAAGGCGGTCAGCGGCATGTCCACCCCGCGGGCGGCCAGCAGCTGCAGGCAGCGCAGCTTGTCGCGGGCGCGCAGCACGGCGTCGGACGGATTGGGGGTGAAGACGCCCATCAGTTCCAGCTGGCGGAGCACGGCGGTGCCATAGAAGGTGCTCGAAGCGCCGATGCGCGGGATCACGCAGTCGACCGGCCCGAGCGGCTTGCCCTTGAAGTGGATGGCGAACGACTGCGGCGCGATGCTCATGTAGCAGCGCAGCGGGTCGATGACGCGCACCGTGTGCTTGCGCTTGCGCGCAGCCTCCACCAGCCGCTGGGTGGAGTACAGCCGCGCGTTGCGCGACAGGATGGCGATCTTCATGACGGGTCCCGGACGGCGCGGCGCGGCGTCTGCGAGTAGGAAAGCGATGGATCGACCACGAAACGCCCGTCGAGGGCGGTCCGGCCGAGCAGGAGGGGAAACAGCATGTGCCGCCGGTCGGTCAGGTTCACTTCCGCACCGAAACGGCGCCCGGCCAGCTCGACCTCGGTCCGGATGAACCAGCGTGCCGTGGTATGCCCGCCCGAATCGGTCACCGAGCGCCGCCCCGTCGCCCGCGCCTCGCACGGTGCCGACAGGCCGCCCTTGCGCGTGGTGCGGATCTGGAAAAGCAGCCAGGTACCGTCGGCGCGCTCGTCCACCTCCAGCCACTCGACATGCAGCGACGACGAGCGTGCGCCAGTGTCGAGTTTCGCCTTGAGGATCGGAACGCCGAGCGACGGAAGTGCGAGCCGTTCGCGCCAGCCTAGTGTGATGACATCAGCCATGGTCTGGAGCGACGGTGTGAGGACGACTTGGATCGCGGGGAACGATCCGGTGTGCGCGGCGGCCTGCCGCGATGTGAAAAGGATGCCCAACGCGCGGGGCCGGCGCAACTGGCGCGAGGCGGCCTGCCCGGAAAGGCCGTCACGCCCATGAAAAACGCGTGAAACGACCCTCGGCTAGGGCGTCTCGCGCTGACGCATCATGTAGATGGCGCTGCCCACGCCGACCAGGGCCACCAGCCCCACGTAGTGCGCCGGGCCGAGGCCGCCAGCGGACTTCGCGAGGTATCCGACCAGTACCGGCGTCGCCGCCCCGCCGATGGCGTAGGCGATGTTGTAAGACAGGGAAATGCCGGAAAAGCGGATCGCCGGCGGAAAGGCGGCGACCAGGACGGCGGGCACGATGCCCGCCACGCCAGCGAACAATCCCGCCAGCGCATACAGCGGGAAAAGGTTCGAGCCGCCCGCGACGAGATCGAGGTAAAGCGCGTAGGTGCTGACGGCCAGGCCGAGCGAACCGACGAGCATGGCGCGGGCCTTGCCCTGCCAGTCGACGAGCAGGCCGCCGAGCACGCAGCCGATGCACAGCGCCAGCGCGGCGAGGCTGCCGCCGGCGAACGCGCGCGCGGGCGCGACGTGGAATGCCGTCTGCATGAGGGTGGGCGTCATCAGGATCACCACGACGATCGCGGCGGTGAGCACCCAGGTCACCACCATGGACAACACGACCGACGGGAGGTGATCGCGCAGCACCACCCACGCGGGCAGTTCCGTCGCGAGTTCCTTGCGCTCGCGCATGCGCGCGAACACCGGCGTTTCGCTGAGCCAGCGGCGCAGGTACACGGCGAAGAAGCCGAACACACCGCCGAGCAGGAAGGCGATGCGCCAGCCGTGGTCGAGCATTTCCGCTTCGGACAGGCGCGCGTTCAGCGCGGCGGCCAGCAGCGAACCGATGAGGATGCCCACGGTGAGTCCCGCGCTGAGGCTGGCACAGGCCAGGCCGACGCGATGCCGCGGCACGTGCTCGGCGACGAAGACCCAGGCGCCCGGCACTTCGCCGCCGATGGCGATGCCCTGCACGATGCGCAGCAACGTGAGCAGCACCGGCGCGAGCACGCCGATGCTCGCGTAGGTCGGCAGCACGCCGATGATCAACGTGGGTATCGCCATCAGGAACACGCTGAGCGTGAACATGCGCTTGCGCCCCACCCGATCGCCGAAGTGCGCCATGACGAGGCCGCCCAGCGGACGCGCGAGGTAACCGACGGCGAAGATGCTGAAGGCCTGCAATTGCGCCACCCAGTCCGACGTGCCCGGCGGAAAGAACAGGTGCCCGAGCGTCTTCGCGAAA
This sequence comes from Luteibacter yeojuensis, assembly GCF_011742875.1. NCBI lineage: Bacteria > Pseudomonadati > Pseudomonadota > Gammaproteobacteria > Lysobacterales > Rhodanobacteraceae > Luteibacter > Luteibacter yeojuensis. The sequence continues at coordinate 2,420,643 of NZ_JAAQTL010000001.1, forward strand.
TACGCGAAGATGACGAAGTCGTAGAACTCCAGCGCGCCACCGAGCGCGGAGAGGACAAGGGTCTTCGCGTCGCGGCGATCGAGGGGACGGCTCTCGGTGAGATCGGTATCGGCGATGGCGCTCATGGATACGCTTGGCGGCAAGGGAATGGGCGGGCCCAAACGGTTATTAGCCGCCATGCGTGGAGCACGGTCAAGTCATGCGGCAACGCTTGGACGAAACTGACGACGCCAGTCGCCGGGCGTCATGCCGATGCTCTCCCTGAAGACGCGACGAAACGCCGATACGGATTGGTATCCAACCGCTTCCGCCACCGCTTCGGTCGAGTCGGCCGTATTCTTCAAGACATTCGCCGCCATGCTCATGCGGATGTCCTGGAGCAGCTCGGCCGCGGATCGTCCCAGTCCGTCCTGGAAATGACGCATGAACGTCGCACGCGACATGCTGCACATCGTGGCGAGTTCCGGCAGCGTCCAGGCGCGCGCGGGATCGTCGAGCATCGCGGAAATCGCCGGTGCCAGCCGGGGATGTCCGGCCAGGGCGAGGAGACCGGGTGGCGGCGTCTCCGCTTCGCTCGCCACGCGCAGCACGAGCGCGAAGAGCGCGGCCGACAACGCATTCAACATCGCATAGCCGCCGAGGCGGCCATCGACGGATTCGCTGCGCATGAGGTCCACGAGGTTGGCGAGGTGGCCGGCGGCGGAGAGACCGTCGTCGCCGGCGCTCTCCCGTCCCGCGCGCACCACGAGCGTCGAAGGCAGATAACTGCGCAGCCAGCGATCGTGCGGCGCCGCGATCGCGAACCGCCCGCAGAGCATGTCGAGGCGCTCGCCCTGCCCCTCGTTCTCGCTGAACAGGACGTTGGGGGTGCCGCGTTCGCGCGTCGGACCCGGCGGAAGCCCGCTGCCGTCACGCAACACATGGGCCGAGCCGTGCGGGAACAACACGATGTCGCCCGCCGTCAGCGGCACGCCCTGGCCGTTGGGCCCGTCGAGCCTCGCCGTGCCGCGCAGGATCAGGTGGTAAGGCATCTCGCCCCGCGAGGAATCGCCGTAGGTGACGTTCCAGGGAGCGCCGTAGGAACAGCGGATTTCCAGACGCCCGGTCACCGTGACGATGGCAAGGAAGCGGCTGAGCCAATCGATATCCGCGGACATGGGGTCGATCCAGTGTGATCCTTTCGAGCATTTTATTGACTTTTTTCAAGCTCGTCGAGATCACCCTCAATCGCCAGAATAGCCCCATTCCAACCACACACCGGAGCAACACCATGAGCCGCACCACGATTCCCGCTGTCGACACCGCCACCGGCGCCACCGCCGAAGTCTATGCCACGGTCCGCAAGATGGCCGGCGGCAAGGTACCGAACATGTTCGCCGCCCTGGGCCACCTCTCCCCGGAACTGACCACCGCCTACCTGGACGCCGACACCGCCCTCGCTTCCGCGGGCCTGTCCCGGAAGGACCTGGAAACCATCAAGCTGCTCGTGAGCGCGCAGACTGGCTGTGACTACTGCGTGGCCGCGCACAACATGCTGGGCAAGATGGCCGGCCTCTCCGCGGACGACGTGCGCGCCATCCGCCATATGGAAGGCACCGGCGACGCGAAGCGGGACGCCCTGATCCGTTTCGTGCTCGGCATCCTGCGCCAGAACGGCACGGTGCCGGCGGCGGCCGTGGAAGACATCCGCGCGGCGGGTTACTCCGATGCGCAGCTGCTCGCCATCTCTTATGCCATGGCGATGATCACCTTCACCAACACGTTCAACCGCATCAACGACACCGACGTCGATTTTCCCGCGGCCGAATGATGGAGCCCCGCCCGTGCGCGCCCCGTGGCGCGCACGACTTTTTCAGGGAAGCCCGATTTCCCGTCGCGTGACCGCGTGGATGCATGCGGGTCAATAGGCGCAGCCTCTTGTCATCATAAGATCAATCAATTTTTGCAATATCGCGCACACGCCTATGATCCAGGAAAGGAGCCCCCTTCCGTTCCCGGCAGTCCAAAGGAGATGCGCCCATGTCGACCGAAGCAAAGTGTCCGTTCAAACACACCGCCGGTGGCGGTACGACCAATAAGGATTGGTGGCCGAAGCGCTTGCGCGTCGACCTGCTCAACCAGCACTCCTCGCGATCGAATCCGCTCACGCCGGACTTCGATTACGCCGAGGCCTTCGACAAGCTCGACCTCGCGGCAGTGAAGAGGGATCTCGCCGCGCTGATGACCGATTCGCAGGACTGGTGGCCTGCGGACTTCGGCCACTACGGTCCCCTCTTCATCCGGATGGCCTGGCACAGCGCCGGCACCTACCGTATCGGCGACGGCCGCGGCGGCGGCGGGCGCGGGCAACAGCGCTTCGCGCCGTTGAACAGCTGGCCCGACAACGTCAGCCTCGACAAGGCGCGCCGCCTGCTCTGGCCGATCAAGCAGAAGTACGGCAGCAGCATCTCCTGGGCCGACCTGATGATCCTGGCCGGCAACGTCGCCCTGGAAAGCATGGGCTTCAAGACGTTCGGCTTCGCCGGCGGACGGGAGGATACGTGGGAGCCCGACGAGGACGTGTACTGGGGCAAGGAAAACGAGTGGCTGGGCGGCGACCATCGTTACGGCAAGGCGCAGCCGGACGACGAAGGGGTACTGGTCGCGGATCCGCACCTGCACGGCACCGAGGAAGACCGCACCGATCATGGCCGCAACCTCGAGAACCCGCTCGCCGCGGTGCAGATGGGCCTCATCTACGTCAATCCCGAAGGTCCGGAAGGCAACCCCGATCCGTTCGCTGCCGCGCACGATATCCGCGAAACCTTCGCGCGCATGGCGATGAACGACGAGGAGACCGTCGCGCTGATCGCCGGCGGCCATACCTTCGGAAAGACCCACGGCGCCGCCGATGCCGCGAACGTGGCCGCCGAGCCGGAAGCCGGCGAACTCGAGCAGCAGGGCCTCGGCTGGAAGAACGCCTATGGCAGCGGCGTGGGTGCCGACACCATCACCAGCGGCCTCGAAGTCACGTGGACGCAGACGCCGGCGCAATGGAGCCATCATTTCTTCCAGAACCTCTTCAAGCACGAGTGGGAACTCACGAAGAGTCCCGCCGGCGCCAACCAGTGGGTGGCGAAGAACAGCGATGCCGACATTCCCGACGCGTTCGGCGGCGCCAGCCGCCGGCCGACGATGCTGACGACGGACCTTTCGCTGCGCCTCGATCCGGTGTACGAGAAGATTTCCCGTCACTTCCTCGAACATCCCGACGCCTTCGCCGATGCCTTCGCGCGCGCATGGTTCAAGCTGACCCATCGCGACATGGGCCCCCGCTCGCGTTACCTCGGTCCCGAAGTCCCGGACGAGGAACTGATCTGGCAGGACCCGGTTCCCAAGGTCGACCACCCGCTGGTCGGCGAGAGCGAGATCCAGGCGCTGAAGGACAAGGTGCTGGCGTCGGACCTCAGCGTGGCCGAACTGGTCTCCACCGCCTGGGCCTCCGCGTCGACGTTCCGCGGCGGCGACAAGCGCGGCGGCGCCAACGGCGCGCGCATCCGCCTCGCCCCGCAGAAGGACTGGCAATCGAACCAGCCCGAGCAACTGGCGAAGGTGCTCGAACGGCTGGAAGGCATCCGCACCGACTTCAATCGCTCGCAGACCGGTGGCAAGAAGATCTCGCTCGCCGACCTGATCGTGCTGGCGGGCGGCGCGGGCATCGAAAAGGCCGCGAGGGAAGCGGGCCATCCGGTCACGGTGCCCTTCGCACCGGGTCGCACGGACGCGTCGCAGGAACAGACCGACGTGGATTCGTTCGCGCCGCTGGAGCCCGTCGCCGACGGCTTCCGGAATTACCTGAAGGGTGCGTACAGCGTACCCGCCGAGGCCCTGCTCATCGACAAGGCCCAGCTGCTCACCCTCACCGCGCCGGAAATGACGGTGCTCGTCGGCGGCATGCGCGTGCTCGGCACGAACCTCAACGGCAGCAAGCAGGGCGTGCTCACCGACCGGCCGGGGAAACTGACGAACGACTTCTTCCGCAACCTGCTCGACATGCGCACGGAGTGGAAGCCCACGTCGCCGGCGAGGGAAACGTTCGAAGGCAGCGAGCGCGGCACGGGCAAGCTGAAGTGGATCGCCAGCCGCGTTGACCTCGTGTTCGGTTCCAACTCGGTATTGCGCGCGTTGGCCGAGGTCTACGGCAGCGCGGACGCCGAGGACAAGTTCGTCAACGACTTCGTCGCGGCCTGGACGAAGGTGATGAACCTCGACCGCTTCGACCTCAAGCGGCAAAAGGAGCCCGCGCGAGAACGGGAAGCCGCGTAACGTGAGGCCCGGTCCCGCCCGGAGGAAAGCCCCGGGCGGGACCGATCCCGTCAGGCAGCCGGCAGCATCCGGCCTCGACTTTGCCCCATCCCGCAGCGAACATTGGAACCCGTTTTCATCCCAGGGGGTTCCATGCGCAAGTTGATGCGGTCGCTTCTGCGAGCGTCGTCGGGTGTCTGTCTCGCCGTGGCCCTCGCCGCGCCCGCGATGGCCAAGGATCCGCCGGATACCCGCCTCCAGCAAACCCTCGCCCGACTCGCCGACGAAGCCAGGCCCGGTACGCTGGGGATCACGGTGCTGGACCTCGGCGCGCACACACGCACGCGGATCAATGCCGATCGCGCCTATCCGATGATGAGCGTGTTCAAGGCCCCGGTGGCGGCGGCCATTCTGGCGCAGATCGACGAAGGGAGGCTCAGACCGGACCAGGAAGTGACGATCGACAGCGGCGACGTCCTTGGTGGATCCGCCGTGCCTTCGATCGGAGCGCACTTCAAGGGAAAGAGCATGCGCTTCACGGTCGACCGCCTGCTGGAGGCCGCCGTGAGCGAGAGCGACAACACCGCCGTCGATGCCCTCATCCGACTGGCCGGCGGACCGCAGGTGGTGACGGCCTATCTCCGGAAGCACGGCATCGACGGCATGCGCATCGATCTCGGCGAGGCCGGCATCGTCGACATCTTCGAAGATACGGACCGGGGCCGGACCATTCCCGACGATGAAACGGAAGCCGCCGAGCTGGCACGGCGGCGGCGCGGCATGCAGGCGTATATGGCCGACCCGCGCAACCGCACGACGCCGGACGCGGCGGCCGACTTCCTCGAGAAGCTGTGGAAGGGCGAACTGCTATCGGCCACGTCGACGAAGCGGCTCCTGGCGCTCATGTACGGCCAGACCGTGCCCAACCGCATGCGCGCCGGCCTTCCCGCCGGGGTGCGTTTCGCGGACAAGTGCGGCACGTCGTACACCCTGGAAGGTGTGACGGCGGCATTCAACGATATCGGCATCGTCACCTGGCCGGACGGCCGTACCGTGATCGTGGCAGCGTTCCTCACCGGATCGCAGACGGACGCAAAGGACCGGAACGCGCTGTTCGCCGAAATCGGCCGGGCGGTGACGGGAGCCTCCGCAACGCCCTGAGCGGATAGTGGTATGATGCAACTCATGCCAACCGCTGGAGGTGCCTCCCATGCGCAAGAAGCGCTTCGACGGCATGAACTGCACGATCGCCCGCGCGCTGGACCAGGTCGGCGACTGGTGGACCCTGCTCATCGTGCGCGAGGCCACGCAGGGCGCGACGCGTTTCGACGAGTTCCAGAGTGAGCTCGGCATCGCCCGCAACATCCTCACGTCGCGCCTGGAGCGCCTCGTCGAGCTGGGCATCATGGAACGGTTCCCGCTCGAGAATCGCGCGAACACCGACGGCTACCGGCTGACGCGCAAGGGCGAGGACCTCTATCCCCTGCTGGTCACCCTCAAGCAGTGGGGCGACCGGTGGGTCGCGCCGAACGGCAAGCCGACCACCCGGCTGGTCACGGCGGACTCGGGCCATGTCATCCAGAAGATCACCGTGCACGGTCCCGACGGTAAACCGCTCTCGTTCCGCGACGTGCGCTTCGTGCCAGGGCCTGGCGCGACGGCCAACACCTTGCGGGTGATCGAGAGCCGCAACCACAAGGTCCTCGGCGAGGGCTGACCTCGCTCAGGACGTACAGGCCAGCGCATCGGCCCTTGCGGAACCGCGCCGCTCGAGCGCATGGATCCGCCGGTGCGCCAGTTCGGCGACGACCAGCGCCAGCGCCATGAAGCCCGATGACAGCAGGCCGAGGTGGTGCGCGCCGACGGTGGCGAGACCCGCCGCACCCAGCGCACCCGCGGTCGACACGCCAAAGTACGTGCCCGCGGTATTGAGGCCCAGCACCACCGGCGCGCTCGATGGCGCGAGGTGCACGAGACGGTGCTGCTGCGGTACCTGGAATCCCCACGCGCAGGCACCGAAGACCACGATCGCGACCACGCCGGTCGTCACCCATGCGCTTGCCCACGGCATCAGCGCCATGTCGGCGATAAGCACCGTGAACATGAAGAGCAGCACTTTCCGCGAGCCGATCCGGTCGATATAGCGGCCGGCAAGCAGGTTCATCGCCGTGCCCGCCGATCCCCAAAGGACGAGAAGAACGCCGAGGAACGCCGTGCTGCCGCCGATCACGCGATCGAAGATCACGGCGAAGTACGTGTAGACGATGAAATTGCCGGTCTGCCCCAGCAGCGTCGTGAGCAGGGTCAGCGCCACGCGACTGTCATGCAACGGCGCGATGCGTTCGCGCAGGCTGATCTGCGGCGGCAGTGGCACATCGTGCAACAGCATGGCCACGCCCAGGGCGGCAACCGTCGCGAGCGCGGCCACGAAGACCATCGTGTATCGCCAGTCCCCGAGGCCGCCAATGACGGTACCGATCGGCGAGCCCAGCGCCGTGGCGAAGGTCAGCCCGGCGATGATGACCGAGAGCGCGAAGCCGCGGCGCCCGGCGGGAACGAGCATGGTCGCGGTACCCGTCGCCGTGGGGGCGAACATGGCCGCGCCCAGACCAGCCAGCACACGCATCGCGATGGCGAACCAGAACGTGGGCGCGATCGCCGTCAGCAGGTTCGCCACCACGAAGATGGAAAGGCTTCCGAGCAGCAGGCGCTTGCGCGGCACATGCGCCGCGAGGGCGGCAATGAGCGGGGCAAGGATCGCATACGACAAGGCATACGCGGTGGTCATCTGGCCGGCAGCGCCGATACCGACATGGAAATGATCCGCCAGTTCGGGCAACACGCCGGCGACCACGAAGCTGTCGGTGCCAAGCGCGAACATGCCGAGGGCGAGCATCAACAGCCGGCGATCCATGAAAGCTCCGAACAATAGTTGCTTCATGCAACTCTAGCGACATAAGTTGCATGAAGCAACTTTAGGTTCCAAGCCCCCGCACCGCCGCCTGCGTTCGGTCGCCGCGTCTTCGCCGGCCAACTCCGGACACACGGGTATGCAGGCAGGGCGCGATGCGCTTGCCTCGAGGTCGATGTTCCTGGGGGGGGAAGAGGAGGAGCGACGGTTAGTGGAACGTCGTGGAGCGGGTGAAGGGAATCGAACCCTCGTCAGTAGCTTGGGAAGCTACAGCTCTACCATTGAGCTACACCCGCATCGGAGCTGGATGTTAATACGACTCCGGCAGCGGGGGCAAAGGTGGCGGTGGGCTGAACGCGACCGCCCGTTCCTGCGCCGTCGGCCAGGGCGGCGCGCATAATCGGCCACGGAAATTCCTACGAGGGCCGGATCATGGGTCGTGTACTTTCGCTGTCCATCGCCGCCGGGCTCGCGCTGACCGCGGGCGCGGTCATGGCGCAGTCGCGGACCGTCTCCACGGCCGATATGCCGAAGCCGGGCGTCAGCTATATCTCGGGCCCGACCGCGCCAGTCCGGAAGGAAACGGTCACCACCGGCACGCTGCCCCAACCGGCCCGCCTTTACGTCGGCGGCCAGGTATCCGTGGGTGGCGGCTACCAGGGTCGTGCCGACGACGGCTACGGCGGTTCCGTGGCCGAAGGCGGCTACTACTACGGCGACGGCTGGAACGATCGCGACCGGCGTGACGGGCGCGACCGCGATCACGGCCGGCCGGGACACGACCACGATCACGACGGCCACGATGGGCACGGTGGCGGCCACGACCACGACGGAGGGCGCGGCGAATCGCTTAGCCTTGCCGCCGGCAGCGCCGGCAACACTTCCGCCAGCGGCGCCGGGGTGAAGCTTGCTCCGCAACGGCAGCCGGACCGGCGCGATCGCCATCGGGGCTGGGACCGTGGCTATGACGGAACGCCTCCCGTGCCACCGGGAACCGGATTCACGAACAGCCGGGCGCCGCAACCCGGCACGGGCATGGGATCGGGCAACCAGCCCGGCACCGGTATTCCGACGCGAAGCGGCGATGGCGGCTGGCGCGGGCATGGGCGCTGAGCTCCGGGGCCGGTAGAATGGGCGGATGCTGATAACGCTCAACGGTGATGCGCGCGAATGCGCGTCCGGCACTTCCGTGTCCGCCCTGCTCGACGCCGCCGGTTATGCCGGCAAGCGGGTGGCCGTGGAGGTGAACCTCGAGATCGTGCCGCGCAGCGCGCACGCGACGCACCTGCTCGCCGAGGGCGACCGGGTGGAGATCGTCCACGCCATCGGCGGCGGCTGACGCCGCGGCCCCGACGGAAAGCCCCCCATGAACCACTTCGATCCCGCCGCCGACGACCTCCTCACCGTCGCCGGCCGCACGTTCCATTCGCGCCTGCTCACCGGCACCGGCAAGTACAAGGATTTCGACGAGACCCGTCGCGCCACCGACGCGGCCGGCGCACAGATCGTGACCCTCGCCATCCGCCGCGTGAACATCGGGCAGGACGCCAGCCAGCCGAACCTGCTCGATGCGCTGCCGCCCGAGCGATACACCCTGCTGCCGAACACGGCCGGTTGCTACACCGCCGACGACGCCGTGCGCACCTGCCGCCTCGCCCGCGAACTGCTCGACGGCCACAACCTCGTGAAGCTGGAAGTACTGGGCGACGAGCGCACGCTTTACCCGGACGTGGTGCAGACCCTCGTCGCGGCCGAGAAGCTCGTGGCCGACGGCTTCGACGTCATGGTCTACACCTCCGACGACCCGATCCTGGCCCGCCGCCTGGAGGAGATCGGCTGTGCCGCGATCATGCCGCTGGCCGCGCCGATCGGTTCGGGCCTGGGCATCCAGAACCGCTACAACCTGCTCGAGATCGTCGAGAACGCGAAGGTGCCGGTCATCGTCGACGCAGGCGTGGGTACCGCCTCGGACGCCGCCATCGCCATGGAACTCGGCTGCGACGGCGTGCTGATGAACACGGCCATCGCGGGCGCGAAGGATCCCGTGCTGATGGCGCATGCGATGAAGCTGGCCGTCGAAGCGGGCCGCGCGGCGTTCCGCGCCGGCCGCATCCCGCGCAAACGCTTCGCCTCGGCCTCGAGCCCGGTCGACGGGCTGGTCGGCTGACCATGGCCCACGACAACGACAAGGCCGGAGACGCCCCGCTGCACCGCCGCATCCGCAGCTTCGTGCTGCGCGAGGGCCGGATGACCCCGGCCCAGCAACGCGCGTTCGACGAGCACTGGGAACGTTTCGGGCTCGACTACACCGGCACCGAACGCGACCTGGACGCCACCTTCGGCCGCACCGCGCCGCGCGTGCTCGAGATCGGCTTCGGAAACGGCGAGGCGCTGGCCTGGGCCAGCGAGCACGACCTCGCGCGCGACTACATCGGCGTGGAAGTGCACGGCCCGGGCGTCGGCCGCCTCATGAATGCCCTGGCCGCGCGCGAGGCGACGAACGTGCGCCTCTACAAGCACGATGCCGTGGAGGTCCTCGAGCATGAGATACCGCCGGGCAGCCTGTCGGAGGTCCGCATCTGGTTCCCGGACCCCTGGCACAAGAAACGGCACAACAAGCGCCGCCTGGTCCAGCCGGCCTTCGTCGACCTGCTTGCCTCGCGGATGGCGCCGGGCGGCCTGCTCCACCTCGCCACGGACTGGGAGGCCTACGCCGAGCACATGCGCGAGACGATGGAGGCGGCGCCGGGATGGCGCAATCGCGTGGGCCCGGGCCAGTCGGCCGAGCGCCCCGCGTGGCGGATCGAAACCCACTTCGAGCGTCGCGGCACGCGGCTCGGCCATGGCGTCTGGGATTTCCTCTACGAGTGGCACGGCGCCTGAAGCTCTCCGCTTTCCTGTAGGAGCCGCTATAGCGGCGAGAAGCCGACGAAGCGATGAAGCGGCGCGAAAGGTTCCCCTCGCCGCTATAGCGGCTCTTACAGAAATGCGGCACGGCTTCAGCCCTTGTCCACACCCAACGCGTATACTCCTGCGGCAACATCCCAGCCCTGGCAAGACCATGCCACCGCACGCTCCAACCGACCGGACCCGGATAGCCGGCTAGTGGCACTCACACTCACTCCCGAAATGATCCTCGTGCTGGGCCTGGTGGGCTTCACCATGCTCATGCTCGTTCTGGAGTGGATCCGGGCCGACATGGTCGCCCTGCTCGTCGTGGTCACGATCGGCCTCACCGGCCTGATCCCCGGCGACCAGGTGTTCAACGGTTTCGCCGGCAACGCCGTCATCGCGATCATCGCCATCATGATCATGGGCGCCGGCCTCGATCGCGCCGGCGTGCTCAACCTCACCGCCGCCTTCGTCATGCGCATGGCCCGCGGCATGGAATCGCGCCTGGGCGTGGTCGTGAACAGCGTCACCAGCCTCTTCAGCGCGGTGATCCCCAGCCAGGCGCTGGCCGCGTTGATGATCCCCGTGACCAGCCGCCTGTCGGCCCGCACCGGCGTGCCGATGTCGCGCCTGCTGCTGCCGATGGCCTTCTGCATCCTCACGGCGACCAACACCACGCTGATCGCCAACTCGCCGCTGATCGTCCTCAACGACCTGATCGCCAGCGCGAACAGCAACCTGCCCCCGGGCGCGCACACGATCCCGAAGTTCGGCCTTTTCAGCGTCACGCCGGTCGGCCTCGTGCTGGCCGTCGCGGGCGTGGCCTTCTTCTACCTGTTCACCCGCAAGCTGTTGCCCGAGCGCGAGGACGACCGCCTCAAGGTCACCCCGGGTCGTACCGAGAGCTACTTCGCCGACACGTACGGCATCGTGGGCGAGACGGCCGAGCTGACGGTCACCGCGGAAAGCCCGCTGGTGGGCATGAGCATCGGCGAGGTGGAGCAGCTGCACGGCGCCCCGCTCATCCTGGCGATCAAGAACGGCAACGAGAGCCGCGTGGCTCCCCCTTCGGACCAGATGATCTGGGTCGGCACGGTGCTCGGCGTGCTCGCGCCGCGCGACGCGATCATGTCCTTCGCGAACAATCAGCTGTGCCGCGTATCGATGCGCATGCGCCAGCTGGGCGAGCAGTTCAACACGACGCGCGCGGGTATTTCCGAGGCGGTGATACCGCCGAGTTCGCGCTTCATAAAGCAGAGCGTGGGCGACCTGCGCCTGCGCAAGCGCTTCGGCATTTCCGTGCTGGCGGTGAACCGCGGCGACGAAGTGTTCCGCGAAGACGTGCGCGCGGTGACCCTGCGCGCCGGCGACACCCTCGTGCTGCACAGCAAGTGGCGCGACCTCATGCTGGCGGAGGAGGATCGCGACATCGTCGTGGTCACCGACATCCCCAAGGAAGAACAGCGCCCCGGCAAGATCTGGCAGGCCGTGGGCTTCTTCGTGCTGGCGAAGTGCCTCGCCCTCTTCACCCACCTCGACCTCTCGGTGGCGATGATGACGGGCGCCGTAGGCATGCTGCTCACCGGCGTGCTGAACATGGACGAGGCCTATAAGGCCATCAACTGGAAGACCATCTTCGTCACCGCCTGCCTCATTCCGCTGGGCTGGTCGATGGATTCGACCGGCACCGCCTCGTGGATCGCGCAGGAAGTGCTTCAGGTCCTCGGCCATGCGCCGCAATGGACACTGCAGCTGTCGATCGCGGTGCTCACGCTGATCTTCTCGCAGGTGATGTCGAACGTGGGCGCCACGGTGATGATGGTGCCCATCGCGATCAGCGTCGCCGTCACCACCGGCGGCAATCCGTCGGCTTATGCGCTGATCGTGGCGGTCTCGTCGTCCAACACCTTCCTGCTGCCCTCGGGGCATGCGGCATTGATGATGGTGGCCGGTCCCGGCGGCTACCGCTCCCGGGATTTCCTGCGCGTGGGGCTGCCACTGACGATCCTGATCCTGACGTTGACCTTGGTCACGATCAATTTGATGTACCGCTGAAGAACTCTGTAGGAGCCGCTATAGCGGCGAGAAGCCAACGGAGCGATGACGCGGCAAGGTAAGTTCCCTCGCCGCTATAGCGGCTCCTACAACAGACTTCCCGAAACGTCTTATCAAGCGAGCCGCACAATTCCGTCGGCCACCGCCACCGGCACACCACGCAACCTGTCGCCACGACAAGGCCCGGCCGTGCAATCGCCGCTCTCGGCCGTGAAGGTGGCCCCGTGGGCCGCGCAGATGATCTGCCCGCCACGGACCAGGAACTTGCCGGGGACGTAATCCAGTCGCCGCCCCGCATGCGGGCAGACATTGAAGTAGGCCCGGGCCTCGTCTCCGTGGCGGTAGACCAGCAGCGACTCCACCTCCCCGTTGACCAGGGCTTCGACTTCGATGGCGTTGCCGTCGGGGATATCCGCCAGCAGGCAGAGAGAGGGCGATTCGGTGATGGGCGTCATGGCACTTGTCTATGGGGGCCGGATGCCCCAAGGTACAGGGGCTCAGATGCATGTCATTGTGCCATATACGGATTTTTAACCAATGCGCCTCGTTTTCCCGCCCATCCGCCGCTCGCGCAACCCTCTCGTCCGCGCCTTGTCGCTGGTGCTGGGCCTCGCCGTGGTGGGCGTGCTTCTTCTCTTCGGCGTGGTCGTGCTCGGGGTGCTGTTCGCCGGCGGACTGGTCTTTCTGGCGGTACGCCAGTGGAAGCTGTCCCGTGGCCAGGTGGCGGGCGCCGCAGAGGCGGCGCCGAAGGATCCCGAAGTCCTGGAAGGCGAGTTCGTCGTTATCCGCCAGGGCCGCCCGGTCCATCACCACTGATACCCGCAAGAAGCGGATGGTGACGGGCCCCGCCCCGTCCTACGCTGGTCTCCCATGAAGGAGGCCACCATGAATTCCCAGGCTTGCGCCATGCGTCCCGCTGCCGACGATGCCCTTGAACGCGTGCGTGCCGCCCTCGAGCGCGGCGACGGCGCCACCGACCTCGCCAGCCTCGCCACCATCGCGGGATTGAGCCCGACGCACCTCCAGCGGGCGTTCCGCCGCCGCTACGGCGTGAGCCCGGCCGAATACGCCCGTGCCCGCCGCTTCGGGCAGCTGCGCGAAGCCCTGCGCGAAGGTGCCGCCGTGACCGACGCGGTATATGAAGCCGGTTTCGGCTCCGGCAGCCGGGTCTACGAGGAAAGCGACCGCCGGCTCGGCATGACGCCGGCCAGCTATCGCGCCGGGGGCGCGGGTGCGTCGATCCGCTACACCACCACGAATACCCCATTGGGCCAGTTGCTCGTCGCCACCACGGCGAAGGGCATCTGTTCGGTCACCCTCGGGGAGGGCGACGAGGAACTCGAGGCCCGCCTCGCCGCGGAGTTCCCCCTCGCCAGGCGCGCGCGCGTGGATGAGGGACGCGAGGAGTGGCTCGATGCCGTGATCGGCCGGGTCGCCCACGAGCTGGGCTGGAGCGACCGCGGCGCGCCGGCCATGCCGCCGATCGACATCGCCGCCACGGCCTTCCAGTGGCGCGTCTGGGACGCCCTCACGCGCATCCCGCGCGGCGAGACGCTGAGTTACGGCGAGCTGGCCGCGAAGCTGGGCGTACCCAAGGCCGCGCGCGCGATCGGCCGCGCGTGCGGCAGCAACAAGCTGGCCTTGCTGGTGCCTTGCCACCGGATCATCCGCGAAGACGGAAGCCTCGGTGGATGGCGCTGGGGCCTGGATATCAAGCAGCAGCTGCTCGCCACCGAACGTGCCATGAAAGCCGCTCAAGGCTGACCCCGAAACGTTTCGCTACCGCGCCCCATGCGACAACGATATCTTGCGGTGTCGTGCGGCATGAGGCCGCACGAACGACCCCGGATCCCCCGCATGTCAGACGCCGCCTGTACGAACGCATCCTCCGCCTCTCCCGTCGCCGACCAGCGCTGGATGGTGCCGCTGTCCCTGTTCGCCCTGTACGTCATATGGGGCTCGACTTACCTGGGCATCCGCTATGCGCTGGTGAGCTATCCGCCCTTCACGCTGGCCGCGATCCGCTTCGCCATCGCCGGCGTGCTGCTGTTCGCCGTGCTGCGCTTCCGCGGCGAAGCCATGCCAACCGCGCGGCAGTGGAAGAACGCCGCCATCGTGGGCACGCTGCTCCTGGCTGGCGGCAACGGTCTGGTCTGCTTCGCCGAGCAGTCGGTGGGTTCGGGCATCGCCGCCGTGGCGGTGGCCAGCATGCCGCTGTTCGCGGCCGTGTTCAGCGGCATCTACGGCGAATGGCCTTCGCGCGGCGAAACCGCAGGCCTCCTGCTCGGCTTCCTCGGCGTGATCGTGCTCAACCTCGGCGCGGGCCTGGCCGGTTCGCCGCTGGGCGCCATCGCACTGATCGTCGCGGCGATGTCGTGGGCCTTCGGCTCCGTGTGGTCGAAACGGCAGGACATGCCCAAGGGCCCGATGAATACCGCTGCCCAGATGCTTTGCGCCAGCGTCTCGCTGGCGATCATCGCGTTCCTGCACGGCGAACGCGTTCCAGCCCACCCGGAAGCCGGCGCCACCGCCGCCCTCGCCTACCTCGTGGTGTTCGGCTCCATCATCGCCTTCAGCGCGTACCTCTACGTGCTGAAGACCGTGCGCCCCGCCCTCGCCACCAGCTATGCCTACGTCAATCCGCCGGTGGCGGTGCTGTTCGGTGTGGCTCTTGCCGGCGAGCATGTGGGCGGTTTCGATCTTGCCGGCATGGCGATCATCCTGATCGGCGTCGGCATCATCACCATGATGCGTGTGCGGAAGACTTGAGCCTGAGTGACGACCGACGTCCTGCCCACATCCGTGTGGCTCATCCGTTGGGTGCGACCGCCCCAGCGCCTGGCCCAAGGTGCGGTCGCACGCCAACTTCTACGACGTGGCACCGAGTTTGCGTGGACTGTCCAAGCTCCGGACTACATCCTGCCTGAGCAAATACAGGGAGACCGCCAATAGCACGAGGTCCTTCAGCAGGAACGCGGCATTTATGGACATCGCAGGGAATCCGCCTGCGCCTGGATCCCAGCCGTCCGGCACGAAAGGAAGGATTGTCAGGGTGGAAATGAAGGTGGCGGTCGACCCGAGAGCTCCCAGCACGCCCAGCTTTTTGTTCCAGAAGCCGAGCAACAACAACGAGCCAAAGGTCCATTCGGCAGTACCAAGCAGAATCGACGTGCCGCGAATACCCAAGGCCGGGATTGTCCAGGAAATCAATGGCCCATGCGCGATGAGTGGCGCGATGGCCATGATCTCGGACTCGAACCATTTGTCGTAGCCAAACCACGCGAAGATGACGACCATCGCGGCGCGCAGCATGTGGTAGTCCAGGTCCTTTTTCAGCAAGCCGGATTTCGAAATGATCTGCAGTAGCGCATTCATGAGTTGTCCTTGCCGAGCTGGCCCAGGTTAGCGAGCGGGAAGAACGCTCGCCGGCCACCGGCCCGACCAGAGCGTTCGTCCGCTGGCATCGAAGATGTTCAGACCCGAATCGTCCTGCAAGCGCAAGATCGCTCCCGCATGACCATCCGTGTTGGACGCCCAGACGGGCCGCCCCGTGACGTCAAAGAGCATGAGATTGCCGGTGGGCTGCATCTGCGCAACAGCGATGGACTTACCGAGCGTCGTCACAGTGGCCCACGCGGGCACTCCACCGTCGTACAGTACGAAGTTCCCATCGCCCTGTAGTCCAAGAAGGTAGCGACCGTTACAGGAGCGTATCTCGGTTCCATCCGCGATGGTCTGGCCGTTACTCCATCCGGAATCACAAGCGGTCGCTGGCAGATCCGGTGGAAGGCGCGTCGGGGCGTGGAAAATTTCTATGTCAATGGCGTCCGCGATGGCTTGATAGCCAGCATCGTTCGGATGGACGCCATCCGCCGTGCCAAAATATGCCGGGGCCAGGACGGCTGGGTTTGATGGATCCCGCAGCGCGGCATCCTGGTCAACCAAACCATCGCAACCGCTTGTTCCGGATCGCAGGAACGCATTCAATCCTTGGCGTGTCGCCTCATAGGCGCCGCTGGCATTGACCGGCGGAAAGGTCGAACAGAGATAACTGATCTGCCGATCCTGGGCGCTCTTGATCATCGTCTTCTCAGCCGCAATGAGCTGCGCCAGATTGTTCTGTTCGAGATCGTTGAATTCAGTATGGATGACCCATCGAACACCGGGTTGGTTCAGGACGTCGCGCTCATATCTATTGAGAGTGCCTTCCCCATAGATTTCTCCGTTATCTCGTGTGAGCGTGCCTCCGGCGAGGCCTTGATTCATCACGCCCACGATGGTCCCGCTCTCTGCCAGACGCCGCGAGAGATAGTTCGACCAACGATGATTGGCTCCGACAGTCGAGTTGAACCCATCCGTTATCGAGGCCCCGATGGTCACCACGCTGCCCAGCGCTGCTTCGTTCTGAACATCCATCCCCGTCAGAAAGAAGTACTGTGACGGATACGACGGGTTCGCCAACGATTGTTCATCGCTGTGGTCGCCTTGTACCAGTTCCATGTATTGCTCGGTGAACACGTGGGTCGTATACGATCCCACCGGTGCGGGTCCCGGGAAGTAGGCACTGATGGCCATGTAACCATTGGCTGGAACGACCACGTCGATTGCATCGCTAAGGGCCGTCGCGCCCGCTGGAATGACCGTGCTGCCGGCGCCATCGAAGGTCACAGGTACATCCGTACCCGGTATGACATTGCCGGATTCATCCGCCTGCGCGATACGTACGTGAGAAAGCTCAAGAGGTGTTGACCCGTACTGATTGGAGAAGTGGAGCCGCGCGGCACTCCCTCCTATCGAGGTGAACACGTACTGCCTCAATGTCTGATCGACGAAGCTGGGCAGTGAGGGATTCGTAACGGAGGTTTCGGGAGCGGGCGCGGCCGTCCATGTGCCAATCCACGGCAGCCCATCCGCGTACGCTTCGCTCTGCGCAGTGCAGGCGAACAACACGGCAATCAGAGCAGCCCTGACGACACCGGGTGCGCATGCGAGTTTCTCGAACATGGGGAGATTCCAGTCTGGAAGAAAAGGGACGGCAGACGTGCGACGAACAGTGCGGGCACATCGAGGGGGTGGGGGGTGTCTGCCGTCCGAAAGCAATTACAGGAAGGCCCGGATCGCATCTGCGATCTCGTGAGCGTCAAGGCCATCGACGTTGACGGTGCGATAGGCGACGGTATTCATGGCTCCTCCAAGGCGATCAATCGCTGGCCGCGGCGTAGCGGGGAGTGGGAACCCTAAGAGGTGACATCCCTGTCGGCTTCACCCGATAGGGATCAAAAAGTGCCCGGCGTATCGGGTCCGGGCACCACGTGCGGCCCCGAGCCGGGTCCGCGGCCCGATGGGCGGAGGAAGGAGGTACAAGCCGCGGCGTTTTCTCCCTTTCGGGTTTAGCGTTGCGCCAGAACCGGGCCATAATGTAGCTCCGCCAAGAAGGCAGGTTCGATAATGGTGGACCGCATCATTCGTATCCTGATCGTCGATGACCATCCCATGATGCGGGAAGGCCTTCGCTCGACGCTGGAGCGGGAACGCGACATGAAAGTCGTGGGTGAGGCTTCGGACGGGGGCGATGCGATCGACCAGTTCCGGGCACTGCGCCCGACGGTCACGTTGATCGACCTGCAGATGTCGCCCGTGGACGGGGTTCAGGCCATCGCGAAGATCCACGAGGACTTCCCCGAGGCACCACTCATCGTGCTGACAACGTATCCTGGCGATGCACGCGTATCCCGCGCCTTACGTACCGGAGCGATGTCTTATCTGTTGAAGACGGCCTCGAGTGACGAGGTCGTTCGTACCGTGCGTTTCGCTGCCGATGGGAAGAAGGTGGTCACACCTGAGGTCATGGAGGACATCAGCGCGCATCAGGGACTGGAAGGTCTGACACCCCGCGAAGTGTTGGTGCTGCGCCTGGTTGCCCAGGGGATGTCCAACCGAGTCATCGGAGATCACCTGAGGGTATCCGAGGATACGATCAAGACGCGGATGAAAAGCATCATGGGTAAGTTGGACGCACGTGATCGGGCGCACGCCGTAACTATTGCCATCCGGCGCGGGTTTCTCGATCCGCAATAACTACCGGCTTCGCCGGCGATAGATCCGACGCGCAGGCACCGTCAGCCTCACCGAGGTACCTTGCTCGGCAGTGGAGCGCAGCCGCAACATGCCGCCCAGACGGGAGGCCCGCTCGCGCATACCGGTGATGCCCCAATGACCGTCGAGGCGCCGGCCGGCGAGCAGATCGCCGGGGAGGCCCTGCCCATTGTCCTCGACGAAAATTGCCAGCTTCATGCGCCCGTAACGGATGTGAAGCCGGATAATCGTCGCTCGCGAATGACTTACAGCGTTCTGCAGTGCCTCGCGTATGATGGCAACCACTTCCTGGCCTCGTTCGACCTTGAGTCGCCGAATGCGGCCCTCGATGGTGATCGCGTCGAACCCGCCCTCACCTGTGTCTTCGAGGAATTCGAGATAGGACTCCAAGGGGCAATCGGCATCGCTGCAGTCCTGCCGGAGGTCTCTGACACGCGAGCGACCCTCGGCGACGACCTCGCGGGCCGAGCCCAGTGTCCTGGTCAGGATGGGGCGCGCCGTCTCGTCGATCGACTCGGCTCTTACGACCGATTCCACGGCATAAAGGAGTGCCTGAGCCCCTTGCAGAAGCGTGTCATGCAGTTCGCGGGCAATGCGCTCGCGTTCCTCCAGGCGAATCCTCGCCTTCTGGCTTACCAGCGCCAGGCGCCACTGATAGAGCGAGACAATGAGCGCGATGGCGAGAATCCCGGCTCCGATACGAAAGGCGAGCGTCTGGTAAAAGGCAGGCGCGATATGCAGCACGAGTGGCTTATCCAGCGCGCTGGTTCGCCCGTCCTCGTTCGTTACCCGTAGATCAAACCGGTATTCGCCCGGCCCGAGATTCGTATAGAAAGCTTCCCGTCGTATACCCAGCTCCTGCCAACGGTCGTCGACTCCCGCAAGCTTTGCCTGAAACGTCGTTCGTGTCGGCATGGTCAGTGTGGGCGCACCGAAGTCGATGCGGATGTTGCGCGTATGCGCGGGCAGCGTCATATCATCCGAGGCGCGGTACAGGACGCCACCGGCCAAAACGGTCATGACGGCCGGCTTGGCAGGCCGCAGGTTGCGGACGAGACGACGCGTGTTGACCGACGCCACCTCGCGAGTCGTGGTGATCCACACGCGGTCATCCTGGCCCTCGACCAGCGACGGAAGAGGCCTGACCTTGTCAGCCTTACCGATCAGGCCGTCCTCTGCATCGAAAACCTCATAGTTGACTTCGTATTCGGGCCGAACTGCCACCAGACGCATATCCTCTGATGGTATGCGCACGATGCCTTCGTCCGCCTGCATCCACACCTCGCCGCTGCGCAGCTGCACCAGACCGGATATTCCAGAGAAGACGTGTTCGCCTCGCCCGCGAACCGGGTGGAAACGGCCGTGGATCATTTGCGCCAGGCCCTGCTCGCCGCCCACGAGCGCATTCGCGCGATCCAGAGCCATATCTGCGACCGCTCCGACGTCCAGTCCCGACGAAGTGTCGAACAGGACGACGGAAGCTCCATCCATGCGAACCAGATGGCCATCGCCAAAGGCTACCCAGAGGTTTCCGGCGGCATCGCCAACCAGCCGCGTGAGATGGGTCGTCGGCAATCCAGCGAGGGTTGTCAGGCGCGTCCATTGCGTGCCGTCACGACGGAAGAGACCGAGTCCGGCGAGCGCCACCCACACGGCTCCTTTACCGTCGACCGCAATCGACTGGTATTTGATTGCCTCGGACGGCGCCGTCGGCGGCCCGGCAATCTTGGATATCTCGCCATGGACAATGTGGAACACACCCGATTGCCCGGCCATCCAGACGTTGCCTAGCCTGTCCCGGGTGACGCACGAAAAGTACTGCCCGAGTTCGGGGAGCGGGGTCGATTCGGGTGTCAGACGGAAGGCGCCCCACATGGTTCCAGCCCAGCCAACGCCATCCGAATCAAATGCCACGGTGGGCATGAAGAGCCGTTCATCCACCTCGTGAGGGGTGATACGGTTCTCCCTGAACTGATCGATGCCGAGGGCCGTGGCAACCCACACGTTCGATTCGCGATCCTCAAAGAAGCCGCTTGGTATCGTGTCGGTCAACCCATCCGCCTTGTCGAATTCTTCCTTGGTCGGCGGCTGATCCTTACCCTTTGTCCATCGGTAGCGTTGGAGACCCGTCATTGAAGGCAGCCATAGCGCGCCCGCCGAATCGACGAAGGGCGTCGACACGAGATCGAGAAGGCGCTGGTCCGTGGACGGCGGCAGACCCCAGAGCTGCGTGAGGATCGTCGCCCGGTCGACGGGCTCGAAGCGGGCCGCCCCTGTGGCCAATACCAGATATTCGTTCGCGGTGGTCGTGATCCAGAGACGACCGTCGGCGGATTGGGACATGTCGCGCAAAGGCCTGCCGCTGTAGCCGACGTCGGCCCCTACCGTGTGCCATGCACCATGGACAAGGCGCGCGAGTCCACCCGTGCTCGCCACCCACAGCGTGCCGTCGGGAGTCCGCGCGAACGCGAACACCGTCCCCAAGGGCAGGCCATCGCGATAGGTGTCTATCCGATCGCCGACCACATGACTCACGCCGCCATAGAAATATCCGAGCCAGAGAGAACCATCCGCGTCCACGAAAATGCCTTTGACCATCTGGCTGGGGAGACGCTTGCTCAAGGACTGGTCAAAGTGAACACCGTCGAACCGGAAGAGGCCGCTCTGCGAGGTCATCCATAAGTAGCCATCATGATCCTGGACGATGTCCGAGGTGCGGAGCGGTGCGCCATCGGCCGATGTAAAAGCGCGGTGGTGTAGCTGGCTTACGTGAAGCCGACTGGATAAACCTGCGCCACGAGACCTTTCCTGTGCCCACGCAGCACCACCTGCCAGCCAAGCAGAAGCCAGCAGCCCAGCGCAGAAAAAGGCCCTCCTCACTGTCGTACTCAGCGTCACAAGCCCCGTCTCAAACATTCGGCTCTGCCCACGGAAGATGCGCTGGCCGGTCCACCGCGGGAGCGGATGGAAGGGGATCCATCGTAACTCGTCGATAATCGATCGGGTAGTTATCCGCTTAGCGGACGACGGATCGTGCGCTGCACGGCTCGAAGCCCCCTGGCTTCACCCGATCCGGTGGCCCTGCTGACGAGTGAAATACGTCACGAAAGAGTCTTGCGGGAATGCGCGCTCGATAATAAAGGACCGCCAGAAGCCCATGGAAAAGGACAAGGCAGGTGCGCCGACCTCCGCGGCCAGCGACGCGTACGCGACCATCGTCTTCGCGCTTGCGACGCCTGATCTAAAGATAGGGGCGGCTTCTAGCCGGCAGCCCGTGGCGGGACACGGGCAAGCAAAGGGGCCAACCCTTCCGCGAACGTCAGGTGGGCCAGAACCGCATCGCGCAGCGACGTATAGGGTAGGCCCGCGATCATGGCCGTCTGCACCACCGCCATGACTTCGCCTGCCTCTGGACCAACCATGGTGAAGCCAAGGATGCGGTCGTCGTCTGTTCCGACCAGCACTTTCATGAATCCGGCGACCTGATCGGTGGCCATGGTGCGCATGACCCGGGCCAACGGCAGCGTGGCCATGCGGACCTTTCGCCCTTCGCGCTGCGCATCCCGCTCGCGTAAACCGACGTGAGCGACTTGCGGTTCAATGAAGACGACGTTAGGCACCAGGCGGCCATCCGTACGGCGGTTACCCCCGGCGAGGTTGTCGCGGACAATCCTGAAGTCATCGAAGGATGCATGCGTGAACTGGGGGCTGCCGGCGGCCTCACCGATCGCCCAGATATTCGGGAGGTTGGTTTTCAGCGCGCCATCGACCTGCACGTATCCGCGGTCGTCGACAGCGATGCGCGCGGCTTCGAGCCCAATGCCGGCAGTATTCGGAACACGTCCGACCGAGACCAGGATATCCGTCCCTTCGAGCATCCGGGGTCCGGAGGACAACTGTACGTAAGCCTGGATCTTTACCCCGGACCGGCCCTCGATACATGTGAGCCGTGCACCGACGAGGACCTCGATCCCGTCAGTTCGCAGTATGTTGAGTACTTCCTCCGCCACGTCCAGGTCTTCGTGGGCCAGCAACTGCGTGCCCTGTTCGACGATGGTCACCCTGCTGCCGAATCGCCGGAACGCCTGGGCCATTTCGATCCCGGTATATCCCCCGCCGAGCACGATGAGGTGCTCCGGGGCCCGGTCGAGCTCCAGTGCCTCGATGTGCGTCAAGGGTATGGCCGCGCGTAAACCCGGAACATCCGGTATGAGCGCGTGCGTGCCGACGTTGATCACGATCTTCTCCCCGCGCAGACGTCGGCTGCCGCCTTCGTTGAGCGTCACTTCCAATGTGTCGGAGGAAATGAAGGATCCCGTTCCCATGATCAGTTCAGCGCCACTCGCCTCGTACGCGGCGCGGTGCGCGGCGAGGTCGCGGTCGATCATGCCCTGCTTGCGCGCGAGTACCTTTGCCATGTCGACCGAGAAAGGTCCGGTGACGGTACCGAAATGACCGGCGTGACGTACGGTGGCGGCAACGTGTGCACTCCAGACTTCGTTTTTGCTCGGAAGGCACGCGACGGCGGGGCACGATCCCCCTATCCATTGACGCTCCACCACGGCGACGCGCTTACCAAGACTGGCGAGATGCCAGGCGAGCAGCTTACCGCCCTGGCCGCTGCCAAGGATCACCACGTCGAACGATTCTGTCTGATCCATAGTCCCATCCAGCTGAGGTCGATGATTGACAAGAGGAATTCCCTCCTGGTTTTCGATCTGAGCAGATGGCGGACGAAATGACTTCACCCCTTAGTGATCAATGTGCCACGCGATGGCCTCGCCGCGCCGATCGTTGGCACCCTCCAATCTGTGATGTGGCTCGCATCCTGCGATAGCGCCGACGTATTTTCAGAATTGTTCGATGTCCGAAGTTCTCAAGGCTTCCTAGGCTTACCTGCCTCGACATGGGAGTGGGCATGGCTGGGACCCGATCGACACGATTCCGTTGCTCGCGCCGCCACCGCTGGTGGGCGGCGCGCATGATTACCGTCTTTGGCGTGGGCATCGCCGCGCTAGCCTCCTGCCAGCGATTCACGCCGGCGTCCGCCGATCCGCGCGCGCTCGTCGAGGCGTGCGGGATCGGCCTCGCCCCTGCCCTACAGTTCGCGCAGGGCCGCCGTTACGGGGAGTCGCGCGGCACGCAGTGCGGGGAAGAGGCCACCGACGAAACCGATCGCGAGAGCCCACTTGATGCCGGTCCATAACAAACCGGTACTCACATGGAAGCGAAACACCACCTGACTGAAGTTCGCTCCCAGCGTGGAGGCCGTGTAGCCGTTGAAGACGATCCACACGATGCCGGCACCGATGACGCCGCCGAGCAAGGCGAGCAGCATCGTCTCCAGCATCACAGACACCACCACGGGTATGCCGCGGAAGCCGATGGCGCGCAGCGTGGCGATCTCGCGGGCACGGGCCTGGATGGCTGCGAACATCGTATTGAGTGCGCCGAACACCGCACCGATCGCCATGATGATGCCGACGGTGATGCCCACCGCGCGCAGCACCTTGGTCAGGCCCTCGGACTGCTTTCCGAAGTATTCGCGGGTCGTGGTCACGTCGACCTTCAGGCGCGGGTCCGCGACCAGGCTGGCCTTGAACGCGTCGAAGGATGCCGGGGAATCCAGCAGCACGGTCACCGACTGCACGCTGCTGCCGCGGCGATAGGCCGAAGCGACACTCTGCGTGTCGCCCCAGAGTTCCGATTCGAGGGAATCGTTCGATTCGAACACGCCGACCACCGTCCAGGTCTGCCCCGCGAGACGGATGTTCTTGCCCACGTCGAGCCCTTCGAACTGCGCCAGCGCGCCCTTGCCGACGATCAGCTCGCGCAGGCCCGGCTTGAACTTGCGGCCCTGCACGATCTTCACCTGGTCGCGCAGGTTCCAGACATCCTCGCTCACGCCCCGGATGGGTACGTTGGAATCGCTGTCCGGTTCGCCCTTGCGCGGCAGGTTGGCCACCACCACGAGTTCACCCGAGGCGATCGGCTTGCCTTGCGCGTCCTTCTTCACGCCCGGCGCCTGGATCACCACGTTGGCGCTATCGCGATCGAGGATGGAATTGAGTTCCGCCTGCGAGCCGCCGCGCAGCACGATGGCCGTGCGGTCGTTGCCGGTGGAACGCAGCGTCTCGGCGAAGCCCTCGCTCATGGCAAGCATGGCCACGAGCACGCCCACCACGCCGGCGATGCCCACGACGACCACCGACGAGGAACCCAGCCGCTGGGTGACCGTGGCGAGGCCGACCTTCGTGACTTCCCAGGTCTGCTTGCCACGCCGGGTGACCGCCATCCAGATGGCGAGAGCTATCGCGAGGGCGACGATGCCCGGCCACGGCAAGGCGATCCAGATGGCGAGGAACACCGCCACGACCAGCACGGCGAGAAGACCGATAGCGAACTTCTTCAGGGATTTCATTGGCGTGTCTCCTCAGCGGCCGGCGAGCGCGTCGACGATGTTCAGGCGCATGGCGCGGATGGCGGGCAGCGCGCCGACGAGCGCACCGATGACCAGCATCAGCACGATGCCGAGGATCCATGTCTGCATGCCCAGCGGCGGCAGGTTGAGCATGCCGCCGCTACCCTTGGCCACGATCGGCACGACCACCGTCGCCAGGGCGAGGCCGAGGATGCCGCCGAGCAGCAGCAGGAGCATGCCCTCGGCAAGCACCATCCCCAGCACGCTGCGACTGGAGAAGCCGATGGTCTTCAGCACCGCCAGCTCGTTGGTACGCTCGCGCACCGCCTGGGCCATGGTGTTGCCGGTGAGCAGGATCAGGGTGAAGAAAACGGCGCCCATGATCGCCGACACGATCAGACCGATGTCGCCCAGCTGCTTCACGAACGAGGCGTTGAAGGCCTGCTCGGTCTGCGTCTTCGTCTCGTGGTCCGAGTTCGCCGAAAGCGCGTCGATGGCCTTCGCGACCGAGTCGGCCTTGTCGGCCGAGGTCAGCTGCACGACGTACCAGCCGACCGTTGTCCCCACGGTCTGGAAGGCGTTGGCGTCCTCGAAATACTTGTGGTGGAAGAAGAACTGCTGGTCGGTGCCGTTGGCCGCGCCCTTGGCCGGCTTGTAGATGCCGACGAGGTCGAACGGCCAGGTCTTGTCGCCGTTGCGCTGCGGGAAGATCGTCGACTGGAGGGGAATCTTGTCGCCCACCTTCCAGCCGTAGCGCTTCGCCAGCGCCTCGCCCACGATGGCGCCCGTGCGGGTGCTCTCGAAAGCCTTGCGTTGCCCGGGCGGCAGGACGATCTCATGGTAGATGTCCAGGTAGTTGTCGCTCACCGCGAAGCTCAGGACGAAGTTCTTCGGATCCTGGTAGATGCCGCCGAACCAATTCGCATAACCCACGCTCTTCACGCCAGGCACGGCCTGCATGCGCGTGGACAGGCTCGCCGGCAGCGACTGGATGATGGAATAACGCGAGGTGGTGAGCAGGCGGTCGACGCCGATCACGCTGTCCCCGCCCGACGAGAACGCCGAGCGCGTCGCGTCGAGCATGCCGAACAGCAGGAAGGCGGCAAGGATCGACACCAGGGTGAAGAAGGTGCGCGTCTTGCGCCGGAACAGCGCGGCCCAGATGAGGTGCAGGTATTTCATGCCGGCAGCCTCCGCGTCACGCCATGGCCTGCTCGACGAGGGTGCCCTTGTCGAGGTGGAGGATGTGGTTGGCGTACTCGGCGGCCTTCGGATCGTGGGTCACCATGACGATCGTCTTGCCGTGTTCCCGATTGAGTTCGCGCAGCAGGCCGAGGATATCTTCGGCGGACTGGCGGTCGAGGTCGCCGGTCGGCTCGTCGCACACGAGCAGGGTCGGATCGGAAACGATCGCGCGTGCGATCGCCACGCGCTGCTGCTGCCCGCCCGAGAGTTCCGACGGCTTGTGCGTCGCGCGGTCGGCGAGGCCCACCAGTTGCAACGCCACGGAAGCGTTCTGCTTGCGGTGGGCGCCGGACAGCTTCGTGAGGAGCAACGGCAGCTCCACGTTGCGCTGCGCGGTGAGCATCGGCATGAGGTTGTAGAACTGGAAGACGAAGCCGACGTGGGCCGCGCGCCACTTCGCCAGCGCCCCGGAGCCGAGCTGGTCGATGCGGTCGCCGCCGACGGTGATGCTGCCGCCGCTCGGTGTGTCGAGGCCACCGATGAGGTTGAGCAAGGTGGTCTTGCCCGAGCCCGACGGACCCATCAGCGCGAGGAAGTCGCCTTCCTCGATCTTGAGGTTCACGTTATGCAGGACCTCGACCTTCTGCCGGCCGCGCTCGTAGACCTTGGAAAGATCCTGGATGTCGATCAGGGTTGCCATGGTTCTGTCTCCGTGGATATCAGGGCGTGGCGGCGGCGCGAACAGCGGCGCCGTCGGCGAGGTCGGAAGGTGGCGAAACGATCACGGTGTCGCCCGCGGCGATGCCGTCGGTGACCAGCCGCAGCTCGCCGACGGGTTGGCGTGCCGCCTTCACCGGGCGCATCGCGGCCTTGCCGTCGGTGACGGTGTAGACCACGTCGCGGTCGTCGCGGCGGACAAGCGCGGTGGCCGGCACGAGTACGCCTTTCGGCGCGTTCGCCTGAAGCGGGGCGCGCCGTTCGAGGAAGGACACGCGCACGCCCATGTCGGGCACGATGCGGGCGTCTTTCTGTTCGATGGCCACGCGTACCTTCACCGTGGCCTTGCCGCGATCCGCGGCCGGCACGATCGCGATCACGTGCGCCGGAATGCGCCAGTCGGGATAGGCGTCGAGCACGGCTTCGGCAGGCATGTCGGGCTGTACTCGGCCGATGTAGGCCTCGTTGACGTCGACGTCGATCTCCAGCGAGTCCATGTCCACGATGGTGCCGACGCCCGTGCGGGTGAAGCCGCCGCCGGCGGACAGCGGCGAAACGATTTCGCCGACCTGCGCGGCCTTATCGGTGATCACGCCGTCGAAGGGCGCGCGCACCACCGTGTAATCGAGGTTGACCTGCCCGACGTTAACCTGCGCGTCGGCGGCATCGGCCTGGCGACGCGCCGTGTTCCATTGGGCGCGATACGTGTTGGCCTGGGTGCGGGTCTGTTCGGCCAGCTGGCGCGAGACCAGTCCACGGCCGACCAGCGCCTCCTGGCGATCCGCGTCGCGCCTGGCCTGCGCCAGCTGCGCCTCTGCCTGCACCACGCCGGCGTGCGCCGCCGCGGCGTTGGCGCGGGCGGATTCGAGGCTCGCGCGCAAGGCGTTGTCCTCGAGCCGGGCCAGGACCTGGCCCTTTTTCACCCGGTCGCCTTCCTCGATGAGGACCTCCACCAGGGTGCCGGTGATCTGCGCCGACACGGTCGCCTGGCGTCGCGCGGTGACGTAGCCCGTGGCCTGCAGCACCGCGCCAGCCTCGCTGTTGGCGCTCGGCGCGACGGCGGTGGTTGTCCGCACCTCGACGGGACGCCGGGCCAGGAAGGCCCACGTGCCGCCGGCGAGCGCCAGCACGATCAAGACGGCGGCGACCGCGATAAGCGCGTTACGGCCACCGCGGCTTCCCCCTCCGTCGTGCGATTCCCTGTTCGCCTTGTCGATCTTCAGCTGCCTGAGCAGCTCGGTGTTCGAAGTCATCGTCCCTCTTTCCCCAAGCCGCCTTTGCAGCAAGATCATGCGTCCCCGCGGCGACCGTGCACTACTTGCGGCCATCAGTCATCTGCCGTGACAGGTGTCACCTGCTAGTCTTGGGACATGAAAACCGTCATCCCTTCGCCGGCCCAGCCGAGCATCCCCGTCGCCGGTCGCGCCGAGCGCTTTCCCGTCCGCCGCGTCTTCTGCATCGGCCGCAATTACGCCGATCACGCCCGCGAAATGGGTGCCTCGGTGGACAAGACTAACCCGATGTTCTTCACGAAGCCCGCGGACGCCCTGGTGACCGACGGCGCCGAGGTGCCCTACCCGTCCGCCACCGCCGACCTGCACCACGAAGTGGAGATGGTGGTGGCCCTCGGCGCCGGCGGCTCGGACCTCTCCGTCGAAGAGGCCGCCAGGCTGGTCTGGGGCTACGGCGTAGGCCTCGACCTGACCCGCCGGGACCTGCAGGCGCAGGCCAAGGCCAAGGGCGCGCCGTGGGACGTCGCGAAGGCCTTCGACCATTCCGCGCCCGTATCCGCGCTGGTGCCCGCCGGGGAGGCCACGCTGTCGGCCGCCACCCGCATCGTGCTGGAGGTCAACGGCGAAGTCCGCCAGCAGGCCACGCTGGGCGACATGGTCCTCGACGTGCCGGAAATACTCAGCGCGCTCTCGCGTCTGTTCGCGCTGAAGGCCGGTGATATCGTCTACACGGGCACGCCGGCCGGCGTGGCCGCGCTGGCGCGGGGCGACCGCTTCCTCGCCACCCTGGAAGGCGTCGCCACGCTCGAGGGGCGCGTGGTCTGACTTCGCGAAGCACCGACATACGGATCGTTAGGTTCATACGTTCGCCGACAAGCCATGAGGAGAAGGGCCGATGAGCTTCATCGCGGAATTCAAGAAATTCGCACTGCGCGGCAATGTGGTCGACCTGGCGGTCGGCGTCGTGATCGGTGCCGCGTTCGGCAAGATCGTCACTTCGCTGGTGGAAAACATCATCATGCCGCCACTCGGATGGGCGATGGGCGGCATCGATTTCTCGGACTGGAAGTGGGTGCTGAAACCCGGCGATCCGGCCACCAAGACCGCCGAGGTCGCCATACAGTACGGCGTCTTCATCAACGTGCTGATCCAGTTCGTCATCGTCGCCTTCGCGATCTTCATCGTGGTCAAGGCGATCAACCGCCTCAGCCGCCGCGAAGAGGCTGCACCGGCGGCACCGCCGGCGGACGTGGCGCTGCTGACCGAGATCCGCGATCTCCTCAAACAGCAGAACCGCGCGCCCTGACCGTCTTCCCGCAGGCGCCGCTATCGCGGCGAGGGGAAGCCGCCTTGCCGCTTCATCGCTCCGTGGGCTTCTCGCCGCTATAGCGGCTCCTACGGAAGAGCAGGCCCGGAAGGAACCTTGTGGGAGCCGGCTGTGCCGGCGATCCCGCGGCAGCGGGCACGCGTACCGCGAGCCCCATCGCCGCTGAAGCGGCTCCCACAAAGACAGTTGCGCCTACGTTCCACTTCCGTGACTTCCGGCCTAGTCGTGGCCGGCGCCCAGGGCGCAATAATCGGTGTTTCCGTCCCCGGGGGTCACCGATGCGTCCTACGTTCCGTCTCCACGCGCTTGCCGCGTGCCTTGCGCTTGCCTTCTCCGCCCACGCCGCCGACAAGGCCACCACGATTCCCGCCAAGGCCGTCGCCGCCGCTACCGCACTGCGCGACCGGGCGATGAAGGACGACACCGGCTACGAATTCGTCACCGGCCTCACCACCGAAGTCGGCCCGCGCCTCGCCGGCAGCCCCGGCGATGCGCGTGGCGTCGCCTGGACGGTGTCGAAGTTCAAGGCCATGGGCTTCGACAAGGTTTACACCGAGAAGGTGAGCTACCCGCTGTGGGAGCGTCGCAGCGAACACGCCGAGATCGTCTCGCCCTTTCCGCAGCCGCTGGCCCTGACCGCGCTGGGCTACTCGGCCGGCACGCCGAAGGGCGGACTCGCCGCGCAGGTGGTCGGCTTCGACGACCTGGATGCGCTGAAGAAGGCCGATCCGGCGACGGTCAAGGGCAAGATCGTCTACGTCAGCACGCATATGCACCGGCAGAAGGACGGCCACGACTACCGCGACGGCTCGGCCACGCGCACCGCGGGCGCCGTGATCGCCGCGAAGATGGGCGCCGCCGCCTACCTCCTGCGTTCCGCCGGCACCGATCCGCACAGCCGCACGCCGCATACCGGCGTCACCGGGTTCCAGGATCCGAAGGAAGCGATTCCCGCCGCCGCCCTGTCACTGCCCGATGCCGACCAGCTCGAGCGCATCCTCAAGGAAGGCAAGCCCGTGACCGTGAAGCTCGACCTCGACGTCGGTGTCGTCGGTACTTACGAGGGCAGCAACGTCATCGCCGAGGTCACCGGCGCGAAGCATCCGGACCAGGTCGTCGCCATCGGCGGACACCTGGATTCGTGGGACCTCGGCACGGGCGCGATCGACGACGGTGCGGGCGTGGCCATCGCCGCGGCCGCCGCGAAGCTCATCAAGGACATGCCGCAGCGGCCGGATCGCAGCATCCGTGTCATCGCCTTCGCCAACGAGGAAATGGGCCTCTGGGGCGGTCGCGCCTACGCGGAAGCGCACGCCGGGGAGGTCTCGAGGTTCCAGCTCGGTACCGAGTCCGACTTCGGCGCGGGCCGCATCTGGCGCATGAGCGCGAGCGTGAAGCCGTCGGCGCGCGGCGCCATCGAGCAGATCGCGAAGGTGATCGAGCCGATCGGCGTGGCCTACGACGCGACCAAGCCCGGCGGCGGTGGCTCCGATCTCTCGCAGATGCACGCGAAAGGCATGGCCGCGCTGTCGCTCACCCAGGACGGCACCGACTACTTCGATTACCACCACAACGCCAACGACACGCTCGACAAGATCGATCCGAAGGCATTGGCGCAGAACGTGGCGGTGTATGCGACCTTCGCCTACATGGCCGCACAGGCCGACGGCGATTTCGGCTCGGCACCGGACGCGTTCAAGAACGACGGCGCGCACGACTGATACCGACATGTGGGAGCCGCAATAATCCTGTAGGAGCCGCTATAGCGGCGAGAAGCCAACGAAGCGGCGGAGCCGCGAGGCAGGTTCCCCTCGCCGCTATAGCGGCTCCTACAGCTAATGCACCGGGTTGGCCTCGAGCTCCTTCGCCGGCGCCAACCTGTCTTGCAGGCGGTTCATGTAGAGGTAGATCACCGGCGTGAGGTAGAGCGTCAGGATCTGCGATACCACGAGGCCGCCCACCACGGCGAGGCCGAGGGGACGGCGGGTTTCCGCGCCTGCGCCGATGCCCAGCGCGATCGGCAGCGTGCCCGCGAAGGCCGCCATCGTGGTCATCATGATCGGACGGAAACGCACGCGGCAAGCTTCGTAAATCGCGTCGAACGGTGCCATGCCTTCCTCACGCTGACGTTCGAGCGCGAAGTCGATCATCATGATCGCGTTCTTCTTCACGATACCCACCAGCATGATGATGCCGACGAAGGCGAACAGGTCCAGCGACGCGTTGAAGATCACCAGCGTGAGCAAGGCGCCGACCGCCGCGGCGGGAAGGCCGGAAAGAATCGTCAGCGGGTGGATGAAGCTTTCATAGAGGATGCCCAGCACCAGGTAGATGACGAACACGGCCAGCAGGAGCAGCAGGCCCATGCCCTTCACGGAATCCTGGAAGGCCTGCGCCGTGCCCTGCACCGCACCGCTGAGGGTCGGCGGCAGCTTCATTCCCGTCGTCGCGCGATCGATGCTCGCCACCGCGTCGCTGAGCGATACGCCCGGCGCCAGGTTGAACGACACCGTCACCGCGGGCAGCTGGCCCTGGTGGTTGACCGTGAGCACCTGCGGCTTGCGCTGGAAGCTCGCCACCGTGTTCAGCGGAATGAGCTTGCCGCTGTCCGCGGTCACATAGAGCCGCGACAGGACGGCGGGATCGTCCTGCATGTGGCGCTCGACCTGCAGGATCACCCAGTACTGCGTCGCCGCCCCGTAGATGGTGGAGATCTGGTTCTCGCCGAACGCCGTGCCGAGTGCCGTCTGCACCTGGTCCATCGTGAGCCCCAGCGGCGCCAGCTTGTCGCGGTTCACCGTGACCACGATGGACGGGCTGTTGAGGTCGAGGTCGGTGGTGACGTCCTGGAAACCCGGCAGTTTCTGGAACGCGTCCACGAGTTTTCCCGACCATTCGTAGAGGGCATGCAGGTCGGTGGACTGCACGGTGTACTGGTACTGCGCCTTCGACTGGCGGCCTCCGACCTGGATCGCCGGCGGATTCTGGATGTACGTGCGGATGCCCGGCACGTCGGCGAACTTGCGCCGCAGCTCCTGGATGATCTCGTCGGGCGTGGCATGGCCGCGTTCGCCGGGCGGCTTCAGGCGGAGCAGCATGGAGCCGGCGTTCGCCGTGGCGCGCGGCCCGCCCGCGCCGACGCTCGACATGACGGCTTCGATGTTCGGATCCTGCCGTGCGATCGAGGCGATCGCCTGCTGGCGCGCCGACATGGCCGCGAAGGAAATGTCGGTCGGACCTTCCGTCGTCACGCGCAGCTGGCCGCTGTCGCCTGCGGGAATGAAGTCCTTCGGCGTGATCGCGAACAGCAGGCCCGTCGCCGCGAGGCTGAGCGCGAACACGCCGATGACGACGCGCGGATGGCGCATGCACCAGGCAAGCGAGCGCGTATAGCCGCCGGACACGGCGGCAAAGCCGCGATCGAACCAGACCACGACGACACTGCGCTTTTCATGGTCGTGCGCCTTCACGAAGCGGCTGCACAGCATCGGCGTGAGCGTGATCGAGACGAAGCCCGAGATCAGGATCGACACGCTGATGACGACGGCGAATTCGTGGAACAGGCGCCCGACGATGCCGCCCATGAACATCACGGGGATGAACACGGCGACCAGCGACAGCGTCATGGAGAAGATGGTGAAACCGATCTCGCCCGCACCGATCACGGCCGCATCGAAGGGTTTCTCCCCCATTTCGATGTGACGCATGATGTTCTCGAGCATCACGATGGCGTCGTCGACCACGAAGCCCACCGCCAGCGTGAGCGCCAGCAGCGAGAGATTGTCGAGGCTGTAGCCGAGGGCGAACATGGCGCCGAACGTGCCGAGCACGGAAATCGGAAGCGCCACGGCTGGAATCAGCGTGGCCGAGGCGTTGCCGAGGAACAGGTAGATGACCAGCACCACGAGGATGCCCGCGAGCACGAGGGTGAACTGTACGTCGTGCACGGAATCGCGGATCGACGACGAGCGGTCGTACATCACGCTCAGCTTCACCGAGGGCGGCAGCGTGGCGGTGAAGCCCGGCAGCAGGCGCAGGATGTTGTCGACGGTTTCCACGGTGTTCGCGCCAGGCTGGCGCTGGATCGCCAGCGTGATCGAGCGTCCGCCGTTGAACCAGCTGGCCTTCTGGTCATCCTGCACGCTGTCGCGCGGCGTGGCGATGTCGGACAGGCGCACGGGCGCGCCGTTGCGGTAGGCGACGACCACCTGGCCGTAATCCGCCGCGCGCATCAGCTGGCCGTCCGACCGGATCGAGAGCAGCTGTCGCTTGCCGTTGAGCGAGCCGGTGGCCTTGTTCACGTTGGCCGCCGCGATGGCATCGCGCATCCGGTCCACGCCGATACCCGTGGCGGCGAGCCGGTCGGGGTCGACGGCGATGCGCACGGCGTACTTCTGCGACCCGTAGACATTCACCTGCGCCACGCCATCCACCATCGACAGCCGCTGGGCCAGCTCGGTTTCCGCGTAGTCGTCGACAGTGGACAGCGGCAGCGTCGACGACTGCATGGTGAGGTAGAGAATCGGCGCGTCGGCCGGGTTCACCTTGCGGTAGGTGGGCGGCGTGGGCATCTCGCGCGGCAGCTGGCGTGTCGCGGCGGAGATGGCCGCCTGCACGTCCTGTGCCGCGCCGTCGATGCTGCGATTCAGCGCGAAGGTGACCGTGATGGACGTCGAGCCCAGCGAACTGGAGGAAGTCATCGAATCGATGCCGGCGATGGTCGACAACTGCGCTTCGAGCGGAGTGGCCACCGACGATGCCATCGTCTCCGGCGACGCGCCGGGCAGGCTGGCGTTGATGTTGATCGTCGGAAAGTCGACGTTGGGCAGCTCGTTGACCGGTAGCTTCGGGTAGGCGGCGATGCCGAAGATGACCAGCGCCGACATCAGCAGCGTGGTCATCACGGGCCGGCGGATGCAGAGTTCCGGCAGGTTCATGGGCAGCCCTCAACCCTTGTCGACGCGCACGCGGGCGCCGTCGACGAGCAGCATCTGGCCTTCCGTGACGACGCGTTCGCCCGCCTGCAGGCCCTTGTCGACGACCACGCGGTCCGCGGTGGTCGCGCCCGTCGCGATCGTACGTTGTTCCACCGTGCCGTCCGCCTTCACCACGAAGACGAAGGTGCCCGCCGTGGAACTCTGCAAGGCGACCACGGGAATGCTCACCGCGTCGGACAAACGCGTGGTGGGCAGCGTCACTTCCGCGAACTGGCCCGGCGTGAGCCGTCCGTCGGCGTTCTCGAAACGCCCCTTCAGGACGATGGTGCCGGTGGTGGCGTCCACGCTGTTGTCGATGAATTCCAGTTCGCCGTTCAGCGGCGCGCCGTCGTCGCCTGGAATCTTCGCATGCACCGGCAGGGGCCCGCGGCGCACGCTGTTGCGCACGGCGGCGAGGCTGTCCTCGGGAATGGAGAAGGCGACGCGGATCGGGTCCACTTCGTTGAGCACCACGATGTCGGTGGTATCCGCGCTGAGCGTCGCGCCGGGATAGGCCAGCGGCGCACCGGTCACCCCGTCGAAGGGTGCGACGATGGTGGTGAAGTCCAGCTGGGTCTTGGCGGCGCGTGCCGCCGCGCGATCGCTCTCGAGGGCGGCGCGGGCCACGCCGAGGTTCGCCTTGTAGAGGTCGAAATCCGCCCGGCTGACAAAGCCCTTGCCGAGCATGTTCTGGTAGCGGGCCTGGTCGGCCTCGGCCTTCGCCAGCTGGGCCTGGTCGCGGGCCACGTTGCCCATGGCCTCGTCGTACGCGGCCTGCAGCGGACGGGGATCCACCTTTGCCAGCAGGTCCCCCTTCTTCACGTGCGCGCCGGGCGTGAACGCGAGGGATTCGAGCTGGCCGTCGACACGGGAGCGGACGTTCACCGTGGAATAGGCCTCGGCGCGTCCGATGACCTTCAGGGACAGGTCGATCTCGCCGCGTGTCGCCACCGCCGTGGTGACCGGGACGCCGGCCGTCGGCGCCTTGGCCGCGGGCTTGGCCTTGCCACCGGCTTCGTGCCGCCACATGCCGAAAACGATGGCCGCCACCGCCACGAGGACGACGATGAGGAGGAGTTTCTTCCCGGGGGATCGCTGCATGGGGGGCTCCGGCCGAATCCTTGGGGTTCGGTCGCCACGCTGGGGAGGCATGGACTGGTTTCAGGGACGGTTAACCGTAAAAGCTAACGCACATGCCCGCGACCGGTTGACCTGGATTCAGCTTTCCTCGCCGGGCCCGTCGAGGCCCTGGAGATTTTCCTTCATGCGGTCCAGCACGGCGAGCATGGTCTGCAGATCCGTGGTGGAAATGCCTTGGGTGGCGTCACGGCGAAGCCCCCGGGCGATATCCTCCATGTCGTCGATGACACCCCGGGCCTGGTCGGTATCGTGCAGGCGCCAGGCGCGGCGGTCCTTCGGATCGGCACGGCGCTCGACGAATCCCGCCGCTTGCAGGCGATCGATGACGCGGCCTACGGCGATGGGCTCCATGTCCAGTTGTTCGGCCAGCTCGTTCTGGCGCATGCCGGGGCGCCGATGCAGTGCCTTCAGGGCGCGCCACTGCGCGCGGGTGAGTCCGAAGCGCACGGCCCGTCGGTCGAAGTGCTTGCGGAAGAGCAAAGTCACGTCGTTGATGAGGTATGCGAACGAGATATCTTCGACTTTGAGTTCGGCCATGGCCTTTGGTGGATCGATGGTTGTCGGGGACATCGTAGCCAAATGCAACGTGGCCGTCACAAGGAGTTTTTCGTATGAATTTCCAAGTGATCGAGACGGATATCACCACGCTGGCAGTGGACGCGATCGTGAATGCGGCGAACGAATCCCTGCTCGGTGGCGGCGGTGTCGACGGCGCGATCCACCGCGCCGCCGGACCGGCTCTGCTGGCCGCTTGCCGGGCTTTGCCGGAAGTGCGCAGCGGTGTCCGCTGCCCAACCGGCGAAGCTCGCATCACGCCAGGCTTCGCCCTGCCCGCCCGCTTCGTCATCCATACGGCCGGGCCAGTCTGGCACGGTGGCGGCCGTGGCGAACCTGGCCTTCTGGCCGAGTGCTATACGAATTGCCTCAAAATCGCCTGCGACGAGGGCGTGGAATCCATCGCGTTTCCCGCCATCAGCGCAGGGATCTATGGCTACCCGGCGGAAGCCGCGGCCGAGATAGCCGTCCGTACGATCCGCGGGGCTGCCCGGCTCCCCCGGCGCGTCGTGTTCTGCACTTTCGGCGCCCGGATGACCGCCATTTACGAGACCCTCGTGTAGGAGCCGCCACAGCGGCTCCTGCCCAGGCCGAAGAAGAGGGGGTCTACCGCGGGTACAGGGGCGGAAGCCCGCCGTCGTTCTTCGACGCGGCCGGGGTCGACCAGTCGAAGCCCCGCTCGAAGGCATCGCGGAGGATCGCGCCCGGTGCTTCGCCGCCCGCGAAGCGCGCCCGTTGCAGTGCCGCGATCGCGTCGGTCTGCGCTCCTTCGCGCAAGGCCGCCGACAGCTCGCCCAACGTCCGAAGGGGCGGGCGGACGGTGCGTGCCCACTGGAGCAGGCTACGTTCCATCGCCGCGAAGTCGGTTCCCGCGACCGTCTTGAGGAACAGCGCGTGCGCCGGGCGCTCCCGCGTCGGCGCGTCGGCCGGGGGCACGGCTTCCCGTGCCTGGCGAAGGCCGCCCTTGCGAGCGACGACGAACCACGCGACCAGCGTCAGCAGCCACAATGCCAGCGCGCCCACGAAGAGCGAGCG
Source organism: Luteibacter yeojuensis (assembly GCF_011742875.1). Taxonomy (NCBI): domain Bacteria; kingdom Pseudomonadati; phylum Pseudomonadota; class Gammaproteobacteria; order Lysobacterales; family Rhodanobacteraceae; genus Luteibacter; species Luteibacter yeojuensis. The sequence continues at coordinate 2,457,469 of NZ_JAAQTL010000001.1, forward strand.
CCAGGGATAGCCGGCGTCCGGAACCGCGGATGTCGCGACGCCGGCAGCCGTGGTCGCCTTCGGCGAGGCAGCGGACGGCAACGTCACCGCACCCGCGGTCGTGGCCGGCGCCGCAGCACCGCCTTCCGCCACGTCGATGTCCCGCGCGGGCACCGTCGCCACTTCGGGTTTGTCGGTGACGACGTTCCACCAGTGCAGTGTCGTGGACGGAATATGCAGCGTCCCCGCGCGCGTGGGCACGACGGCAAAACCCTGCTGCCGGCGGCCGGTGACCCAGGAACCGCTCAGGCCGCCGCCTGTCACGGCCTTGTCCGGATACACGTCCGCGCCGTCGAGCTTCGGCAGCGACAGCGCCGGCAGCGCCTCGAACGGCATGCCGGTGGCGGTCAGGTGCATGGTGAGCGTGAGGGGTTGTCCCACGCGTGCCTTGCCGTTCGCGGGCAGCCCATCGAGCGTCAGCTTCAGGTCGCGGGCCGGAATCCACGCCCCATCGGTCGCGGATGCGGGGCGTGCCCGCACGTCGACACGCACTTTCTCGGCCACCGCATTGACCGGTTGACCGGCACCGAAGAACGAATTGGCGTCGGTCGGGTCCACGGCCGTGCCCTGGAACGCGGGCGGCAGGATCTCGAGCGTGCCGGCGTGCTGCGGGAAGATGGCGTAATGCCGTTCCACGACATTGAAACGGCGACCGCCACGCATCGTCTGGTAGTTCGCGTCCTGGCCGACGCGGCGCACCTCGGCGCCCTCCGCCGTAGGGTCGCCCAACTGTCCGTCGGCGAGGTTCACCGAAAAATAGAGGCGCAACGTGTAGTCGATCTGCTGGCCTACATAGGCCCGCCTGGGCTCGGCCGTGCCCTCGAGCGCGACGGGGCGGTCCGCGGCCGGGGTACCCGTATCGCTGGACGCCACGACGTCGAGGGACGCCGGCTGCGTCCGCTGGCCGCCGATCGACAAGGCAGGAACGGTGAGGTGTCCTTCGCGGCGCGGACGCAGCGCGATGCCGAGGATCGTCTTCGATTCGCGCTTTCCGTCGATGATGCTCAGCGTGTGGTTCGTGGAGGTGCCGAGAACGATGAAGTCGGGCGTCAACGGCGAGAGATCGGGCGAATCCGTCGTCTGGTCGCCGATCTCGATGTTCAGCGTCACCGTTTCGCCCACGCCCACCCTGCTTCGGTCGAGCGAAGCGACGGGCGCCGAGTCCTGCGCCCAGGCAAGTAGCGGCACGCATCCCAGGACGAGGCCGAGCAGGATCCCGCGCATTCTCATTCTTCCGGCTCCGCGCCATGGCGGCGTTGGTATTCGAGCATGAACTTCCTCCGCAACAAGCCACCCGGATCGTCGGGCACGCGCATCAGCGCGCGCCGCACGTCGGCCGGCAGTTTCGACGATGCATCGTCGCCGGATACCGCGCCGAGATCGTGTTCCCTGCCGGCATCCTTCCCTTCGCCCCTGGCGGCGAGGGCCTGGTCCATCTTCTGCTTCAGTGCGGCCTGCGCCTGTTGCGCCTGCGCGCGCTCGGCTTCGGATTTCGCCGTCGCATCGCCCTTCGGGGCCTGCGCCTTGCCGTTGTCCTTGCTGCGATCGCCGCCCTCGCCTTCGCCCGCCTTGTCCTGCGCGCCCTGCTGTTCGCCGTTCTCGTTGCCGTCGGCACCGGATTGCCGGCCGCTTTCGCCTTGCTTCCCGTCCTTGCCGTCCTGCTGTCCCTGCCGCTGGTCCTTGTCGCCCTGTTGGCCTTTCCGGTCCTCGTCACGGTCGCCCGAACCACCCTGCTTGTCCTGCTGCTTCGGCTTGTTCTCTTGCTGCTGCTTCAGGAAATCGGCGACGGCCTTCCGGTTGGCCGCGGCATCCTCATTGCGCGGATTCGCCTTCAGCGCGCGGTCGTAAGCGGCGAGGGCGTCCTGATAGCGCTGCTGCTTCGCGAGCGCGTTGCCGAGGTTGTACTGCGAGTCGCTGTCCTTGCGTGGAGCGAGCGCCTTCTCCGCGGCGGCGTAGTCGCCCGCGCGATAGGCGGCCGCGCCGCGCAGGGCCGGATCCTTCGCCAGGGCCTGCGCCTGCTGCGCATGACCCTGCGCCAGCGCGTTCGCCGCCTGCTGATCGCGCGTGCGGAACAGGTCGGTGATGCCGTCCGCACGCGCCGGCGAGAGTGGCGCGAGGGCCAGCGCGAACACCAGCAGCCAGCCGCGCCGGAACGCGAGCGCCACGATCGGCAGCAACGGAAGCAGCAGCCAGGGGCCGCGGTCCTGCCACTCCCCCGAAGCGGTGCCCTCTACCGCCTGCCCTCCGCCGTCGCGGTGCGCGAAGCCGGCCAGGGCCTCCACGTCCGACGCATCGCCCGCGACCGGGACGAAGCGGCCACCGCCCGCGCCGGCGACCGAGGCCAGCGACGCGTCGTCCCGCTGCGCCATCACGATCGTGCCGCGCGCGTCCTTCAGGAAGCCACCGTCGTCCGTGGCGATGGGACCGCCACGCACGCTGCCGATGCCGAGCACCGACACGCTATCGCCGGCGACGCGTGCGCGCCGTGCCGCGGCCACGGCCGCGGCATCCGCGCGATCGGTCACCAGGACGATGGAGCCGCCGCGCAGGTCGGCGCGGCGAATGAGGTCGGCGGCGAGGTCGATCGCCTTGCCAGGGTCGTCGCCGTCCACGGGCATGGTGTCCGGCGCGAGCGCATTAAGGAGGTCGTCGACGCTGTGTGCGTCCGTCGTGAGCGGTGCGACGGTGAAGGCTTCGCCCGTATAGGCGACGAGCGCGTTCAAGCCGTCACGGTTCGCCGCGTAAAGTTCGCGCACCTTGTAGCGCGCGCGGCTGAGCCGGTCGGGTACGACATCGTGCGACAGCATGCGCGGCGACATGGACACCACCACGACCTGCGCGGCGCGCTCGGCGAACAGCGGTTGTGTCTGCCTGTTCCACGACGGGCCCGCGAGAGCCAGGATGGACAGCAGCGCCGCAGTGGCGAACGCGGCGACGGGCGCGCGCGACGCCGACGGCGTGCCGTCGAGCAGGTACGGGAGCAGCGCCGGGTCGGCGAGGCGCGCGAGCATGCGCTCGCCAGGCCTGCGCCGGCCCACGAGCCATGCCAGCACCGGCACCAGGAAGAGCAGCCACAGCCAGCGCGGCTCGAGGAAATGGAAGTCGGCGAACCAGGCCGTCATGCGACTCCCCTCCTTCCGGCATAGCGTGGAAGCACGGCAAGGGCGAAGAGAACGAGCGAGATGACCAGCGGCCAGCGGAACAGTTCGAAACGCGGCCGCAGTGCGGCACCTTGCTGCGGCACGGGCTCGAGGGCATCGATGGCGCGGTACGCCTTGGCCAGTTCGTCCGTGTCGGTGGCGCGGAAGAAGCGGCCACCGGTCTGGTTCGCGATGTCGGTAAGCATGCCGACATCGAGATCCGCGGAGGGGTTCACGACGCGGCTGCCGAAGAAGTCGGGGACGCGCATGGCGTTGGCACCGATGCCGATGGTGTAGACGCGCACGCCTGCCGCTTTCGCGGCGCGCGCCGCTTCGCGCGGCGCTATCGAGCCCGCGTTGTTGACGCCGTCGGTGAGCAGCACGACCACGCGTGCTTGCTCGGGCATGTCGGCAAGGCGCTTCACGGCGACGGCCAGCGCATCGCCGATGGCCGTCTCGCGGCCGGGCAGACCCACGACGGCGCCATGCAACTGCGCGCGTACGGCGTCGAGGTCGTAGGTGAGCGGCGTGACCAGGTAGGCCTGCGAACCGAACAGGATCAGGCCCAGCTCGTCCCCCGCGCGGCGGTCGATGAAGTCGCCGGCGATCGCCTCGACGGCGGCGAAACGCGTCACCTGGCGGCCAGCCAGCCGCATGTCGTCGAGCGACATGCTGCCGGAGAGGTCGACCGCCATCATCAGCGCGCGGCCGCTGCGCCTCTGCGGCTCGGGGGGACCGAGGTGCTGCGGGCGCGCCGCCGCGGCGACGAGGCAAAGCCAGGCCAGCGCGAGCAGGACGGTCGCCGCAAACGGCGCGCGGGTCAGCGAGGACTGCACGAGCGACAGGCCGGGCTGCGGCAGGTTCAGCGCCTGCGCGGGTTTCAACGGACGCAGGACATGGCGCAGCAACCAGGGCAGCGGCAGGGCGAGGAACATCCAGGGCCAGGCGAACTCAGGCAGCGGCATGCGCGCGCCTCCTGCGCATCGCCGCGCGCACCCAGGCCTCGACCTCGCGTGCCGACCGTGCCACGTCGAGGTCGGCGCCGCGCCGGTATTTCGCTTCGTCCAGCTCGGCGAGCGCGGCCACGTCGTGCGCCGGCGTCATCGCGGCGAGGGCGTCGCGCCACGCCGCGCCCGACAGCGTGACGCTGCGTGGGTCGCGCATGCGCGCCACGCGGCGGACGAGCTGGCTTGCCGCGGCCGCGAACGCGAGGGCGTCGCCGTTCTCGGCGTGCCGTGCGGTTGCTTCGCGCAGGTCGGCAAGCGATGCGTCGACATAGCGACGCCACGCCGCCCGCCGGCGCAGCGCGACGACGAGGACGGTCACGCCTAGCGCGAAAAGGGCAAGCAGTACCCACCAGCCCGGTGCCAGCGGCCACCACGGCGACACCTGGGGCAGGTGGATGTCGCGGAGTTCGGGCCCGTTCGACGGCATCAGCGTGCCCTCGCCGTGCCGAGCAAGGCCACGACGGCATCGAGCGGATCGGCGCTCGTATCCACCGTGCGGTGACGCAATCCGAGGCCGTTGCAGAGTTCTTCCAGGCGACGGCGGCCGTCGCCCAGGCCACGGGCGAAATCCGCGCGCTGGCGCTCGCCCTCCAGCACGATGTCGTAGTGCACGCCGCGATGGGCGAAGGGGTAGCGCCCCGCCGGCGGCTCGGACAGTTCCAGCGGATCGGCGACGGTCAGTACCGCCACTTCCGCCTTGGCGACGAGGCCGAGCATGCGTCCACGCGCCGCCGCGTCGACCGCGAAGCCATCGCTGACGAGCAGGACGCGCGAAGCGCCATGCATGAGCCGACCCGCACGCTGCAATGCCCCCGAAAGCGTCTCGTCCTCGCCCGGCGGCAAGGCGTCCCACGCGGCGAGGGCACCGGCAAAGGCCAATGCGCCGCGGGCGCCGCCCTGCGGCCGCAACAACTGGCGCTGCCCGCCGAAGGCGAGCACGCCGACGCGGTCCGCGCCGCGCACCGCGTACCACGCGGCCATGGTCGCCGCACGCGCGGCCTGCACGGACTTGAAGCGCGTGCGCGTACCGAAGCGCATGCTGGCGTTCGTATCGAGCAGGACCAGCAGGCGCCCTTCCCGTTCCTCCTGGAACAACTTCGTGTGCGCGACACCGCTGCGCGCGGTAAGCCGCCAGTCCATGCGGCGCACGTCGTCGCCGGCCTGGTAGACACGCGATTCGGCGTAATCCATGCCGCGGCCGTGCAACCGGCTCGGACGCTGCCCGCTGCGCTGCACGCGGGACATCACTGGCGGCGCCGGCGCGCGGGCCACGCGCGAGCGCAGGGCGATCAGCTCGGGGAGCGACACATGGACGCGCCCGTCGGCGCTGGAAGCGGTGGCGGTCACGGCAGCGGAACGAGGTCCAGCAGGCGGTCGATCACCGTATCGATGCGCACGCCTTCGGCTTCCGCCTCGTAGCTCGGCAGCACGCGATGGCGCAGTACTTCGTGGGCAATGGCATGGATGTCCTCCGGCACGACGTAATCGCGGCCGGCGAGCCAGGCGTGGGCGCGGGCGCAGCGGTCGAGCGCGATGGTCGCACGCGGGCTGGCGCCCCAGGCGATCCAGCGCGCGAGCTCCTGGCCGTAACGGCCGGAGTCGCGCGAGGCCACCACCAGCTGGGTGATGTAGAGCTCCAGCGGCTCCGCCATGTGCACGGCGAGCACCGCGTCGCGCGCGGCGAAGACATCCGCCGGACGCAGGCGGTGCACCGGCGGCGGCGTCGGGTGCAGGACCGCGCGCGCCTGCTCGCGGGCCAGGCGAAGGATCGCCAGCTCCGAGTCCGCGTCCGGGTAACCGATGGTCACGTGCATCAGGAAGCGGTCGAGCTGCGCTTCCGGCAGCGCGAACGTGCCCTCCTGCTCGATGGGGTTCTGGGTGGCCATCACCATGAACAGGTCAGGCAGTGGCCAGGTGCGCCGTCCGATCGTGATCTGGCGCTCGGCCATGGCTTCCAGCAGGGCCGATTGCACCTTGGCGGGCGCGCGGTTGATCTCGTCGGCCAGCACGATGTTATGGAACAGGGGGCCGCGTTCGAACTCGAAGCTGCCGGTCTGGGGGCGGAAGATGTCCGTGCCCGTGAGATCGGCCGGAAGCAGGTCGGGGGTGAACTGGATGCGGTGGAAATCGGCCTCCACCCGGGTGGCGAGGGCCTTGATCGCCGTGGTCTTGGCGAGGCCGGGGGCACCCTCCACCAGCAGGTGCCCGTCGGCCAGCAAGGCGATGAGCAGGCATTCGACCAGGTGCGGCTGGCCGATGATCCCCGTGGCCAGGTCCTCGCGCAGGCGGACGAAGGCGTCCTGAAGCGGGGTGGCGGCGATCGGCGTAGCTGACATCGAGGGGTTCCCGGGCAAGGCTGAGGCCCGATGAGACCACAGACTGGCCCGGAAGTTTAGGGCCGAAGGTCAGCCTTGCGCCGGGGCAAGAGATCGACGCCGCGGCGTCACCTCAACCCCACTGTGTCCTCGGCACGAAGCGCGGGAGAGCAGAGTCCCACGTTGGTTACGGTGTGGATATAAAACGCGGTGTGACCCGTAAGGCAAGGATGTGACGACCAGTAATGGCCCGCTGCGTAGGGCCACCTTCCCGCAAAAGCCTGCTGAAGCAGCATGAGCTCACCCTCTGTCGGCAGCCGTTCCCCTCTGCCGGTCACGGCACTCTGGGCATTCGAGTAGAGGTAATGGCCAACGTAACTGACCTGCACAATGCCTGTGAAAGTAATCGTGTACGCCGCCGTCGCATTGGCACTGTCGGTAACGGAGATCGTTGCGCTGCCATTCGCGCGCGGCGTGACGTGGCCGGAAGAGGTCACTACCGCCACCTGCTGGTTGCTGCTGCGATAGGTGTACGGAGGCTGGCCCCCGGAGGCTACCCGGGTGATTGAGTTATTCGCGTCGAAGGGCGGAAGGATATCCATTCGAGCGGTGATGATGAAGGTCCTGCCGGCGCGTGTCACCGGGCTGGTGTCGAACTGAAGAGGCGACGGGGTCAGGTCGGCCTGATCGTCTTCCGAATAAGTGAACGTTGCCCTCGCCGCTTTCGACGCGGGTAAGGTAAGACGGATGATCGGCACCACCTGACCGAAGTACTGGAAATAACGTAGCTGGTCGTTCTGCGCCTTGGTCCTGGCAGTCAGGTCGCCGTCAATATAAAAGAACGACTGGATGGGAAGATTGGCCCCTGTTCCCGTCGCCCAAGTCGCCAGGCGCACTTCATTCTGGACGCGCCAGAACGCGTCGTCCATACCAAGACGGGCACCAATGGCGGCCACGAAACGCGATGCCTGGTCACGCTCGCCTTCACGCACGCTCCAGCCGCATTGCCTGTCGTAGCGATCAGTGCCGGTGTTGAACCTTGCGAGCCAGGCACTGGCGGTCGATATGCCAAGGTTCGTGCATGGTTGGGAGTCGGCAGGGAAAGCCGTATTGGGACCGCAACCTTGCAATGTGGGGCGGGCGGCCGTATTGGCGTCCATCGGGAAAACGCACAGCACGGCAATATTACTGTTCTTACCCGGCGGAGTTTTCAGCACAGGATAAAAAATGAAGCCATTCCGGTAGCTGAAAACAAGCTGCGCAAAGTTGTTGTCTTGGCGTAACCATGAGAAGGACACGCCGCCATTGGTGATGGATCCCGGACTTGGGTCCCAGGGCAGGAACGTCGGATTGTTCTCCGTGGCCCTCAGCATCACTCCGCTGCACAGTGCGGCGAACAGCCCCGGATTGCCGCAATCGTCGACCGTGCTGTTGTACCACTCGGTCAGTTCGGCGGCCGATGCCGGGCCTCGCGTCTCCAGCAAGCCCGTCGTCGTGAGGATGACCGGGACCGCATCGACCTCTGCACCGGCCGTCCGCGATACGGGTGCGGGAGCCTGCGCCGCGCAGGCCGTCAGGAAGATCGTGAGAAGAAAAACGACAATCCGTTCCATGGCACGCTCCCTGTGCTCTGCAATCAGCCGGGCGAATTCCCAGATCCGCCGCGGGTTCCCTGGACTTCACCGAAGCTATGTGGGCATCCGGGGCACGCTCCTTGTCACGGGGCAATGCCTCCGGCAGGTTCTGCGCCGGGCCCGGCCCCTTGAAGTTCAAGCTATCCCACGCCTGGGGCACGTGGTATCCAACGTGCGTCGTAGGGGAAGCATGGGCACTTCCGGAAAGAGCATGCCCGCATGCGGTTTGTTCAACGGGATTTTCTTCTTCGTCGAAAACCGGACGGATTCCGAGTCCGGCAATTCCGGCGGTGAGATAAGGGAAACCAAACGTCATCCAGGCATCTGCGGGTTGCGCAAAAAAAAACGCCTGCGGGCCGCAGGCGTTTTCCTGGCTCGAAGCATTCCGCTTATTGCAGCGTATCGCTCAGGATGCGCGGCGTGACGAAGATCAGCAGTTCGGCCTTGTCGTTGCTGCGGTTCGTGCGACGGAACAGCACACCGAGGCCCGGGATGTCGCCGAGGCCCGGCACCTTGTTCGTCGTGTTGGACTTGGTGATCTCGTAGATACCGCCGAGGACCACGGTCTGGCCGTTGTCGACCAGCACGGACGTGTTGATTTCACGTGTGTCGATCTGCGGCACCGCACCGCCGCCCGGGCTCGGGATGAGCTGGGCGAGCGCATCCTTCTTCACGTTGATCTTCAGATAGACGCGGCTGTCCGCCGTGATCGTCGGCGTCACGCGCAGCTCGAGCACGGCATCCTTGAACTGCACCGTGGCGTTCTGCGCCCCGCCGCCCGAGTTGGACGCCTGGTAGGTCACGTAGCCGATCTGCGTACCCTGCTTGATCACCGCTTCCTGCTGGTTCGCGGTGATGACGCGCGGGCTGGAGATCACCTCGCTGCGGCCTTCGGTCTGGGCGGCCGACAGTTCCAGGTCGACCAGGTAGTTAGCGCCAAGGATCGCCAGGCCGATGCTGCCGGCCGGATTCGAGACGGGCAGGTTGACGTTGTAGCCACCCGGCAGCGTGTACGGGTCGCGGGTCGGGATGTCGCCGGTCCGGCCGTTCGCAAGCCACTGGTTGTACGCGTTGGCATAGTTCACGTCGCTGTTGCGGACGCTCGTCACGAGGCCGCCGGTGCCACCCGCCGTGGTGCCGTTGCCGCCGCTGGTGAGATCGGGCGACGTGCCGATGATGTTGCTGTTGTTATGGTTGAAGCCCTGCGCACCCCAGCGGACACCCAGCTGTCGGGTGAACTGATCGGTGGCGACGACGATGCGCGATTCGATCAGCACCTGCTGCACCGGACGATCGAGCGTGCCGATCAACTCGCGCAGGTCGCGGATCTTGTCGGGCGTGTCGTTGATGAGCAGCGTGTTGGTGCGGTCGTCGAACGAGACGCTGCCGCGCGGCGAGAGGAACCCGCGGGTGGTGGCGCCGCCGCTGGAGCCGCCGCCGCCTTGCAGGCTGCCCTGGGTCAGGAGCTTGGCGATGTCTTCCGCCTTGCCGTAGCTGATCGGAATGTAGTCGGACACCAGCTCGGCGGAATCCTCGGCCTTCTGGCGCGCGTCGGCGAGGTTCTGCTCGTAGCTGGCGAGCTCGGCCTGCGGCGCGATCCAGATGACGTTGCCGCTACGGCGCTTGTCGAGGCCCTTGGCGCGCAGGATCACGTCCAGCGCCTGGTCCCACGGCGTGTTGACGAGGCGCAGGGTGACGCTGCCGCCGACGCTGTCCGAGGCGACGAGGTTCAGCTTGGCTTCGTCGGCGATCAGCTGAAGGGCCGAACGCACCGGGATGTCCTGGAAGTTGAAGGTCAGGCGGGAACCCGAATACGTCGGTTCCTGACCCTTCGCGGTCTTGCCCGTGGGGGCGGGCGCCTTCTTCGGCGCGACTTCGACGACGTATTCGGTGCCGTTCTGGTAGGCCGACACCTCGACCTCGCCCTTGGTGCGGATATCGAGACGTGCGCCGCCGGGGCGCGAGCTGGGCTCGATGGCCTGCACCGGCGTCGCGAAGTCGAGCACGTCGAGGCGCTGGTTGAGTTTCGGCGGCAGCGTCGTGCCCGGCAGGCTGACGATCACATGGTCGCCCTCGCGGTGCATTTCCGGCGTGGACGTCTGGGTGCCGAGCGTCACGAGCACGCGGCCCTCGCCGTTCTGGCCGCGGCGGAAGTCGATATTGTTGAGCGGCGTGCCGACGCTCGAAGGCAGCGCCTTCGTCGGGTCCGAGACGATCGCGGTAGTGGTCGTCGCCCCGCTCGGCCCGTTGTTCACGGTGACGATGAGGTTGTTGCCGTCCACCCGCGTCTTATAGGCGGAGTCGCGGAACAGCTCGATGGTGACGCGCGTGCGTCCGCCGGCCGACACCACCGATACGCCCGACGTCGCACCCTTGCCGATATCCAGGTGGCGCGTGCTGAACGCGTTGCTGGTGTCGGGAAGGTCGATGGCGATGCGTGGCGGATTGCTGGTCGTGAAGACCTTCGGTTCCGGTGCGCGCTCGGAAAACGCGAGGGTCAGCTCGACGCGGCCACCCGGCTGGGTGTCGTAGCTGACGTTCCGCAGCGCGTTGGCCGCCGCGGCCTGGCCGGCGAAGGCACCGGCCAGGGCCAGCGTGACGCCGAGGATCCAGCGGCGCGACCGATGGCGCGCGCTACCCGGCAGATGATTGAGTTTGGTCGTCATGTGCGTCATCCCCGAGTTCTTAATTCTCACCGACCGCGATGCTTGCCGGACGCTCCATCCAACCGCCGGACCCATTGGGTACCAGCTCGACCAGATCGATCCGATCCTCGCCCACGGCGGTGATCCGGCCGTAGGCTTGCCCCATGTATTCATTGCGGTGAACCCGATGGATCACCCCTCCGGGATCCTTCACGAGCGCCTCCAGGTTACGGCCGGCACCAAGCGTGCCAACCATCTTCAGGCTGTCCAGTGAAAACATTTCCAGGGGTTCCTTCGGACGGTTCTCGTCCGGACGCGGGCCATTGGAGGCCGCGGTATCCATTTCAGCCGTGCTCGGGCTGAACGGATCGCGGGCGCCCTGGTCCTGGTAGGCGAAGGTCTCGAACGTGCGGATCACCGGCAACGGCGGGATAGGCTCGCCCTTCTTGTGCTTCTCGGCATCGACCCATTCGCGCAGGTCGGACGTGCCGCGCGTGCAGCCGGCCAGCGAGAGCGTCGCGAAGAGGGCGAGGGCGAGCGAACGAAGGATGGCGTGATCGCGGGTCATCATTTCTTCTTCCCCTTGACCGGCTTCGCGTTCTTCGCCGTCTCGTCGTCGTCGAGGTAGCGGTAGGTCTTCACGGTGCCCTGCAGGACGAGGAGGCCCGAGGACGAGCCCTTTCCGTCCTTGCCGGCGTCCTTCGGACTGAGCGACACGTCGTGCAGCGTCAGGATCACGACGCGGGGCAACGAGGCCACGCCGCTGATGAAGGTGCCGAACTGGTGGTACGTGCCCACCATGCGAAGCGTGATCGGCTTCTCGGCGTAGAAGTCCTTCGGCGTTTCGGGGCCGGGCTGGAACAGTTCGTTCTCGATGCCGGCGGCCAGCGCCGTCTGCGAGATGTCGATGAGCAGTTCCGGCATCTCGGTCTTGCTGGGCAGCTGGCGCAACAGGGTGCGCAGCATGTCCTGCATGTCGGCCAGCTGCTGTTCCAGGGCCTCGAGGTTGGCCGACTTGGCCTGCTTCTGGGAGAACTCCACCTTCAGCCGGTCTTCCTGGCTCTCGGCGTTGGTCAGATCGTCCTGCTGGCTGCTGATCTGGAAATACCAGCCGGCGAGCAGCACCACGGCGAACACCAGGCCGGTGAAGAAGAGCTTGATCGACTTGGGCCAGCCACCGACGTTGTGGCGATCGAGGTTGCGCAGATCGTCCAGGAATTTCATGGCTTGGCTCCTGCCGGGGCCGCCGCGGCCGCAGGCGTCTGGGCGGCCGGCGCGGCGTTCGGGGCCGGCCTGGCCGGGGTTGCCGCGCCGGCGGCCTGGGCCGACGGCACCGGCAGGGCGGCGGGCTTCGCCGGGGCGGCTGCCGTGGACGAGCCGGCGGGCGCCGTGTCCGCCGGGCTGCTCAGGCGTACATCGAGGCCGAAGCGATACGGCATGCGCGAGCCGTCGTGGGTGTTTTCCGTCTTGCGCAGATCGACGTGGCCCATCCAGGGCGAGGCCTCGATATTGCGCATGTATTCGGCCACGCCGGAGTTCGACTGCGAGATGCCGTCGAGCGACATGGAGGTGGCCGACTGCTTCATGCCGGAAAGGCGTGCGCTGGCCGGGATCGTCTTCACCAGCTCGTCGAACAGGTGGACCATCTGCGAACGGTTGGCCTGCAGTTGCTCGATGATCTGCTTGCGCTGGAGCAGGTCGGCGCGGACCTTCTCCAGGTCCTTGATCTTGGCGATGCGGTCGTCGAGCTGCTTGATTTCGCCTTGGAGGTAGGTGTTCCGGTCGCCCTGGTTATTGATGCGGGCATCCATCCAGAACGACCAGGCGATGAGCACCACCAGGGCGGCGCCGAAGGCCAGGCCAAGCTGGATGTAGAACTCCCGTTCGCGTTGCTTGCGGCGCTCCGCGCGCCAGGGGAGCAGGTTTATGCGTGCCATCAGTCGAAGCTCCTCATGGCCAGGCCGACGGCGATCATCAGGGCGGGTGCGTCCTGGGCGAGGGTCTGCGCCTGGACGCGGCTGGACAGCGCCATGCGGGCCAGCGGATTGGCCACCACGCAGGGCACGCCCAGCTGCTGCTCGAGCAGCTCGGTGATGCCCTCGATGGCGGCGCAGCCGCCGGCCAGCACCACCTGGTCGACGCGGCTGTACTCGCTGCCGGCGAAGAAGAACTGGAGCAGGCGGCTCACCTGCTGCACCAGCGACTCCTTGAACGGCTCGAGCGCTTCGGTTTCGTAGGATTCGGGCAGGCCGCCCTTGCGCTTGGCCCGGCCGGCTTCCTCGTAGGAAAGGCCATAGCGGCGCATGATCTCGTCGGTCAGCTGCTTGCCGCCGAAAACCTGCTCGCGGGAGTAGATGGTGCGTTGGTTCTTCAGCACGGCCAGCGTGGTCATGGTCGCGCCGATGTCCACCACGGCCACCAGGGCGTCCCTGGATACGGCCAGCTGGTCGGCCACCATGCCGAAGGCATTCTCCATGGCGAAGGCTTCGACGTCGATGACCCGGGCGGTCAGGCCGCCGAGGTCCAGTGCGGCGATGCGCATGTCCACGTTCTCCGTGCGCGAGGCGGCAAGGAGCACGTTATTCATTTCGGGATTGTCGCGAACCGGTCCCAGCACCTCGAAGTCGAGGCTTACTTCCTCGATCGGATAGGGGATGTACTGGTTCGCCTCGACCTGGATCTGCCCCTCGAGGTCGTCCTCGGAGAGGTCGGCCGACATGGGAATGACCCGGGTGATCACGGCCGAGCCGGCCACGGCGGCCGCCGCATGCCGCGACTTGGCGCCGGAACGGGCCAGGGCGCGCCGGATGGCCTCGCCCACCGCCTCGACCTCGACGATGTTCTTTTCCACGACCGCGTTGGGCGGCAGCGGCTCGACGGCATAATGCTCGACGCGATAGCGCCCGCCGGCTTGGCTGAGTTGCAGCAGCTTTACCGCGGTCGAACTGATGTCGACACCGATCAACGGCGCCGCCTTGGGTGTAAAGAGCCCCACGATGTCCCCCTTCCCCGCGCCTTGTCGGAATTGGTCTTCGGCGCGAAGGCATTAAACCTAAACCTTAACGGATTGGCAACGGGCCTCGGGGGCCTCTTACCGGCACTAATTCACAAATCCAGTCACTGGGTTAGCGGATGCCGTTAACACCCGGTCGAATTCCCGCCCCCCGCCCCGGCGGCGGCTTGGTTCTATACTCGGCCCCGACCCACAAGGCGGTGACCCCTCCCCTCCATGCGAATCCTCAAGCGTCTGCTGCGCTATGCGCTGTACCTGGCCCTGGCCGGCATCCTCTTCGTGGTTGGTGCCGTGGGCGTCGCCTACTGGCTGCTTTCCCCGCGCCTGCCCTCCGTGGCGGTCCTCCGGGACTACCACATGCAGGTTCCCCTACGGGTCCTGAGTTCCGACGGGCGGCTCATCGCCTCCTTCGGCGAAACCCGGCGCATCCCCGTGCATATCGCCGACGTGCCGGCGCGGCTCAAGAACGCCGTGCTTTCGGCCGAGGACGCCGATTTCTACAGCCATCCCGGCGTCGACTGGCACGGCATCGCCCGCGCCGGCATCCACGTGATCCTGTCCGGCGGCGACAAGGGGCCGGGTGGGTCCACCATCACCCAGCAGGTGGCGCGCAACTTCTTCCTCAGTCCCGAGAAGCTCTACTCGCGCAAGCTGACCGAGATGTTCATCGCCCTGCGCATGGAGAACGAGCTCAGCAAGGACCAGATCCTCGAGCTCTACATCAACAAGATGTTCCTCGGGCACCGCTCGTACGGGCTGGCGGCGGCCGCCGCCTACTACTACGGGAAGAACCTCGACCAGCTGACCGTCGCCGAATGCGCCGCCCTCGCCTCGACCTTCCAGCTCCCCTCGGTCGTCAATCCGCTGAACAATCCCAAGCGCCTCCTTGCGCGGCGCAACTGGGTGCTGGGCCAGATGCTGGGCAACCGCTTCATCACCCAAGCCGAATACGAGCAGGCGATCAAGGAACCGAACGACGCGTTCCCGCACGAGCAACAGATCGAGGTGGACGCGCCCTATCTGGCGGAGATGGTCCGCCAGCAGGTGCTCGAGAAGCTCGGCAACGACGCCCTTACCGAAGGCTATGTCGTGCACACCACGGTCCCCAGCGACAGCCAGGCCGCCGCCAACGAGGCGCTGCGCGGCCGGCTGTCGGCCTACGACCGCCGCCATGGCTACCGTGGCCCCGAAGGTCACGAGGAACTGCCGGCCCAGGCCGGTCCCGAGGACTATGACCGCGTTCTCGCCGGCTACACGACCATTGCGGGCATGATGCCCGGCATCGTCACGGAGACCGGCGCAAAGGAGGCCAAGGTGTACCTCTCGCCCAAGGAGACGGTCACGCTGAGCCTGGAATCCATGGCCTGGGCCCGCCCTTACGTCAACGAAGGCCGTGCCGGCGCCGCACCCTCCCGCGTCGACGCCGTGCTGAAGCGTGGCGATGTCGTCCGCCTGTTCCGCGCGGCCAAGGACGAGGTCAACGAGGACGTCGCCAGCGGCGGCAACGCCTCGCCCGCCGCCAAGCCCGAGCCGAAGATGGAGTGGCGCCTCACGCAGATTCCCGCGGTGCAGGCGGCCCTCGTGGCGCTCGATCCCGAGGATGGCGCGGTGCGCGCCCTCGTCGGCGGCTTCAGCTTCGCGCGCTCGAAGTTCAACCGCGCCGTGATGGCCGCCCGCCAGCCGGGCTCGAGCTTCAAGCCCTACCTCTATTCGGCGGCGTTCGACCGCGGCTTCACCCCCGCCTCGATCGTCAACGACGCTCCGGTGGCCTTCCCCGACCCGTCCCGCCCGGACGGTGTGTGGACGCCGTCCAACGACGACGGCAAGTTCGACGGCCCGATGCGTCTGCGCGAGGCGCTGGTGCAATCGAAGAACCTGGTGTCCGTGCGCCTGCTCGACGCGCTCGGACTTCGTTATGCCCGCGACTACATGACCCGCTTCGGCTTCACTCCCGACGCGCTGCCGCAGAACCTGTCGCTCGCGCTCGGTACGGCGTCGGTGTCGCCGATGAGCATGGCGCGTGGGTACGCCGTCTTCGCCAACGGCGGCTACCTCGTCACGCCCTACTTCATCTCGCGCATCGACGACCGCGACGGCAACGCGGTGTATGTCGCCAACCCCGAGCGCGCCTGCGCGGACTGCCAGGAGCGCCTGCTCAACCCGACGCCGCCGGGCCCGCCCACCCAGGCGTCCACCGCGCTCATTCCGGCCCGTCCGGCCACGGCGGGCAGTGCCGCGGGCAGCGGCACGGGCGACGCCGTGCTGCCGGCCGACGCGCATGCCGACGCGTCGGAAGCGCCGAAACTCGCACCCCACGTGATCGACGTCCGCAACGACTACCTCGTGACCTCGCTCATGCAGGATGTGGTGAAGCGCGGCACGGGCTCGGCCGCAAGGGCGCTGGGCCGCGACGACCTCGCGGGCAAGACCGGCTCCACGAACGACCATCGCGACGCATGGTTCGTCGGCTTCAACGGCGACGTATCCACGGCGGTGTGGGTCGGCTTCGACGACTTCAGCTCGCTGGGACGCGGCGAGTTCGGCGCCAAGGCGGCATTGCCGATCTGGATGGATTACATGGGCGCCGTCCTCAAGGACAAGCCCTCGCACACGCTGGCGATGCCGCCCGGCATCGTCACCGTGCAGATCGACCCGGGCTCCGGGCTGCCCTCGCCCGGCGGCATGAACGAGATCATGAAAGTCGAGGACGTCGACCGTCTTCGCGAGCAGGCGACGCGGAAACAACAGGAGGAGCAGCAGGAACACGCCTACGACATCTTCTGACGCGTGCGCGAGCGACGGCACGCGCCTGGCACACGAACACACCATACGGGGGTGAGTCATGGCACGAGGCGAACACCACAGGATCCATGCGCAGGACAGGACGCAGCGCAACCGCGTCCTCGTCGCCCAGGAGGCGGCGCGCCTGATGAGCGAGCATGGCATCCGTGACTTCCACCACGCGAAGCTGAAGGCCGCCGAGCGGCTCGGCATCGTCGATACACAGGCGCTTCCTCGCAACAACGAGATCGAAGATGCCCTGCGCGAACACCAGCGCCTGTTCCATGGGGATTCCCAGCCGCAGGCGCTGCGGGCCCGGCGCGAGGCCGCGGTGGAAGCCATGCGCTTCCTGCGAGATTTCGATACACGCCTGGTGGGCGCCGTGCTGGAAGGCACCGCCGACGAGCACTCCGCCGTCTGCCTGCACGTCTACAGCGACGACCCCGAAGCCCCTGGCCTCTTCCTCCGCGAACAGGGCATTCCGCTGGAAACCCAGACGCGCCGCCTGCGCTGGTCGGGCACCGAGCAGAGCGAGCACACCGTCCTCCTGTTCGGTGCCGACGGCATTCCCTTCGACATCACCGTGCTGCCCGTGGACGCCCTGCGCCGGGCACCGCTGGATCGCGTGGACGAACGCCCGATGCGCCGCGCCACGGCGGCGATGGTGCGGGAACTGCTGGCGGAAGAGGACATCGAGGCGTTCAATACCTCGAGCTGAAAGGCTCGGAGCTGCGTGTGGGAGCCGCTTCAGCGGCGATGGGTGCTCGCGACAAGGATGCCCGCTGCCGCGGGATCGCCGCTGAAGCGGCTCCCACACAAAAAAACCTCGCTATTCGCGAGGTTTTTTTCTTCTTAGCGCTTGTCGCCCGGAACGTAGTCGCGAACGTCGGCGCCGGTGTAGATCTGGCGCGGACGGCCGATGCGCGATCCCGGGGTCTCGTGCTGTTCGATCCAGTGCGAGATCCAGCCGGAGGTGCGCGCAATGGCGAACATCACGGTGAACATCTCGGTCGGGATACCCAGCGCCTTGTAGATGATGCCGGAATAGAAGTCGACGTTCGGGTACAGCTTGCGCTCGACGAAGTAATCGTCCTTCAGCGCAGCCTCTTCCAGCTTCATGGCCACGTCGAGCAGCGGGTCGTTGATACCCAGCTCCTCGAGCACCTTGTGGCACATCTCGCGGATGATCTTCGCGCGCGGGTCGAAGTTCTTGTACACGCGATGGCCGAAGCCCATCAGGCGGAAGGAATCGTTCTTGTCCTTCGCGCGCTTGACCGCCGTCTCGACCTTGTCGGCCGAACCGATTTCCTCGAGCTGCTTGAGGACGGCTTCGTTCGCGCCGCCATGCGCCGGGCCCCACAGCGCCGTGATGCCGGCGGCGATCGAGGCGTACGGATTGGCGCCGGTCGAACCGACCAGGCGCACCGTGGAGGTCGAGGCGTTCTGCTCGTGGTCGGCGTGCAGGATGAAGAGCAGGTCGAGCGCCTTGGCGACCACCGGGTTCAGTTCCAGCGGCTCGCTCGGCACTTCGAACATCATGTGCAGGAAGCGGGTGACGTATTCGAGGTTGTTGCGCGGATAACGCGTCGGCCAACCGATCGAGTGACGGTAGATGGCCGCGGAAATCGTCGGCATCTTCGCGATGAGGCGGATGGCGGCGAGCTTGCGGTCTTCCGGGTTATCGACGTCGAGCTTGTCGTGGTAGAAGGCCGACAGCGAGGCGATCGAACCCGCCAGCATGGCCATCGGGTGCGCGTCGTGGTTGAAGCCGCGCAGGAAGAACTTGAGGTTCTCGTGCATCATCGAGTGATGCGTGATGTCGTGCTCGAACTTCGCGAACTGATCCTTGTTCGGCAGTTCGCCGTTCAGAAGCAGGTACGAGGTTTCGAGGAAGGTCGACTTCTCGGCCAGCTGCTCGATGGGGTAGCCGCGGTACAGCAGGACGCCCTTGTCGCCATCGATGTAGGTGATGGCGCTCTTGGTGCTGGCGGTGCTGCCGTAGCCCGGGTCGTAGGTGAAGTAGCCGGTGTCCTTGTACAACGTGCCAATGTCGACGCACTCGGCGCCGAGCGTGCCGCCGATGACCGGCAGTTCGCTCACGGGCTTGTTGGATTCATCGACCAATTTGACGGTTTTGGCGTCGGACACGGCGAGCTCCTCTTTGTCTCTGTTCCCGCCGCCCGATACCCGGAGCGACGTAGCGATGGTGGGAAAACGGCGCCCTGGGGAAGGCGTCGTACCGGTCACTGCGTGCGACCGAAGTTCCCCATTATCGCACAGAGCCCGTTCGAACGTCCGTTAGAGGATCGTATGGGCCGGACGCAAAAAGACACGGGGCAAGCCATGGGCTCGCCCCGTGTCCTCGATCCTCGCGAAACGCCACCCCGCAGGCGGCGCGCGGACGGAAGCGGTCTTACTTCTTGCCGTAACGCTGGCGGAACTTGTCGACGCGGCCGCCGACGTCCAGCGTCTTCTGCTTGCCCGTGTAGAACGGATGCGAGTGGCTGGTGATATCGAGCTTGATCACCGGGTATTCGTTACCGTCTTCCCACTTCACGGTTTCCTTGCTGGACATCGTCGAACGCGTCAGGAACGCGAAATCGGACGACAGGTCCTGGAAGACCACCGGCTGGTACTTCGGATGGATGTTCTCTTTCATGGCTTGAACCTGAGAAATAGCGGGGTGAAAAGAGCGGCATTGTAGCCAGCGACTCCGCCCCGGTCAAGAAACGCCCAGGGCCCCGGCGATCAGCTCGCCGAAGCGGTCCTGGTCCACTTCCAGGACGATGCGGGCGTTGGGCCGGCCGCCCAGGCGACGCTGCCAGTCGACCACGGTGGCGCCGCGGGTCAGGCGGCCGTCCAGTTCGACGGCCACGTGGCGGGTTTCCTCCCGGACGACGATGCCCGGCTCCAGTGCCACCGCCATGGCCAGCGCGTCCGCGGCGATGAACCCCGTGCGCTCGTGCTTGGCGTTGAAGCGGCGCGCCGTGCCGAAGATCTTCTCGAAAAATGCGGCGCGACGATCGCCCGAGGCCACCCAACGCTCGTACACCTCGTCCGCGAAGGCATGGCGGACCGTCGCTTCCCAATCCACCAGGTCGAACATCGGGAAGGCCTCGAAGACCACGTGCGCGGCCTCGGGGTCGAAGCCGATGTTGAATTCGGCGGGCAGCTTGCCCGTGTTGCCGTGGCCCGTGACCGCGCCGCCCATGATCACCAGCCGCTTTATCCGCGCCGGCAGCGTGGGATCGAGGCGCACGGCAAGGGCCAGGTTGGTCAGCGGTCCCAGGGCGACGAGAGTGAGTTCGCCGGGGCGCTCGCGGGTCAGCCGGACCAGGGCCAGCGCGGCGTGCTCCGTCTCGGCCGCGTGCGCCGGCTCCGCGAAGCCCACATCGCCGAAGCCGTCCATCCCGTGCACGAACGCCGCATCCTCCTCGGGCTGGCGCACGAGAGGCGACGGGCAACCGGGATGGACCGGCGTGTTCGCGCCGATCAGCTCCACCAGCGTGCGCGCGTTGCGCACGGTATGGTCGAGACCGACGTTGCCCGCCGCGACGGTCAGCGCGGTCACCTCCGCGTGCCGGTGCGCCATGAGGATGGCCAGCGCGTCGTCCACGCCAGGGTCGGTGTCGATCAGCAACGGGGTCTTCTGCATCGGTATGACTTTCCGTAACGGCCGCACAGCATAGCGCCCGGCACGGGATCAGGCACCCTGCGCCGCGGCTTCGGCGCGTCTGCCGAAGTCGAAACCGAGGTCGACCGCCACCTGCTCCACACCGGCGCAGAGCGCCTCGAGCGCGGGCGTACGGGTGGCGATGCGCGGACGCAGGTCGAGCGTGCAGGCCAGGCCGGCCTGCAGGAGGTCGGCATGCGCCACGTGCAACGTATCGGCCTGGGCCTGGGTGAGCAGGCCCACGTCGCGCAGCGCATCGATCAGCACGCTGCTGGCCGGCGTATCGAGCACGGTGGGATGCGTGGACGCGTGTGCGAGCACCATGCCCTGCAGGATGAATTCGATGTCGAGCAGCGCGCCCCTGCCCTGCTTGAGGTCGATGCGCGACGCATCCGAACGATCGCGCTCGCCGCGCCAGCGCGCGCGCATCGCGCCCACCTCGTCACGGACGCGCCCGGCATCGCGCGGCGAGGAAAGGATGTCGCGGCGGATCGCCAGCAGCATCTCGCCGAGCCGCGGGTCGCCCGCGACAGGACGCGCGCGCAGCAATGCCTGGTGTTCCCAGGTCCACGCGCGGTCGCGCTGGTAGGCCTCGAAAGCATCCACGCTGGCGACCAGCAGGCCCTTCGAGCCATCGGGACGCAGGCGCGTATCCACCTCGTAGAGGCTGCCCGCATGAGTCTGCGCGCTCAGCCAGTGCATGACGCGCTGGGCGAGGCGCTGGTACCAGCGCGTGCCGTCGACCGGTCGGGGACCGTCGCTCATCGCGTTGGCACGCTTGCCGTCGTAGACGAACACGAGGTCGAGGTCGGAGGCGAAGCCGAGCTCCTCCCCGCCGAGGCTGCCGTAGCCGAGCACGGCGAACCCGCTGCCCTCGCCCGGCAGGCGGCCGTGCTGCGCCGTGAGTTCGCGCGTCGCCAGGGCGAGGATCGCCGCAACCACGGCCTCCGCCAGTCCCGCGAGGCGCCGCGCCGTCGCCGGCGCATCGGCGCGGCCGTCGTTGAAGGCGAGACCGAGGCGGAAGGCGATGCTGGAGCGGAATTCGTTGATGCGCTCGAGTTCGCGCTCGGCGTCGCGTTCGTCCAGCGCGCCAAGCGTGCGTGCGATCTCGGCGGAGATGTCGGCGCGCTTCAGCGGCAACTGGTCGATGCGCGGGTCGAGCACGTCATCCAGCAACAGAGGCTGCGCGATGACGCGCTCCGCGAGGAACGCACTGTCGGCGAATACGCCGGCGACACGGCGGCGCGCATTTGGCTGTTCGTCGAGCAGCGCGAGGTACGACGAGCGCCGCGCCACGGTCTGCACGAGGCGAAGCAGGCGGTGCAGGCTCGCCGCGGGCGCGACGCTCCCGTGTGCCGCGTCCATCAACTGCGGCATCAGGCGTTGCAGACGCTCGGCCGAGCGAGCCGACATCGAGCGCACCGCCGCGGCACGCGGCAGCTTCACGAGTTCGTCGGCCACTTCGTTGCCGGGCACGAAACCGGCCGCCTCCATCATGTTCGCGGTGAGCGTCTCGTCGCAGGCGGCCTGCCAGAGGGCGACATCGGTCGCCGGCGCGGAGGCCGTGCCGCCGGCATCCGGCATGAGCACTGCCGCGAACTCCGCCGAGACGGCATCGCGGTGCTTCGCCAGTTCCAGCGCGAGCTCGTCCCAGGACGCACGCCCCATGCCCAGCGCGAGGCGTTCGCGCGACAGCGCATCCTCGGGAATGTCGTGTGTCTGCGCATCGCGCAGCATCTGCACGCGGTTCTCCAACCGGCGCAGGAACACATAGGACGCACGCAGCGACTTCGCCCGTGCGGCGGGGATGTAGCCCCGCGCTTCGCAGGCGCGCAGCGCGGGCAACAGTCCTCGCACGCGCAGCGCGGGATCGCGTCCGCCGCGGATCATCTGGGTGAGTTGCACGATGAACTCGATCTCGCGGATACCACCGGGGCCGAGCTTGAGGTTGCCGGCGAGGTCCTTGCGCGCGACTTCCGCGTCGATCAGCGCTTTCATTTCGCGCAACCCCGCGAACGCGGTGTAATCGAGATAGCGCCGGTACACGAAGGGTCGCAGCATGTCCTGCAGTTCGCGTCCCGCCACGCGATCGCCCGCAACGGGCCGGGCCTTGATCCACGCGTAGCGTTCCCAGTCGCGGCCTTCGCGCTGGTAATACTGTTCCATGGCGGTAAACGGCAGCGCGAGGCGACCCGACTGACCGAACGGACGCAGGCGCAGGTCCACCCGCGCGCAGATGCCGTCCACGGTGGGCTCGGCCAGCAGGCGCACCAGCTGGCGAGCCTCGCGAACGAAATACTCCCCGTTGTCCAGCGGACGCGCGCCGTCCGTGTCGCCTCCCGCGGCATAGGCCAGCACGAGGTCGATGTCCGAGGAAAAATTCAGTTCGTTGCCGCCGAGTTTGCCGAAACCCAGCACCACCATCCGCTGGGCACGACCGGCGTGGTCGCGCGGCTGGCCGTAACGGGCATGGAGCGACGTTTCCGACCAGCGCAACGCGAGTTCGAGGAGCGTCTCGTAGAGCGCGCTCGTCGACGAGAGCGTGTCGTCCAGTTCGTCCAGCCCGTTCACGTCGCGGAAGACGAGGCGCACGGCCTCCGCGTGGCGGAAGCGGCGCAGGGCCGCCATGCAGCGTTCCTCGTCCGCCGGCAGGTCGAGCGCGGTACCGCGCGTGGCGGCGTCGTTGTTCGCACGGAGCCGCTCCAGCCCCGCGGGCGCCAGCAGGTCGGGCTGACGGCGGAAGACGTCGAACGCGAAGTCGGACGCCAGCAGCGTGCGGCGGATGCGCTCCGCGACGCCGGCATCGTCGTACAGGGGAATGCGTGCCGCGCGGCAGGCCGCCATCACATCGGCATAACGGGCATCGATCAATGCGCGGAGTTCTGGGCTTTCGCGCGGAGCCTGCGAGGGGGCGTTCATGAGGCGCTCATTGTGCCTCACCCGCGCCGTGGCGCGCTCGGCGGCCCTTTCCCGGCCGACGGCGGCAGCGGCCAAACGCGCGGTGAACCGGAGGCCCCCGGACCGGACAACGCATTCATGTCCGTTACGTTACAGTCCTACGCCCAAACGAGCATAAGCGTGAGGATTCGATGACAGCCCATTCGAGGCACTGGAGAGACATGGCGTCCCGGGTGGCCCTGCCGCTCTGCCTCGCCGTGGCCTTCGTCCTCTATACCGGCTTCCTCGACGGCAATCCGGGCGTGGCCAGCCTCGAATGGGCGTCGCGCCCCTGGCACCTCCTCGCCAATGCGTTTCCCGGCCTGCTGCTCGCGGCCCTGCTGCTGGTGTTGACCCGCCGCCCCTGGCTGTCGTTCGGCGTCTCGTTCATGGTCCAGGGCGCCGTGCTGGCCGTCAGCGCCATCAAGATGAAGAACCTTGGCGCGCCGTTGCTGCCCGCCGACTTCCGCATGGTCGGCCAGCTCAAGAACGGCGGCTTGCACCTGCTGGGCGGCTATCTGCCCAGCAACCCGCTGCCCTACCTCGCCATCCTCGGCGTGGTGGCGCTCATCGCCCTCGCCGCCCGTTACGAGCCGCCGCTTTTCGCGCGGCGCACGCGCGGACGCCGCCTGGTGTCCGGCATCGCGCTGGTCGCGCTCATCGGCACGCTGCTCGCCGGCATGCCAGCCTGGTCGGCGCTGTACGACAAGGACCGCCTGGGCCTGCAACCCTGGTCCGCCGCCGGCAATGCGCAGTTCAACGGCGTGGTCACCACCCTCATGCAGTTCCGTCTGCAGGACTCGGGCAAGAAATCGAAGCCGGACGCGGCCGAAGCGACCCGCTTCATCGCCGATACCGATGGCGACCTGCGTCGGCACATGAGCGCCGCGGCGGCGAACCGGCGGCAGACGCCCGACATCGTGGTGGTGCAGAGCGAATCCTTCTTCGATCCCTCCGCCATCCGCGGGCTCGAAGGCCATGACTTCGCCCCGAACCTGCACCGTCTGGCGAAGCATGCGAGCACCGGACGCCTGCACGTTCCCACCTATGGCGGAGGCACCATCCGCACCGAGTTCGAGGTACTGACAGGCCTGTCGCTGCGCTACTTCCCCGAGATGCAGTTCCCGTACCTGCAGATACACGCGGAGGTGGTGCCGAGCATGGTCCGCACGCTGCGTTCGCACGGGTACGAGACCATCGCCGTGCACGGCAACGATGCGGCGTTCTGGAACCGCACCACGGCGTTCAGGTCGCTGGGCTTCGACCGCTTCGTCTCGCAACCGGATTTCCCGAAGGACTACCGCAAGGACGGTCAGTACATGGCCGACAGCGCCATGACCGACGAGATCATGCGCCAGCTCAAGGACGCCGGTCCCCCGCAGTTCGTCTTCGCCATCAGCATGGAAGCGCACGGGCCGTACGATAAATCGGCCGACGTGGACACGAAGGAACGCGATGCGATTCCGGTGCCGGAAGGCATCAGCGACGACGCGAAGCTGCAGCTGCGCAACTACATCTACCACATGCGCCATGCGGACGCGGAGCTCGGCCGCCTCGCGGACCTGCTGAAGCACCGCGAGCGCCCGACGCTGCTGCTCTTCTACGGCGACCACCTGCCGGCGCTGACCGAGACCTTCGACAAGGCCGGCTTCGTCGACGGCGGCAGCATGCTCAACCAGACCGTGCCTTACGTCCTCGTCGACGCGCATCGCGACGGCCCGCCCCCCGAACCGGAAGACGTCGCCGCATGGATGCTTCCCGGCAAGCTGCTCGAACAGGCCGGCGTGCATGACGACGCGTACTTCGCGCTCACCCAGGTGGTCGCCCCGAAGCTCGCCATGCTCACCCACGCCCCCGACGCGCCCGTGCCCGCGGAAGATGCGATGCAGAAATACACCGACGTCTCGATGAGCAACGTGGCAAAGCTTCGCCTCAAGAAGAAGCTGGGACCACTGATGGCGGCGTACACGACCCCCGCCCCGAACGCGTCGCTGGCCCGCCAACCCGGCACCGCCGAACAAAACGCGGCTTCCGGCGCCGAGCAGTAATCGTTGGCGTCGCCCTCGCGGGCTCGGCTAGCGCCATCGCGTTTGGCCGCGCACACCGTCGCGCTTGGCGCGAGGCGCCGGGGGGTGCCCCTCAGCGCTCAAACATGCGGTCGCAAGCGACCGAACTCGCTCTGAGGGGCACCCCCCGACACCTCTCCCATCATTGACGCACGCCGATGGGAGAGCAAAAAGCGAGAGGCCGCGACACCGCTGTAGGAGCCGCTACAGCGGCGAGAAAACCTCGCAACACGCTCATGCGAGCATTTAATCTCAATGCGATCTGACTCTGCCGGCGACATGCAATCGTCCTCGACGACGCGTCGCCTACAACGGAGTCTAGCTATGTTGCGAAAGTTACCGAATGCTGTACTGGCTTCTAAAGCCAGCGCCATGCCGACCGCGGGCTATCGAAGGAATACGGCCTTGAAGCCTCGCCACGCCAGCTACGCAAGCAAATGAAATGGCAGGACTCGTTCCAGTCCCCAACCCAAGGTGAGCACATCCTCATTTACGGACTTTCCGGGACTGAAATTACTTACGAAGAAGTCTGCCACTGCACTCCTAGGCGGATCAATCGGATCCACTATGAAACGCATCAGGACGACAATTATCGTGACAATGATGATCCAGAGCGCCCAGACGAAAACTGCCAGGATGCGTTTCACAAGACGATGACCTGTCCGTACGCCTTCAGATTAGTGCATGGCACATCGAACATTTCCTGCTGACGTATGAAGCGTCGCACTATATGAAAGTCATGCATGAAGGGCAAAGTTATGCATCCAGCACTACGCCCAAACAACACGGCCGGATGCAGGCGAAATTGGCCCCGAAGCACACTTTCGCAATACGTGTTGTCATCAATACGAAGGTCTGCGGCATACAGCGCAAACCATATGGGAGCCTGCGTGAATCTGTCCCGAAGCGGACCAAAGGCTCCGCCAGACTTTCAGGAAAGCTCGAAGCCCCGATCGATGACGCACTCATTTGCAGATTGTTGAGACGATATTTGCAAACAAGCATGTAACACTCCTTTTGGTGATCTTCCATTTGCAGGTTTTGAGAAAATTGGACACTGAAATCTTCCAAAACTAACGAAGGAGTCCTGCTCGCGCAGACCCCCTTCGTGTGAAACATATGGATTGTGGGAGGAACTTAGAAGTCCATGTTGCCTACGCCAGCCCGATATCAGAGTCTGTCAAACGAACTGCGCTCTGAGGAACACGACCCGACACCTCTCTCATCACTGAGGCATCGTGACGGGAGAGCCAATGCAAAGGCTGCGATATCGTTCTTGCATCACGCCGACCGAGACTTATCGAAGGAATACCGCTTTAAAACCCCGCCACGCCAGATACACAACAAGATGGACTGGCAAAACCCTCTCTAGCGCCCAAGCTATCAGCGACACGTCTCCGCTTGGGGAAATCGTCTGATTCCTGTAACTCCCCATGAACTCCACGACCGAACTTCTCGGGGGCATGTCGCATGGACTTGTGATGCCCTCCATGACGATAACGATGATTGAAACGAACGAGATCCAAATCACCCACAAAGCAATAACCAAGAAACGCCTCATACGACGATCACTTGACCATAAGCTTTCATGTCGACGCAAGGTATATCGAACATTCTTTGCGAGGCGATGAGGCGCCTTAGCACGAGGAAATCATGCATGAAGGGCAGGGTGATGCACCCTGCGCTCTGCCCGGACCACCCCGATGGATGCAGCCGGAATTGTCCGCGCATGACGCTATCGCAGAACGTAGTGTCATCAACCCTCATATCGTCCGCATAGAGTGCGAACCACCAGTCCGCTTTCTTGAACTTATCTTTCACCGCGCCGAGGCGTCCTCCAGATTCTCGATCGACGATGTAATACGTTCCCCGAGGGATCGGACCATTCGGCATGCATTGATATGAAGGACTATTGGCGCGCCCTTCTTCGCCAGAGAATGCAGGAAAGTTGCTCGCGCCCACCGATAGCGCACTCATGGGCAGGTTGTTGAGCCGGAACTTGCAAACAAGCATGTAACACTCCTTTTTATTCGATAACCTTCCATCACGACTTGAGAAATTCGGACACTACGATCTCCCAGAATTGACGAAGGAGCCCCGCTCGCCCAGGACTCCTTCGCTTGAAACACATGGTTTTTGGGAGGAACTCGGAAGGCCGTACCACCCGCGCCACTCAGGAAATCGGGGGCATAGCCTTCGTCAATGATGATAAGGCACTGCTCGCCCGCCGATTGCCCCACGACGGCAATCCCACCGGTTACCGTGTCATCAGCCTTCCCCGTAGATACGGTTGACGAGCCGTCGGCCTCGACAGCCCTAAGACGTTTCTCACTTTTCGTTTCACTGTCTTACCCGGCGCGCACGCGCACGCCATCGACTCCCGAGGTCTCGTACGGCCTCGCTCTGCTCTCCCGCCGGGTTGGCTCAGTGCCGGGAGAGGTGTCGGGGTATGCCCCTCAGAGCGAGTTCGGTCGCTTGCGACCGCATGTTTGAGCGCTGAGGGGCACACCCCGGCGCCTCGCGCCAAGCGCGACGGTGTGCACGGCCAAACACGATGGCGCAAGCCGAGCCCGCCATGCCTGAAACGACGAAGGAGCCCCGCTTGCGCGGGACTCCTTCGTCTTGGAACACACAGGGTGCGAGGGGGACTTAGAAGTCCATACCGCCCATGCCACCCATGCCGCCCGGACCGCCGTGGGCGTGGCCTTCGTCCTTCTTCGGCAGCTCGGTCACGGCCGCTTCGGTCGTGATGATCGAGCCGGCCACCGACGCGGCGAACTGCAGCGCCGAGCGGGTCACCTTGGTCGGGTCCAGGATGCCGAAGGCGATCATGTCGCCGAACTCGCCGTTGGCGGCGTTGTAGCCGAAGTTGCCCTTGCCTTCCTTCACCTTGTTCAGCACGACCGACGGCTCTTCACCGGCGTTCGCCACGATGGCGCGCAGCGGGGCTTCCAGGGCGCGACGGGTGATGGCGATGCCGAGGTCCTGGTCGGCGTTCTTGCCCTTCAGGCCGTCGAGGGCCGTGAGCGAACGGATCAGGGCGACGCCGCCGCCCGGGACCACGCCTTCCTCGACCGCCGCACGCGTGGCGTGCAGGGCGTCTTCGACGCGGGCCTTCTTTTCCTTCATCTCGACTTCCGTCGCGGCGCCGACCTTGATGACGGCCACGCCGCCGGCCAGCTTCGCCACGCGCTCCTGCAGCTTCTCGCGATCGTAGTCGGAGGAGGTCTCCTCGATCTGCGCCTTGATCTGGCCGATGCGCGACTGGATGCGCTCGGCTTCGCCGGCACCGTCGATGATCGTGGTGTTTTCCTTGGTGATCACGACGCGCTTGGCGCGGCCAAGGTCGTTGATCGTGGCCTTGTCGAGCTGCAGGCCCACTTCCTCGGAGATGACCACGCCGTTGGTGAGGATGGCGATGTCTTCCAGGATGGCCTTGCGACGGTCACCGAAGCCCGGCGCCTTCACGGCGGCGACCTTCACGATGCCACGGATGGTGTTGACCACGAGGGTGGCCAGGGCTTCGCCCTCGACTTCCTCGGCGACGATCAGCAGCGGCTTGGCGGCCTTCGCGACGGCCTCGAGCACCGGCAGGAGCTCGCGCACGTTGGAGACCTTCTTGTCGTGGATCAGGATGAACGGGTCATCCAGCTCGACCTGCTGCGACTGCTGGTTGTTGATGAAGTACGGCGAGAGGTAACCGCGGTCGAACTGCATGCCCTCGACGACGTCGAGTTCGTTCTCGAGACCCGAGCCTTCCTCGACGGTGATGACGCCTTCCTTACCGACCTTCTTCATCGCGTTGGCGATGATGTCGCCGATGTCGGCGTCGGAGTTGGCCGAGATCGTACCGACCTGGGCGATCGCTTTGTCGTCGGCGGTGGGGTTGGAGAGCTTCTTCAGCTCGCCCACGGCGGCGCCGACGGCCTGGTCGATACCGCGCTTCAGGTCCATCGGGTTGATGCCGGCGGCGACGGCCTTGAGGCCTTCCTGGATGAACGCCTGGGCGAGGACCGTGGCCGTCGTGGTGCCGTCGCCGGCGACGTCGGAGGTCTTCGAGGCGGCTTCCTTCACGATCTGCGCGCCGATGTTCTCGTACTTGTCGGAAAGTTCGATTTCCTTCGCGACCGAGACGCCGTCCTTGGTGACGGTGGGAGCGCCGAAGCTCTTCTCGAGAACGACATTACGGCCCTTCGGGCCCAGCGTGACCTTGACCGCGTTGGCGAGGGTATTGACACCCTTCAGCATGCGTGCGCGAACGTCTTCGCTGAAGCGGACTTCTTTAGCTGCCATAAAAATTTTTGCCTCAAAAATTTTTGAATAAGGAAAGGGGGCTTCCAGGTCTTGCGACAAGCCACCCCGGAGCTACGGGCTGAAGATCAACCTTCCAGAATCGCCACGATGTCGTCTTCCTTCAGGAAGACCAGCTCTTCGCCGTCGATCTTGATCTCCTGGCCGGCGTACTTGCCGAACAGGACGGTCTCGCCTTCCTTGACCGACATCGGACGCACCGAGCCGTTTTCCAGGATGCGGCCATTGCCGGCGGCGATGACCTTGCCGCGGGTCGGCTTCTCGGTGGCGCTGTCGGGGATGACGATGCCACCGGCCGAGACACGCTCTTCCTCGAGGCGCTTGACGATGACGCGATCGTGCAGCGGGCGCAGTTTGCTCATGACTTCTCCAACCATGTGATTGACGGACAAAGGAATTGATACACCCTGTTAGCACTTGGGCAGGGTGAGTGCCAGAATTTTAGCCAAAGCCTTCCCCGGATCGGAAGGGCCTGGACCATGAACACATGGCGCCGCCGCATACCCGTTCAAGGGCCGGACCGGAAAAAGCACGACCGGGCAGGCACAATGCCTGCCATGTCCGAACCCATTGCCATCCTCGTCGCCTGCCCGCCAGGCGAGCCGGCCGACGCCCTTGCCCGTGGCCTGGTCGAGGGCGGCCTTGCCGCCTGCGTGAACCGTCTGCCCGGCATGCGGTCCACCTATCGCTGGAAAGGCGAGACCGTCACCGAGGACGAAGACCTTTTGCTGGTGAAGACCGTCCGCGGCGCGTTCGCGGCGGTGGAGGCCTTCGTCCTGGCCAACCATCCGTACGAGGTCCCGGAGATCGTGGCGCTGCCCCTGGTGGAAGGGCACGCCCCCTATCTCGCCTGGCTGGAATCCGCGGTCGGTGCAAGCCAATCCGGAAACGCCCGGTCATAATGATCGACGTTCATCGCGGTTCGTCGCCGCACCGATCCACGGAGTCGACATGATGTCTGTTGTCCGCCGCGCGCTGGCCGTCCTCGCCAGCCTCGGCCTGTTCGCCGCCGCTCTTCCGGTCCTCGCCCAGGAGGACCAGGAGCTGCTGCCCGTCACCCAGGCCTTCCACCTCACGACGGACGCCAGCCAGCCCGGCATCGTGAAACTCCACTGGCGCATCGCGCCGGACTACTACCTTTACCGCGGCCGGATCAAGATCGCCGCGGCCGACCCGGCGGCCGTGAAGCTGGGCGAGCCGAGCCTTCCGGACGGCCTGAAGGAGCACGACGAGTACCTCGGCGACGTGGAGATCTACCACGGCGACATCCAGGCCAGCGTGTCCTACACCCTGGCCGACGCGTCGACGAAAACGCTGGCGCTGAACGTGCAGTACCAGGGTTGCCACGAGGTGGAGCCGAAGATCTGCTACCCGCCGAACACCGAGCACCTGCAGCTCGCCATCGGCGGTCCGTCCATGATTCCGGCCGCCGCGCCAGCCACCCCGGCCGCGAATGCCGCCGCGCTGCTCGGCGCGCCGGCCGCGGCCTCGCCAGGCACCGACGCCCAGCCGCTACCGGCCGACCAGGCTTTCCGTTTCGAAGCACTGGTGAAGGACCGCGGCAACCTGCTCCTGCGCTGGACGATGCCGAAGGACTATTACCTCTACCGGGACAAGACGCAGATCGCCGTGACCTCGCCGGCCGGCGTGAGCGCCGGTGAGCCCGACTGGCCCAGCGGCACGGCCCATCACGACGAACACTTCGGCGACACGATCGTCTATTTCGACCAGGTGGAACTGCCCGTGCCGCTGGAGGGTGCCGCGAGCGCGACGACCCTGGGGCTGGACGTGGCCTACCAGGGCTGTCTCGAGAACGGCATCTGCTACCCGGTGATGAAGCGCCACGTCGACATCGACCTTGCCGCGGGCACCGCTTCCGTCGGCGCGGCGCAGGCATCGGAAGAGGCCGCGGCCCCCGCCGAGGTGGCGCCCACGCCGCCGCCAGCGGGCCTCGCGCCGGGCGGCGACGCGCCGGTCGGCTTCATCACGGCCATTGGCCTCGCGCTGCTCGGCGGCCTCGTGCTCAATCTCATGCCCTGCGTGCTGCCGGTGCTGTCGCTGAAGGCCATCACCGTCCTCGAGAGCGGCGAGAGCCCGGCCGCCGCGCGCCGCCACGCGCTCTGGTACACGGCAGGCGTCCTGGTGGCCTTCGCCGCGCTCGGCCTCGTCATCGTGGGCATCCGCGCGGCCGGGCACGGCATCCAGTGGGGCGCGCAGTTCCAGCAACCACTGGCGATCGGCCTGCTCGTCTACGTCATGCTCGCCGTGGGCCTGTCCATGTCAGGCGTGTTCGAGATCGGCGGCTCCCTCGGCAACGTCGGCAGCGGGCTGGCCGCCCGCTCGGGCCCGTCGGGCGATTTCTTCACCGGTGTGCTGGCCGTGGTCGTCGCCAGCCCCTGCACGGCGCCTTTCATGGGCTCGGCCATCGCCGTCGCCTTCGCGGCGCCCCTGACGGTGGCCTTCCTCATCTTCCTCGCGCTCGGCCTCGGACTTGCGTTGCCCTTCCTGGTCATGGGCTTCGTGCCGGCGGTCGCACGCCTGCTGCCGCGCCCGGGCCGCTGGATGGAGACGCTGAAGCAGGCGCTCGCCTTCCCGATGTACCTCACGGCGGTATGGCTGCTCTGGGTGCTGACGAAACAGCGCGGCGCGGATGCCGCCGCCCTCGTGCTGGCCGGCGGCGTGCTCCTGGCGATGGCGCTGTGGTGGTACGGCCGCAGCCGTGGCGGCCGCGTCCTGTCCTGGGCATTCACCGCCGTGCTGGCCATCGGGGCCGCCGCGGCACTGTGGACGGTGCACGGCCTGCCCGCGCCGTCGGCCGCCTCGGTGGCGACCGACGGCTCGGTGCCGTACTCCCCCGAGAAGCTCGCGGAACTGCGCGGCGCGGGAACGCCGGTGCTGGTCGACATGACGGCCGACTGGTGCATCACGTGCAAGGCCAATGAAAAAGCCGTGCTCGACACGGATGCCTTCCGCACGCTGCTGAAGCGCACGGGCACCGTCTACATGAAAGGCGACTGGACCGACGTGAACGCGACCATCGGCGCGTTCCTCGAGCAGTATCACTCGGTGGGCGTGCCGCTCTACGTGGTGTACCCGAAGGGCGGCGGCGAGGGCACGAAGTTGTCCACCGTCCTCACCTACGACAGCGTCGAAAAGGCGCTCGAGGCCGCCGCTCACCCATGATCCGCGGTCCGACGTTCTGGATCGTGGCGCTGGCCATCGCGGCCGCGGCGACGGGGCTCTACCTGGAGCACCGCCGCCTCCATCCGCCGCCTCCGCAGGGCCTCATCGTCGCCGACGTGGGCGGTCCGCCGCCCGCGGCCACGTTCCTTAGCGTCGACGGCAAGCCGCGCCAGCTCTCGGACTGGCGCGGCAAACGCGTGCTGCTGAACTTCTGGGCCACCTGGTGTGCGCCGTGCCGCCGCGAGATGCCACTCCTCAGCGAGAACGCGGCGCGCTACCGCGCGCGCAACGTGGCCATCGTGGGCGTGGCCGAGGACACCGCGGTCGCCGTGCGCGGCTACCTTGCCGAAAAGCCGGTGGACTACCCGATCCTGCTCGCCGACACCGATGCGCCGGGCGGTTCGCTCTCCTTCGGCAACACGCGCCGGGTGCTTCCCTACAGCGTCCTGATCGGCGAGGACGGGCGTATCCTGCGGCAGAAACTCGGCACCTTCAGCCAGGCCGAACTCGACGAATGGCTGGCCCCCGAACGATGAACGACCCGCTCATGGACGCCCTCCCCTCGCCCGATGAAGCGATCGAAGCCACCCGCCTCTGGCTCGAGCGCGCCGTGATCGGCCTCAACCTGTGCCCCTTCGCCAAGGCGGTGCAGCGCAAGGGCCAGATCCGCTACGTGGTCAGCGACGCGACCCAGCCGCTGCAACTGCATGCGGACCTGGTCCGCGAGCTGGAGCGACTGCGCGACACGGATGCGGAGACGATCGACACGACCCTGCTGATCCACCCGGGCGTGCTCGGCGACTTCATCGACTTCAACGAATTCCTCGAGGTGGCCGATGCGGCGGTCGCCGACCTGCACCTGGAGGGCGAGATCCAGGTCGCCAGCTTCCATCCCGATTTCCAGTTCGAGGGCACGGCCGCCGACGACATCACCAACTACACGAACCGCTCGCCCTACCCCACGCTGCACCTGCTCCGCGAGGCCAGCATCGATCGCGCCGTGGCAGCCTTCCCCGATGCCTCGGCGATCTTCGAGACGAACATGGAGACGCTGGAGAAGCTGGGGCACGAGGGTTGGCGGAAGCTGTTTTCCTTGTAGGAGCCGCTATGGCGGCGAGGGGAACATGCCTCGCCGCTTCATCGCCCCGTTGGCTTCTCGCCGCTCTGGCGGCTCTCACAGTTTTTGTTGAAACCATACGGCGCCGTGTGGAAAGTCACGATCTCCAGCGAACTGCGTCGAACTCCACCGAACTGGACAACACCAGGCGACAGGCGCACACTGCGCGGCGTGCCGGGGGAGCCGGCCCCAGTCATAAGGTGAACAGTGGCCAGGATCCTTGTCCTGCACGGACCCAACCTCAATCTTCTTGGCGTGCGCGAACCTTCCGTCTACGGCCATGAAACCCTGGCCGATATCAACGCGTCGCTCCAGGCCCGTGCCCAGGCGGCCGGCCACGACCTCGGCTGGTTCCAGTCGAACGCCGAGCACGAGCTGATTGGGCGTATCCACCAGGCCCGCGACGAAGGCACGGCGTGGATCCTGATCAACCCCGCGGCGTTCACGCACACCTCGGTCGCGCTGCGCGATGCGCTCGCCGGCGTGGCCATCCCGTTCATCGAGATCCACCTGTCGAACCCGCACGCGCGCGAGCCGTTCCGCCACCACTCCTACGTGTCGGACATCGCGACCGGCACGATCTGCGGATTCGGCGGCGACAGCTACCGCCTGGCACTGGAAGCCGCCCTGCTCCGCCTCGCCGTCCCGGCGGCCTGAATACCCTTTCGCGGCGCGCCCGGCGCGCCCGCTTCAACCACCAGAAGGTTTGTCCCATGGACCTGCGCAAGATCAAGAAGCTCATCGACCTGCTCGAGGAATCGAACCTCGCCGAGCTGGAAATCAAGGAAGGCGAGGAAGTGGTCCGCCTCTCGCGCGTGCCCAAGGGTGGCGTCGCCGTCGCCGCGCCCCAGGTCATGGCCGCCCCCGTGGCTGCCGCGCCGGTCGCCGTGGCCGCTGCCGCCCCGACCCCGACCCCGGCCGCCGCCGAGCCCAGCCTGCCGGCCGGCCACGTGGTGAAGGCGCCGATGGTCGGTACCTTCTATGCCGCCTCGACCCCGGGCGCGCCGGCCTTCGCCAGCGTGGGCCAGCAGGTCAAGGCCGGCGAGACGCTGGGCATCATCGAAGCCATGAAGATGTTCAACCAGATCGAAGCCGACGTGGCCGGCACGGTCGTCGCCATCATGGTCGAGAACGGCCAGCCGGTGGAATTCGACGAACCGATGTTCGTCATCGCCTGAGGTCACAACGCATGCTCGAAAAGGTCGTCATAGCCAATCGCGGCGAAATCGCGCTGCGGGTGCTGCGCGCGTGCCACGCGCTCGGCATCAAGACGGTCGCGGTGCATTCCACCGTCGATCGCAATCTCAAGCACGTCGGCCTGGCCGACGAATCGGTATGCATCGGCCCGGGTCCGTCGGCCGAAAGCTACCTCAACATTCCCGCGATCATCGCCGCGGCGGAGATCACCGACGCCGGCGCCATCCACCCGGGATACGGCTTCCTGTCGGAGAACGCCAACTTCGCCGAACAGGTGGAGAAGTCCGGCTTCGTGTTCATCGGCCCCACGGCCGACGTGATTCGCCTGATGGGCGACAAGGTCGAGGCCATCCGCGCCATGAAGGCCGCCGGCGTGCCGTGCGTGCCGGGCTCGGGCGGTCCGCTCGGCGACGACGTGGACGAGAACATCCGCATCGCGCGCGAGATCGGCTACCCGGTCATCATCAAGGCCGCGGGCGGCGGCGGCGGCCGCGGCATGCGTGTCGTGCGCACCGAGGCCCACCTCGCGAACTCCATCGTGATGACCAAGCAGGAAGCCAAGGCGGCTTTCAGCAACGATCAGGTCTACATGGAGAAGTTCCTGGAGAATCCGCGCCACGTGGAAATCCAGGTGCTCGCCGACGGCCAGGGCAACGCCATCCACCTCGGCGAACGCGACTGCTCCATGCAGCGCCGTCACCAGAAGGTGGTGGAAGAAGCCCCGGCGCCGGGCATCACGCCGGAGTTGCGCGAGCAGATCGGCAAGGTCTGCGTCGACGCGTGCATCCGCATCGGTTACCGCGGCGCGGGCACGTTCGAATTCCTGTTCGAGAACGGCCGCTTCTATTTCATCGAGATGAACACCCGCATCCAGGTGGAGCATCCGGTGACGGAACTGGTGACGGGCATCGACCTGGTTCGCGAGCAGCTGCTGATCGCCAGCGGCCACAAGCTCTCGATTCGCCAGGAAGACATCGTGCTCACCGGCCACGCCATCGAGTGCCGCGTGAACGCGGAAGATCCGGACACCTTCATGCCGAGCCCCGGCACGGTGAAGCGTTTCGAAGCCCCGGGCGGCCCCGGTGTGCGCGTGGACACGCACCTGTACGACGGCTACCGGATCCCGCCGAACTACGACTCGATGATCGGCAAGATCATCGTGCATGGTCCGGATCGCGCCACCGCCATCGCACGCATGCGCATGGCCCTGACCGAGACGGTGATCGAAGGCGTGAAGTGCAACATTCCGCTGCAGCAGCGGATCATGGCCGACGTCGGCTTCCAGCAGGGTGGGCAGAACATCCACTACCTGGAGAAGCGGATGGCTGAGCAGAAGGAAACGCCGCCGGCGGTTTAAAGCTTGGTGTGGGAGCCGCTTCAGCGGCGATGGGTGCTCGCGGCAGGCTTGCCCGCTGCCGCGGGATCGCCGCTGAAGCGGCTCCCACAAAGTTACCGAGTACTACGATAGCCGCTGATGCGTACCCAGTCTTCCAGCCTGCGCACTTCCAGCCCTTCGAACCACACGGCGTAACGGAGCAGCAGTTCCTCGTGCTGGCCGAAGAGGATGCCCGACAGCGCAAACGGCGCACCGGGTTTCACCGCGGCGGCGAACGTCGGGGCAAGCTCGCCGAGCGGACCGGCGAGGATGTTCGCCACGAGTACGTCGGCGAGCGCCGCCGGTGCCTCGCCAGGCAGATAGACGTCCAGATCGCCGGCCACGCCGTTGCGTTCGGCGTTGTCGCGCGACGCCAGCAAGGCCTGCGGATCGTTGTCGATGCCCACGGCCATCGCCGCGCCCAGCTTCAACGCAGCGATGGCGAGGATGCCCGAGCCACAGCCGTAATCCAGCACGTGCTTGCCCGCCAGCTGCTGGCCGTCCAGCCACTCCAGGCACATCGCCGTGGTCGGATGCGTGCCGGTGCCGAACGCGAGGCCGGGGTCCAGGCGCACCACGACGATATCGCCGTCGGCCGGTGGCTCGATGTTCCACGGATACACCCACAGGCGGCGTCCGAACGGCATCGGCTTGAACTGGTCCATCCAGGCGCGTTCCCAATCCTGGTCGTCCACCACGCGCCATACGATCTGCGCGGGTTCGATGAAGGGCAGGTCGTCGGCGATGGCCGCGGTGAGACCCCGCTTGTCCGCGTCGGCATCGAAGAGCGCGTTCAGCACGATCTGGTTCCACAGCGGGATCTCGCCCACGCCGGGCTCGAAGATCGCCTCCTCGTCGGGGGTCTCGGCGTCGGCATCCTGCAACGTGATCGAGAGGGCGCCGAGATCCTCGAGCGCGGCTTCGACACGCGGCTGCTCGGCGGCGCGGATCGTCAGGGAAAGTTCGAGCCAGGGCATCGTGGGGCCAGTGCGAGGGACGGGCCCACGATTCTACCGGGGTGCGCACGGACGCGGCGCGGCCGTTATGATCGGGCGATGTATACGCAGTGCCCAGAGTGCCTCACGGTCTACAAGCTGGAAGCGGAACTCCTCGTTCCCGCCTGCGGCTGCCTGCGCTGCTGCCATTGCGACGCCGTCTTCAACGCCCTGGGCACCCTGGCCACGCACCTGCCGCCGGAGCCGTTCACGCGGCTGGCCGAACATGCGCTCGACCAGGAGCCGCCCATGGCCGATGTGGCGGTGTTCCGCCCCCGCCCGGCCGTCGAGGCGGCGGCGGAGCCGGTGGAGGCGGTCCCGACCGCCGACGACAGCGTCGCCGTCGAGGAACCGGGTGAGGATTTCTCGCAACTCACGTTCACCCCACGCTTCGCCAAGCCGCGCCGACGGTCCTGGCGCACGGCGGCATGGGTCGCGGTATGCACGGTGCTCGTGATCGGCCTCGGCGCGCAGCTCGCCTGGGCGAAGCGCGACGTGCTCATCGCCGACCCCACGGTCGGACCGCTGATCGAGACCGGCTGCGCCGCCATCGGTTGCCGTCTTCCGCTGGTGTCCGCACCCGCGCGTCTGCGCCTTCTCGCCCGCGACGTCGAGCAGCATCCATCGGTCAGGGACGGCCTCCTGATCACCGCGAGCGTGCACAACGATGCCGCGTTCGCGCAGCCGTATCCGATCGTGACGATCGTGCTTTCCGATACGAACGGCCAACGCCTAGCGATGCGTCGCTTCCAGCCGGAAGACTATGTAGGCGACGCCGCCACGCGCGCACGCGGTCTTGCCGGCGGCGCGACGACGGCGATGGTCTTCGAAGTGCAAGACCCGGGCCAGCGCGCGGTCGCTTTCGCATTCAGCTTCGACTGAACCGTTCGAAAAATTTTCTTTTTGCAAGCCTGCACTTCATCGTCCGGGGCGAGTACACTCGGTTCCCTTCGCGACTGTCGACCACCCCGGCGAGGTGTGTCCAGGCCGCAATCCAAGCGACGATACGACAAGAACCGACCGGGGCTCCGCGCTCCGGCCTGCAGAGGGGAATGCCTTGAACGCTGTGAGACTGACTGCCGAGGCCGCCGCCAACGAGACCTCCATGCAGAGCGCCCTCAGCGAATGCGTCAGCCGCACGGTACGTCGTTACCTGGCCGACATCGGCGACACGGAGTTCGGCGAAGGCCTGCATGCCCTCGTCATCCGCGAAGTCGAAGGCCCCCTCCTCCGCGAAGTGCTCGCCTTCCATGAAGGCAACCAGAGCCGCGCCGCCGCCGCGCTCGGCATCAATCGCGCGACCCTGCGCAAGAAGCTCGCGGCCCACGGCATCTCCTGAAGGCGCCGCCTCGCGGCCGGACGGCTATAATGGCGCGTTTTCGACCCCGGAAGCGCCCATGCCCACGCCCGATCTCGTCCCCGTCCGCCGCGCGCTCGTCAGCGTCTCCGACAAGCAGGGCCTGACCGACCTCGCCCGGCGCCTCGTCGCCGCGAACGTCGAAATCCTTTCCACCGGTGGCTCGGCCAAGGCGCTGCGCGAGGCCGGCATCGCCGTGCGCGACGTCGGCGACCTCACCGGCTTCCCCGAAATCATGGACGGCCGCGTGAAGACGCTGCACCCCCGTGTACACGGGGGCCTGCTGGGCCGGCGCGGCACCGACGATGCGGTGATGGCCGAACACGGCATCGTTCCCATCGACCTGCTCGTGCTGAACCTCTACCCGTTCGAGCGCACCGTCGCCGATCCGGCATGCACGCTGGAAGACGCCATCGAGAACATCGACATCGGCGGCCCGGCGATGCTCCGCGCCGCGGCGAAGAACTGGAACGACGTAGGCGTGCTCACCGATCCCGCGCAGTACGACGATGCGCTCGCCGAGATCGAGTCGAAGGGCGGTCTCTCGCGCGCCACGCGCTTCCGCCTCTCGGTCGCCGCGTTCAATCGCGTCTCCGATTACGACGGCGCCATCAGCGACTACCTCTCGGGCCTCAGCCTCGACGAGTCGCATACCGCCATCGCCGGGCGCGCCGAATTCCCGGCCCAGTCCAACGGCCGCTTCGTGAAGGTGATGGACCTCCGCTACGGTGAAAACCCCCACCAGGCCGGCGCGTTCTACCGCGACCTCTACCCCGCGCCCGGCACGCTCGCGACCTTCCGCCAGTTGCAGGGCAAGGAGCTCTCCTTCAACAACATCGCCGATGCCGACGCGGCGTGGGAATGCGTGCGCCAGTTCGATGCGCCGGCCTGCGTGATCGTGAAGCATGCGAATCCGTGCGGCGTGGCCGTCGCCGCCGATCCGCTGGCCGCCTACGAACTCGCGTACGCGACCGATCCCACCTCGGCCTTCGGCGGCATCATCGCCTTCAACCGTCCGCTAGACGCGGAAACGGCCAAAACGATCCTGAAGCGCCAGTTCGTCGAGGTGCTGATCGCGCCACGGGTCGACGACGGCGCCGTGGCGGAAGCCGCGAAGAAGGCCAATGTGCGGGTGCTCGAGATCCCTGAGGGCGAGGGCCACAACACGCACGACGTGAAGCGCGTGGGCTCGGGCCTGCTCGTGCAGACCGCCGACAACCGGCAGGTACGGCGCGACGAACTGAAGGTCGTCAGCAAGCGCCAGCCGACGCCGACCGAACTCGACGACCTGCTGTTCGCCTGGCGCGTCGCGAAGATGGTGAAATCCAACGCCATCGTCTACGCGAAGGACAACCGCACCGTCGGCATCGGCGCCGGTCAGATGAGCCGCGTGGTCAGCGCGAAGATCGCAGGCCTCAAGGCGGAGGAAGCGGGCCTGGCGGTGCCGGGCAGCGCGATGGCGTCGGACGCCTTCTTCCCGTTCCGCGACGGCATCGACGCCGCCGCCGCGGCAGGCATCCGCGCCGTGATCCAGCCCGGCGGCTCGATGCGCGACAATGAAGTGATCGCCGCGGCCGACGAGCAGGACATGGCGATGGTCTTCACGGGCATCCGCCACTTCCGCCACTGAAACAACCATGTGGGAGCCGCCATGGCGGCGAGAAGCCCACGGAGCAATGAAGCGGCGAGGCAAGGTTTCCTCGCCGCTATAGCGGCTCCTGCAATGCCGGCTTTCGCGCAGAGTAGCGCCGCGCCAGAACGGCACACACCATCAGCTGGATCTGGTGGAACAGCATGATCGGGAGCACGATCATGCCCAGGGGGTGCCCCGCGAACAACACCTTCGCCATGGGCACGCCCGATGCCAGGCTCTTCTTCGAACCGCAGAAGACGATGGTGATCTCCTCCTCCCGCGAGAAGCCCAGCGCGCGCGAACCATAGCGCGTGGCGAGCAGCGCGCAGGCGAGCAGGATCGCGTTCGCCACGACCAGCCCCGCCAGCACCGACGGCGGCAGGCGATGCCAGAGGCCTTGCAGCACGGCGGCACTGAAGGCCGTGTAGACGACCAGAAGGATCGAGCCGCGGTCGACGAAACCCAGGAGCCTCGCGTTGCGCTGCACCCAGCGGCCGATCCAGCGCCGTGCGACCTGCCCGGCCACGAACGGGATGAACAGCTGCACGACGATCGCACCGACCGCATGCCACGACAGTTCGCCGTGACCCGTGCCCGCGATGAGGAGGCCCACCAGCACGGGCGTGATGAAGATGCCCAGCAGGCTCGACGCCGACGCCGCGACGACCGCCGCGGGGACATTCCCGCGCGCGATGGAGGTGAAGGCGATGGACGACTGCACCGTGGAGGGCAAGGTGCAGAGGAACAGGATGCCCAGGTAGAGGTCGGGCGTGACCAGCGGCGCGAGCACCGGGCGCAGCAGCAGGCCGAGCACCGGAAACAGCACGAAGGTGCTCGCCAGCACGGTCGCGTGCAGGCGCCAGTTACGCGTCCCCGCCACGACCGCCTCGCGCGGCAACTTCGCCCCGTGCAGGAAGAACAACAGGGCGATGGCGAGATCGGTGACCACCTCGAAGGCAGCGGCCACTTCGCCGCGGCAAGGCAGCAGGCTCGCCAGCAGGACGGTCAGCACGAGGGACAGGGTGAAGCTGTCGGGAAGGAAGCGGCGCATGCGCCAAGGGACCATGGGAATGTGCCAATTGCAACGCCTGCCAGGCGGGGCCGCTACCTTTAGCGCTGCCGTTCAATACGAACGGCATCTTCAGGCACTACCCCGAGCGGATGGCTGGACGGTCGGCGGCTTCAGTCGGAACCGGCGGGCTTCGGTGCCTTGCCCCACTCGTAAACCTTGTAGAAAACGGGGCTTACCGGGCCGTTCTTCGGATCGTGGATGGGATGGCCGGACTGGTCGAGCATGTAGGTCTGGGGCACGCCGTTCTTCGGCGTCACCACCACCATATACGGTTTGCCGCCCATGGTGAACTCGTCGACATGGTTGCCTTGCCGGTCGTAGGACCGGCTGAGCTTCGGCGCCGGGTTGCCCCGCGCGTCCACGCTGCCGTCGTCCTGCATGGATGGCAGCGCCACGGTCGAGTGGGAGCTCCGGTTGGCATCCGAGGTGGCCGGGGTGGTCTTGCCGTCCTGGGCCTGGTCGTAGGGCACGGGGCGCTCGATCGGCTTCTGACCCGAGCGGTCCGGCTCGCCCGCCTTCACGCCCGGATCGTTGAGCCCCGGCGGCGGCGGCGCCGGCTTGAACGAGGAGGTGTCCTGCGCGGCGACGGGTAAGGCCAGGATCAGGGCGAGCGCGGCGGCGAGGGCATACGGGCGGTTCATGGGAAAGTCCTCCTTGCGGGATGACGAGCATAGCAACTCCGATACCTCCGGCCACGTGAACGGACGGTTCGCGGGCGGCCGTGAGAGAATCCGGGGATGCCTACGCTCACCCTCATCGACGGGTCCTCGTACCTGTACCGCGCCTTCCACGCGCTGCCTCCCCTGACCAACACCTTTGGCGAGCCCACCGGCGCGCTGTTCGGCATCGTCAACATGCTGCGCACGACGATGAAGGCCGGGTCGGATTACGTGGCCTTCGTCTGCGACGCGCCGGGGCGCACCTTCCGCGACGACCTCTACCCCGAGTACAAGGCCCACCGCCCGCCGATGCCCGACGACCTGCGGGCGCAGATCGAGCCGATGATGAAGATCGTCGGCGCGCTCGGCTTCCCCATCCTCTGCGTGCCGGGGGTGGAAGCGGACGACGTGATCGGCACCCTCGCCCGCCAGGCCGCCGACCAGGGCATCGACACCGTCATCTCCACGGGCGACAAGGATTTCGCCCAGTTGGTGGGCGCGCACATCGTGCTCGTCAACACGATGAGCAACACGACGATGGACATCGACGGCGTCGTCGAGAAGTTCGGCGTGCGCCCGGAGCAGATCGTCGACTACCTCACCCTCATGGGCGACAGCGTCGACAACGTGCCCGGCGTGGAAAAATGCGGCCCGAAGACAGCCGCGAAATGGCTGGGCGAATACGGCAACCTCGATAACCTGTTCGCCAACGCGGACAAGATCGGCGGCAAGATCGGCGAGAACCTGCGCGCGGCGATCCCGCGCCTGCCGCTCTCGCGCGAACTGGTCACGATCCGCACCGACGTGCCGCTCGACCAGGGGCCGACGAACCTGCACAGGCGCGAGCGGGACGTCGAGGCGCTGCGCGAGCTCTACACGCGCTACGATTTCAAGGCCGCGCTGAAGGACCTGGACACGGCCGACGCGACCGCGCCGGCGCCCTCGCCCGCGGCTCCCGCAGTGGCGGCGCCCACGGTGGCGCCCGGGTTCGCCGGCGAAGGCGAGTACGAGCTGGTCGTCACCGAAGACCGCTTCGCGGCCTGGCTGGAGAAGCTCGAGACGGCGCCGCTGATCGCCTTCGACACCGAAACGACGAACATCGACGCGATGCAGGCGGATATCGTGGGCCTGTCGTTCGCGGTGGAGCCGGGCAAGGCGGCTTACGTGCCGCTGGCGCACGATTTTCCCGGCGCGCCGGCGCAGTTGTCCAAGGAGCACGTGCTCGGCGCGCTGAAGCCCATCTTCGAGGACCCCGCGCGGCCGAAGGTCGGCCAGCACGGCAAGTACGACGTGAACATCCTCGCGCACTACGGCATCGCCCTGCGCGGCCTTGCCCACGACACGATGCTCGAGTCGTACGTGCTGAACGCCACGGCGACACGCCACGACATGGATTCCCTCGCCTCGCGTTACCTCGGCTACACCACGGTGAAGTACGAAGAGGTCGCGGGCAAGGGCGCGAAGCAGATCCCGTTCTCGCAGGTCGATTGCGACGCCGCATGCCGCTACGCCGCGGAGGACGCCGATATCACGCTGCGCCTGCACCACGCCCTATGGCCGCGGCTGGAGGCCGAGCCCTCGTTGCGGGCCGTCTATACGGACATCGAGATACCGCTCGTGCCGGTCCTGGCGAAGATGGAACGCACGGGCGTGCTCATCGACGCCAACGAGCTGCGCCTGCAAAGCCAGCACCTCGGCAAGCGCATGGTCGAACTGCAGAAGCAGGCCTATGCGGCCGCGGGCCACGAGTTCAACATGGATTCGCCGAAGCAGCTGCAGACCGTGCTGTTCGACGAACTGGGGCTCGCCGCGAAGATCAGGACGCCCAAGGGCCAGCCCTCGACCAACGAGGAAGCGCTGGAAGCCATCGCGGACATGCACGAGCTGCCGCGGCTGATCCTCGAGTACCGCGGACTGGCGAAGCTGCGCTCGACATACACCGACAAGCTGGCCGGCATCGTCAATCCGCGCACCGGCCGCGTGCACACCAGCTACCACCAGGGCGCCGTCGCCACGGGCCGCATCAGCTCGTCCGATCCCAACCTGCAGAACATCCCGGTACGCACGGAGGAAGGCCGCCGCATCCGTCAGGCCTTCATCGCGCCCCCGGGCTGGCGCATCCTCGCGGCCGACTATTCGCAGATCGAACTGCGCATCATGGCCCACCTCTCGAAGGACGAGGGCCTGGTACGTGCCTTCCAGGAAGGGGGCGACGTCCACCGGGCCACGGCGGCCGAGGTGTTCGGCGTGTCGCCGGAGGAGGTCACGGCCAACCAGCGCCGCGCCGCCAAGGCGATCAACTTCGGCCTGATGTAC
This sequence comes from Luteibacter yeojuensis, assembly GCF_011742875.1. Classification (NCBI taxonomy): domain Bacteria; kingdom Pseudomonadati; phylum Pseudomonadota; class Gammaproteobacteria; order Lysobacterales; family Rhodanobacteraceae; genus Luteibacter; species Luteibacter yeojuensis. The sequence goes on from NZ_JAAQTL010000001.1 coordinate 2,501,934, forward strand.
GGCATGAGTTCCTTCGGCCTCGCCCGCCAGCTTGGCGTGGATCGCGGCGAAGCCTCCGATTACATGGGCCGCTACTTCTCGCGCTACCCGGGCGTACGGGCTTTCATGGACGCCACCCGCGAGCAGGCCCATCGCGACGGCTACGTGCAGACCCTGTTCGGCAGGCGCCTCTACCTGGAAAACCTGAAGTCGCGGAACCAGGCGTTCCGCGCGGGCGCCGAGCGGGCGGCCATCAACGCGCCCATGCAGGGCACCGCGGCCGACATCATCAAGCGGGCGATGATCGCCGTGGCCGCATGGATCGAGCCCCGCGACGACGTGCGCCTGCTGATGCAGGTGCATGACGAACTGGTGTTCGAGGTACGCGCCGATGCCGTGGACGACGTCCGGGCCGGCATCGAGGAACGCATGGCGGGCGCCGCGACCCTCAGCGTACCGCTCCAGGTGGACATCGGCGTCGGCGCAAACTGGGACGAAGCCCACTGATCGGCCATCCAAACGTAAGGTTTCCGTTAGCCAAATTCCGGCATGAACGAACGCTGACTTTTTTGCGGCGACGCTGCAACTTTCGGCACGTTCGAACGTCAATACCTGTGGACGCACGCAACGGCGTCCCATCGGTGGACTCCACCTCCCTGGAGTCACCCTGCGGAGGGTCCGATCTTCCCCTGGATCCGACCCTCCACCGGGCCCCGAGAGCTCCCCTGGCTCTCGGGGCTTTTTTTTGCACACGAACCATGCACATTCGTGACCCCATCCTTTCCGCCACATCAGAACCGGGAGGAAATCCACATGCGTGCAGGTCTCATCGTCGTCGGCGTCATCCTGATCGGGCTCGGCCTGTGGGTGACCCTGGGCAACGGCAGTTACAGCAAGACCGATACCGTCGCCTCCATCGGATCGGCCAGGATCGAGGCCACGCACGACAAGGCCATCCCGCAGTGGGTGGGTATCGCCGGCATCGTGATCGGCGGCATCGTGGCCGTGGCGGGAATCGCGCGGAAGAACTGATCCCATCCTGGCCGCGGCGAGGGCCGCCGCGGCCAGGGCCCCGTCCACACCCGTTACAATGGGGGGATGGATGTTTCCCACCTGCTCGACTCCCTCAACGACGCCCAGCGCGAGGCGGTCAGTGCTCCGCCGGGCCACTACCTGATCCTCGCCGGCGCCGGCTCCGGCAAGACCCGCGTGTTGACCCACCGGATCGGCTGGCTCACCCAGGTCGAACGGGTGCCACCTTGGGCGATCCTCGCCGTCACGTTCACCAACAAGGCGGCCGGCGAGATGCGCTCCCGCCTCGACGGCCTCATCCCGGGCGGGACGCAGGGCCTTACCGTCGGCACCTTCCATGGCATCGCCCACCGCCTCTTGCGTCGGCACTGGCGCGAAGCCGGCCTGGTCGAAGGCTTCCAGATCCTCGACTCCGACGACCAGCAGCGCCTCATCAAGCGCGTCATCGCCGGGATGGGCCTGGACGAGGCCCGCTTCCCGCCGCGCCAGGCCGCCTGGCAGATCAACCACTGGAAGGACGAGGGCAAGCGCCCCGATGCCATCGAGCATCGCGACCATCCGGTCACCCGCACCTTCGTCGAGGTCTACAAGGCGTACGAGCAGCAGTGCCAGCGCGCCGGCCTGGTCGATTTCGCGGAGCTGCTGCTGCGCGCGCACGAGCTCTGGCTGAAGGATCCGCAGGTCCTTAAGCATTACCAGGAACGCTGGCGCTACCTCCTGATCGACGAGTTCCAGGACACGAACACGCTGCAGTACGCATGGATCCGCGTGCTGGCCGGCAGCACGGGGCAGGCCTTCGTCGTCGGCGACGACGACCAGGCGATCTACGGCTGGCGCGGCGCCAAGGTGGAGAACGTGCAGCAGTTCCTGCGCGATTTCCCTGGCGCGAAGACGATCCGGCTCGAGCAGAACTACCGCTCCACGTCGACCATCCTGAATGCCGCGAACGCGGTGATCGCCCGCAACGGCGGCCGCCTCGGCAAGCAGCTGTGGACCGACGGCGGCGAGGGCGAACGCATCGCGCTGTACGCGGCGTACAACGAACAGGACGAAGCCCGTTTCGTCATCGAGCGCATCCGCGAATACATCGCGGAACACGGCAACGCGCGCGATTGCGCCATCCTCTACCGCTCGAACGCGCAGTCGCGCAACTTCGAGGAACAGCTGATCCAGCGCGACCTGCCCTATCGCGTCTACGGCGGCCTGCGCTTCTTCGAGCGTGCGGAAATCAAGGACGCGCTGGCCTACCTGCGCCTCGCCTCCAACCGCCACGACGACGCCGCCTTCGAGCGCGCCGTGAACACGCCACCGCGCGGCATCGGCGACCGTACCCTGGACGAATTGCGCCGCCGCGCGCGCGCCGACGGCAGTTCCATGTGGGAGGCCTCGCTCACCGAGGTGTCGATCGGGTCGATGGCCGGCCGCGCGAAGAATGCCGTCAAGGCTTTCCTCGGCCTCATCGACACCCTGGCACGCACCTTCGCCGGCCATGGTGGCGAGGAAGGAGACGGGTCCTCCGCGCTCGATCTCGCCGAACAGATCGAACACGCCATCGTCCATACGGGATTGCGCGACTTCTACGAAAACGACAAGCGCGGCAACGGCGAGGCCCGGGTGGAAAACCTGGACGAACTGGTCAACGTCGCCAGCCGTTTCGAGATGACGCCCGAGGACGTCGACGCCGGTCTCAACGAACTCTCGGCCTTCCTGTCGCACGCCGCGCTCGAAGCGGGCGAAGGCCAGGGCGAGGCCTGGGACGACTGCGTCCAGCTGATGACCCTGCACTCGGCGAAGGGGCTGGAATTTCCCGTGGTCTTCCTCGTCGGCATGGAAGAAGGACTGTTCCCGAGCCAGCGCTCGACCGAAGAGGAGAACCGCCTCGAAGAAGAACGGCGGCTGGCCTACGTCGGCATCACGCGCGCCCGCGAGCGGCTTTATCTCTCGCACGCGGAATCGCGCCGCATGCATGGCACGGAGATGCTGGCGCGGCCCTCGCGCTTCCTCGGCGAGATTCCCCCCGAGCTGGTCGACGAGCTGCGCCCCAGGGTGCAGGTCTCCCGTCCCGCGTATGCCGACCGCTTTGCCGCGGCGCCCTCCTTCGAGGAGTCCTCGCCGATCCGGCTGGGCCAGCGGGTCACCCATCCCAAGTTCGGCGAGGGCACCATCGTGAGCGCCGAGGGTGCCGGTGCCCACATGCGCGTGCAGGTGAACTTCGAGGATGCCGGGAGCAAATGGTTGGTTTACGCTTACGCGAACCTGACCGCCTTGTAGTTCATAATCTGTGGGAGCCGCTATAGCGGCGAGAAGCCCACGGAGCGATGAAGCGGCGAGGTACGGCTCCCCGCCGCTGTAGCGGCTCCTACAGGGCCGGTACGGGGACACAAGGGGAAAACATGATCGTCGGTATCGACCTCGGCACGACCAACAGTCTGGTCGCGGCCTGGATAGATGGCAGGCCGCGCCTGATTCCGAATGCCCTGGGCAGCATGCTCACACCGTCCTGTGTCGGCATCGACGAGGACGGTAGCGTCCTGGTGGGGCAGGCGGCGCGCGAGCGCCTGCAGACGCACCCCGAGCGGACCGCGGCGCTGTTCAAGCGCTATATGGGCAGCACGCGCAGCGTGCGCTTCGGCGATCGCGACTATCGGCCCGAGGAGCTGTCCGCCCTCGTGCTGCGCGCGTTGAAGGCCGACGCGGAAGCCTTCCTGGGCCGTCCCGTCGGCGAAGCCGTCGTCACCGTGCCCGCGTATTTTTCCGACGCGCAGCGCAAGGCGACACGCGTCGCCGGCGAACTCGCCGGCCTGAAGGTAGAGCGCCTGCTCAATGAACCCACCGCGGCAGCCCTGGCCTACGGCCTGCACGAGGCGAAGGGCGAGACGCAGTTCCTCGTGTTCGATCTGGGCGGTGGCACCTTCGACGTGTCCATCCTGGAAATGTTCGAAGGCGTGATGGAAGTGCGCGCCAGCGCCGGCGACAACATATTGGGTGGCGAGGATTTCACGAGCCTCATCGCCGATCTCGCCTTCATCCATGGCATTCCGGCGGCAGCACGCGACGACGCCGTCTTCATGCAGCGCCTGGCCGCACGGGCGGAGGCCGCCAAGCGCGAGCTCTGCGCGAAAGGAACCGCGACGCTCGACATCCGTTACAAGGACGATGCCGCTCGCGCGGCGATCGATCAGGAGGCTTTCGAGAAACTGGCTCAGCCCTTGCTCAATCGCCTGTGGCGTCCGATCGAGCGCGCACTGCGCGACGCCCGCATCCGTGCCGCCGACCTCGACAACATCGTGCTGGCGGGTGGCGCGACGCGCATGCCTATGATCCGGGCGCTGGCGACGCGCATGTTCGGCCGTTTTCCGGCCGTGGGACATAACCCGGACGAGGTCGTGGCACTCGGCGCCGCCGTGCAGGCCGGCCTCAAGATGAAGGACAAGGCCCTCGACGAGATGGTGATGACGGACGTTTGTCCTTACACCCTCGGGACGGAGGTGGTGCGCGTCCTCGAACATGGCGCGCAGGCTGGCGGTTTCTACGCGCCGGTGATCGAGCGGAACACCGTGGTGCCGGTAAGCCGCGTGCAGCGTTTCTCGCCGGTGTCGGCGCAACAGAAGCAGATCCGCATCGGCGTATACCAGGGCGAATCGCGCATGGTGCGCGACAACGTTTCGCTCGGCGAGGTGGTGGTTCCCCTCACGCCGGGACCGGGCCATGCCGAGGGCGTGGACGTACGCTTTACCTACGACGTGAACGGCCTGCTCGAGGTCGAGGTGACCGTCGTCGCCACGGGTGCCAGGGAACGCCTGGTGATCGAAAACGGCGGTACGCAACTCACGCCGGCGGAGATTGCCCAGCGCCTCGCCTCCCTTTCCGCGTTGAAGATCCACCCGCGCGACACTCTGGAGAACCGCACGCTCATGGCGCGCGCGGAGCGCCTCTACGAGCAGCTGCTCGGGGACATGCGCGAGCGTGTCGGACAACTCGTCCTGCGCTTCGAGCAAGTACTCGCGACCCAGGAAGCGCGCCTGATCGCACGCGATGCGGCTGCGTTCCGCGAGGCGCTGGACACGATCGAACGCGACTACCGTTTCGCCCCGGATCCGGTGGACTGAGCATGCACTGGCACCTGGAAGTCCTCGGACTGCCCGCCCACGCCGATCTCGTCGCTGTGCGCCGGGCGTACGCGACCGCCTTGCGCGGGATCGATCCCGCGACCGATCCCGCGGGGTTCGCGCACCTTCGCAACGCCTATGAAGCAGCGCGAGCGTGGTGCGAGCAGGCGACCGCGCCTGCCGACTTCCCGTTACCGGAAAAGGAAACGCCGGATACGGAATCCGCTTCTCCTCCGCCGGAGGAGACCCCGCCGCCTTACATCGATCCGACGGTCACGCTGGCCTGGCGCTTCGCCGCCGACGTGGGCGCGCGCCGGGTCGAGGCGGTCCCGCAACTGCTCGAGGAAGCACTGGCGGAGCTGCGCACGCAGTACATCGATGCGCCGGGACGATTCGAGGAATACCTCATCGACCTCCTCGGCCTGCAGCGTATCGGCCACCGTGCGGCGGTGTTCGCGGCGGCCGAGGAGCAGTTCCACTGGCGCGAGGTGGGGCATCTCTCCTCTCTCGGCCAGCGCGGCCAATGGATCGAGCTGGTGCTCGCGCAGCGCGAGGATTGGCTCGCCTTGCCGGAGGATCGCCGCCGTGCGTGGATCGAGATGTTCGCGCAGGCGGAGTTCGGGCTGGACAGTTCGATGGCGCGCCGCTGGCCGGAGATAAGCAGGCTCAGCGAGCGCTTTCCTGCGTGGCTGAGCCTGCACGTGTCAGCCGACACGCTACAGGCGTGGAAGGCGGCGTTCGACGCGCAGCCGCCGTCGATGCAGGAGACTTACAGGCGCATGGCGCCGCCTGCGTCGGTGTATTGGCCGAAGCGCGTGGATAACGTTCGACAGCGTTCGCGCGACCGCCGGACCATGTGGACGGTCGCCGGCTTCTTCCTCTTCCTGCTCGGCAGCAGCGCGCATTACCTTCTGAACGCGGAGAGGATCGCCCCTAACCTGGTTTCGTCGCCTGAGAGGTTATCCGTGCCGCATGAAAGCGCGGAGCAATGCGCGGCGCTCTACGTGCGAATGGACCGGATCGATGCGTTCGCCGGCCTCGATGAACAGGAGATCGCCACGCTGAAGTCGCGAGGCGATAACTGCGCCCGAGACGGGCTCTGGCACCCGCCGAAGCGCTGAGGCATCTCATTCTTCAGGGCGAAAGACGCGGCACGCCGTGCTGGTCGCGCTCTTCCACCGCCGTGACGCGCGTATCGATGCGGCGCGCACGCAGCTCCTCGGGCAAGGCTTCGGTGGCTTCGCCGCGCGCCAGCGCGAGCGCGTTGCGATAGCAGCGCTGCGCAAGATCGGGCTGGTTCTCGCCAAGGTAGACGTCGCCCAGCGCTTCCCATGCCGCGGCATGCGGTTCGATCGCCAACGCACGCTCGAGATAAGGTTTCGCCTTGCCCCACAGGCGCACACGCACGCACATGCGGCCGACCGCCGTGAGCAGCGCGGCGTCATTGGGATGCGTGTCCACCCAGCCTTCGGCGCGGCGCAGGCGCTGCTCGATGTCTTCCGCCCCCATGCCACCGTACGTGGCGACGAGCGTGGGCGACCATTCCCGGCGTAACGCGGTTTCGATTTCGTCCATCGCCGCCATCGTCTGCCCATGGCGCGCGGCCTGCCGGGCGTAGGCGTCCACGGCCGCGGGCAAGCGGCGCTGGCCCTTGGGCAGTTGCGACCACAACGTGGCGAGCGTCGCGCCGTCGGTGGCGCTCAGGACGTAAGCGGTCACCACGCGCGACTCGATATCCGCATAACCGCGCGAGCCCAGTTCGCTGCTCTTCTGCAACGGGTCCAGCGCGCGCATCGCGTTGCGCGCTTCGCCCGATGCCAGCGATGCCTCGGCGTATTCGATCCAGCCGGCCGGCGTGAGCGAACCGGCGGTCGCCTCGGGCGCCAGCAGGGTGACGGCTTCGCTCGCGCGGCCGGCGTCGCGCAGATAGCGCGCGCGCAGGACACGCGCCGCGCGCGGCGTTTCCTGCGCCGCCTGGTCCAGCGTTTCCAGTGCACGCGCGGATTCGCCATGGCGTTCCGCGGCTTCGGCGGCGGCAAGCAAGGCCGGGCCGCGCACCGACGGATAACGCGCCGCGCGGTTGAGCTCGCGCTCGGCTTCGCCGTGGCGTCCTTCGACGAGGGACACGAGGCCATCGGCGAGACGCCGGCGGCTGAGGCGGCGATGGCGTCGCGTCATCGCACCGAACGGCCAGCGCAGGAGGGCCACGATCGCCGCGATCGCGGCCCAGACGAGCAGCAACAGGGCCAGCGCGGTGACCACCGTCATCTGCACGCTCGTGCCACGCAGGCGGACCAACACGTAGCCGGGATCCTCGGCGACCCAGTGCCAGGCGAACGCCGCGACGACCGCGACGAAGATCAGGCCGACGATCCATCGCCAGGGTTTCATGGCGTGCCCTCGCGCGGCGCGGCGGCACTGGATGGACGCGCCGGTGCCGCGATGGAAGCGGCGGCGGCAGGATGTGCGTTCGGCGCGCCGCCTTGCAGCGCATGCACCGACCGCAGGTTGCGCAGTTCGCCCAGCGCGGCCCCGAGCGTCGGCTTGCCGCCGCGGGCCTGGGTGGCCAGCAGCGCGGCGATGCGCGAGCGTGCGGCCCGCACCGCCGGTGCCTCGCCGTCGAAATAGGCGGCGAGCGCGGCATCGGCCCGCTTCAGGGCGGCTTCGCGCCCCACGTCGTCGTACGCGAGCACGGCGGCTTCCGCGTGCGCCACGTCGAGCGCGGCAAGTTCGCGCGCGATGCGCTCGTCGGCGAGCGCCACCGGCGAGCCGTCGTCGTGGCTCACCCGCACGATGCTGCCCAGTGCGCTGCCGGCACGCTGCCAGAAACCCGGCTGCGCATCGCCGTCCGGCGTCGCCTCGTCACGCTTCAGCGGCAAGGTGGGGAGCTGCGCGCGCAGGTCGGCCAGCGTGGAAAGATCGTTGGTCCGCGCGGCGGGCGCGACGGCCGCCAGCGCCTCGCGCTCGGCGGCCAGATCCTGGCGTACCGCGGCAAAGGCGCTGTCGTTGACGGCGGCCAGCGTCTTGTCGGCGAGGTCGTAGGCCGCCAATGCGCCACTGGCATCGCCGAACAGCGCGAAGCGCTCCTTTGCCATCCGCAGCAGCGACTCGGCCTCGTCGAGGAGCATGGCGTCGTGCCCGCTCAGGCTGCGCTCGGACAGATTGGCCACCGCGTCCTCGAGGTTGCGCGTGCGCTCGGAGACACCGAGCACCTCCTCTCGCGCCGATCGGTTCACGGCATCGGCGTCGCTCAGGCGGCGGCGCAGGTTGGCGCTCTCTTCGCGCATGCCGTCCACGCCGGCCTGCAAGGTGTCGACCTGGCCGCGCAGGCCGTTGGCAACGCCCAGGTCCTCGCGCATGCCCCAGACCGTCCAGGCGGTGTACCCCGCCACGCCCAGCGCGGCGAGGGAAAACACCAGGGCGATGGCCAGGCCCCCGCCGCCGCGCCGTGGGGCGGGTGCGGCGGGCCGGCGCGAGGTGGCGGGCGAGGGCGCGGCGGCGGGGGCCTGCGCAGCCGGCGAGGTGTCGGTCGGAGTGGTCTCGTTCGTCATGGCCGCCATGCTAGCAGGCCATACGCGAACGCACGGAACACCTCGCTCAACGGCGGGTGAACGACACCTCGGCGGCCGCCTTGAGCAGATCGCCGGGCAGCGCGGAGCGGGCCACGGCGACGCGGTCGAAACCCGCTTCGACGGCGATGTCCCGCATGCGCTCGCTGCTCACCACGGCCACGGCCTGGACCAGCTTGCGCCAGGCGGGGGCGATCAGCGCCCGGCGGAGGTGGTCGAGGGCCTCGGCGCTGGACAACAGCACGGCCGACCGGCGGCCCAGCTTGAGCAGCGGATCGATATGGCGCCGGTCGATGCGCGGGGCCACGCGGTGGTAGACGTGGATCTCCTCGAGCCGGGCACCGCGCAGCGCGAGCTGCTCGCGAAGCAGCCCCCTGCCGCCCGGCGCCCCGACGAGGGCCACCCGCCGTCCGCCGAGGTCGGCCAGTTCGGGCATGCCCAGCACGCCTTCGCTGTCCTGGGATTTTTCTGGGAAACGGGCGTCCGGGACATTGGCCGTCTTCAGCGCGCGCGCCGTGCCGCGACCGACGGCAATCACCGTGGCGTTCGTGGCCAGGGGGAGTACGTCGGCGGCGAAACGCACGGCGGCAGGGCTGGTGAAGACCAGCACGTCGCCATCCAGCGCGCGGCGCAAGGCCGCGTCCACCGCGGACGCGTCTTCCGTGGCGCGCAGGGAAAGACCCGGCACACTGACGGGAATGCCGCCGAGCTTGCGAACGCGCCGTGCGAGGGGACCGGCGGTACCTGCGGGACGGGTGATGACGATGGTGACGTTACGAAGGGGGAGGGAGCGACTCACTACTGAGAGTCCTGTCTGGCATCCTGCGACTGAGGATGAGCATAGGGAAGGTGGGGACGCCGTCGCCAATGCCGAAGGTTGGGTCTTCACATACGCGTGCGAACGGTTCCCGCCGGCACGTAAACTTCGCCGCTTATGACCACGATCCACGCCCCTCTCCCCGAGCTTGAACGCTTCATCCGCGACGGCATCCCCCTCGCCCGCGCCATGGACCTGCGCATCGCGGCCTTCGACGGCGACCGTCTCGTCATGACCGCGCCGCTGGCACCCAACATCAACGACAAGGGTTGCGCCTTCGGCGGCAGCCTGGCCAGCCTCATGACCGTGGCCTGCTGGGCGCTGGTGGAGGCCCGGCTGCGCGAGCGCGGGCTCGATTGCGATGTGTTCGTGGCCGATTCCACGGTGCGCTACCTGGACCCGGTCTGGGACGACCTGCGCGCGGAAGCCACCCTGGCCCCGGGCGCGGCCTGGGAACCGTTCTTCGCCACGCTGGAATCCCGCGGCCGCGCCCGCGCCGACTTCGCCTGCATGGTCCCCGGCACCGGGGGCAAGCCGGCCGCCACCCTCGACGCGCGCTTCGTGGCCAAACGCCGGGCATAATGCGGCCCGACGCCTCGATGGAAGCTCTCATGCGCCTGATCGCCCTGCCCGCCCTCGCCCTCGCCCTCGCCCTCCTGGCCCTCGCGGGCTGCGCCACCGACAAGCGCAACCTCGCTCTCAACAAGACCCTGATGAACTACGCCTCGGCGATCCGCTGGGGCGACTTCGGCGGCGCGCAGACCTTTGTCGACAAGGACTATGCCGCCGAGCACCCGATGAGTTCGATCGAGCAGGGCCGCCTGGGGCAGCTGCGGGTGACCGGCTACGACGAGGGCTCCGGCCCACGGCCGGATGGCGACGACGACGTGGTCCAGGTGGTCCAGATCAACGTGGTGAACATCAATACCCAGGCCGAGCGCAGCATCGTGGATCGCCAGCGCTGGCACTACGACCGCGAAAAGAACAAGTGGAGCCTGATGACGGGCCTGCCGGACTTCTCGCCGCACTAATCGGTGCCCAGCCGATATAATCGGCCGTTTACCCCCCTCCTGGGACGCGGAAAGACCCGATGAACGACGTAATGCAGAAGCTGCCCGCCTTCGTGACCAACCACGCGCTGCTGGTGGCTTTGTTCGTGGCGATCCTCGTCGCTCTCGTCGCGGGCGAGGTCGGTCGCCTGTTCCGCAAGTGGAAGTCGCTGACTCCCGCGGGGCTCACCCAGCTGATCAACCGCGACACGCCGCTGATCGTGGATCTTTCCGCCAGCGCGGATTTCGAGAAAGCGCACATCCCCGGCGCGAAGAACGTGGCCATGAGCCAGTTCGACCCGGAAACGCAGAAGGACCTGTCCAAGGCGAAGGAACTCCCGGTGGTGCTCGTCGACAAGGACGGACGCGGCCTGGGCAAGGCCGCCAACCGGCTCGTCAAGGCCGGCTTCACCCGCGTGTTCGTGCTCGACGGCGGTACCTATGCGTGGCAGACGGCACAGCTGCCGGTCGTCAAAGGCAAGAAGTAACCAAACCGTCGCCCGACATGGCTGGGGACACTAGAGGCCGTGGATCCCGGCCCGGCCCTGCAGGATCGCGCTCAGCACATCCGGCGCCACGTCGAACGAATCGAAATACAGGCGGTCTTCCGGCAGGTTCGCGTCGATGAAGAGCTGGCGGCCGGTCGCGACCATCGCCGGCGGGCCGCTCATGTAGAGGTCGAAACCGGAAAGGTCCGGGTGGTCCTCGAGCAGTGCCTCATGGATCAGTCCTTCGCGCATCCCGCTCGCGCGCGCCGCCGCGGGATCCGACAGCACGGGCGTGAAGCGGACCGTGGGCAGCGCGCCCGCCCAGTGCCGGGCGAGATCCAACAGGTACAGGTCCGCCTCGTTGCGCGCGCCCCAGTAGACGTGCATCGGCCGCCGCGTGCCCAAGGCGATGAAATGCTCGACGATGGCTTTCACCGGCGCGAAGCCCGTGCCGCCGGCCATGAACAGCATCGGCCGCTCGGAATCCTCGCGCGGCACGAAGGTGCCCAAGGGAACCTCGACGGTGAGGCGGTCGCCCACGCGCAGCGAGTCGTACACCCAGGAGGTGAAACCCCCTCCTGGCACATGCCGCACGTGGAGTTCGATGAGACCGTCCTCGCGCGGACCGCAGGCGATGGAAAACGGACGGTGCTTGCCATCGCCCAGCACCACGTCCAGGTACTGTCCCGGCAGCCAGTTCACGCGGACACCGTCGAGCGGCTTCAGCCACACGCCGACCACGTCGGGCGCGAGGGCCCGGCGTTCGACCACCTCGGTCTCGACGCGACGATGCGGGATGTCTTCCACCGAGGCGATCTCGCGCGCCTGGATGGCGATGTCGCCCCGGGGCACCGCCTGGCAGAGCAGGATCGCATGGCGCGAAGGCGCGACGCCGGACAGCGCCACGGGAGGATTGCGCGGATAACTGCACTCGCCGCTGACGAGCGTGGCCTTGCAACTGCCGCACACGCCGCCGCGGCACGAATACGGGAGGGCGATTCCCGCGCGCTGGGCGGCTTCGAGCACGGTCTCGTCGGCGGCTGCGTCGAAGCGCTTGCCGGACGCTGTCAGGGTTACGGTGGGCACCCCTCCATTGTAGGACAATGGCGGCTTGCCCCACAGGAACACGACGGCCATGGCCATCTGGAATCAACCCATCGATCTCGCCAGGATCAACGGCTGGAGCCGCGGCACGATGATGGAAACCCTCGACATCCGCTTCACGGAGTGCGGCGACGACTGGCTGCGCGGCACGATGCCGGTCGACCAACGCACCCGGCAGCCGTTCGGACTCCTCCATGGCGGCGCCTCCGTCGTGCTGGCCGAGACACTCGGCAGTACCGCGTCGCTGCTCACCCTGGACGTGGAGAAGGAAGTGGCCGTGGGCCTGGACATCAATGCCAACCATATCCGCGGGGTTCGCGGCGGCATCGTCACGGGCACGGCCAGGGCCATGCACCTTGGCCGCACCACCCAGGTGTGGGAGATCCGCCTCGAAGAGGAACACGGAAAGCTCGTATGCCTCTCGCGTCTCACGATGGCCGTGATTCCGTCGCCGGGCGGCGCGCCGGGGAACCTCCGGGCGTGACCGGGCCCGCCCCGTACGCCGCGCTCTCGCCCGATCTCGTGCTCGCCGCCGTCGACGCCGCGGGCAGCTGGAGCGACGGCCGCCTGCTCGCTCTCAACAGCTACGAGAATCGCGTATTCCAGGTGGGGCTCGAAGACGGCGGCTTCGTCGTCGCGAAGTTCTACCGCCCCGACCGCTGGCCCGACGCCGCGATCGAGGAGGAGCATGCCTTCGCGCTCGAACTCGCCGCGGCGGAACTGCCCGTGGTGGCGCCCCTCGTCGTCGAGGGACGCACGCTGCTGCGTCGCGAGGGCTACCGTTATGCGCTGTATCCGCGCCGCGGCGGACGGGCACCGTCGCTGGAATCCCCCGACCAGCTCGAGTGGCTCGGCCGTTTACTGGGGCGCATGCACGCCGTCGGATCGCGCGACCGTTTCCACGCGCGCGGCACGCTCGACCGCGCCACGATGATCGATGCGCCGATGCGCGCGGCGCTTGGCTCGGACCTGCTTCCCGCGCACCTCTTCGATGCCTATCGGAACGCGGCAGGGCGCGTGGACGATGCGGTCGCACGGCGCTTCGAAGCCGTCGGTCCGCTGCGCCACCTCCGCCTGCACGGCGATTGCCATCCGGGCAACGTGCTGTGGACCGATGCCGGTCCTCACTTCGTCGACCTCGACGACGCGCGCATGGGCCCGGCCGTGCAGGACCTGTGGATGCTCGCGGGCGACGACGCGGCGATGGATGCCCTGCTCGAAGGCTATGCGCAGTTCCGCGACTTCGATCCCCTGGAACTCGCCCTCGTCCCCGCGCTGCGGGCGATGCGCCAGGTGCACTACGCCGGCTGGATCGCCGAGCGCTGGCACGATCCCGCGTTCCCCACGGCCTTCCCCTTCGCCGCCGAGGCGCGCTGGTGGGAACAGCACATCGCCGACCTGCACGACATCGCCGACGATCTGATGGATTTGTAGGAGCCGCCATGGCGGCGAGGGAACCTCCCTCACCGCGTCGCTGCTCCGTTGGCTTCTCGCCGCTATAGCGGCTCCTACATAAAATGGGAGACCTCATGCATTCTTTCCTCACCCGCATCATCGCCGTCTTCGAGATCGCCGGCGGGCTCTTCGGCCTGGTGCACCAGTTCAACCGCCTGCTCGGTGGCCGCTTCGGCGGTGTGGACGCCATCGTCGCCGTCCTCGGCGTGTTGCTGTTCGCCTTCATCCTCGTCGCCGGCGTGCTCCTTGCCAGCAACGACGGCCGCGGCACCGGCATGTCGATCTGGGCGCAGTTCCTGCAGGCACCGCTGCTTGCCACGCCGGTCTTCAGCTACGCCCTTTCCAGCGGCGCGTACGCGAACCTCTCGCTCACCCTGCAGCGCTCGCCGCGCCTCGGTTTCGACTGGGCCATCGCCGAACATGGCTGGCTCCTCGCGCTCGGCGGTCCCTCGGCCGCGCACATCGGCATCAACCTCCTCGCGCTGGCGTCGTGGCTGGTGCTGCGCTTCGGCCGCTGAGGGCCGGTATCATTCCCCGATGAACGCCTCCCCCCTCCCCGTCATCCGCCTGAAGTCCGACCGTGTGCCGGGCCATCCCTGGGTCTGGTCCGCCCAGATCGTGAAGCCCTCCGACCGCCTGCCTCCCGGCAGCGTGGTGGAGGTGGAGGACGCCAAAGGCCGCTTTGTCGGCCGTGGCTTCTGGAACGGGCATGCCCGCGTGGCCCTGCGCCTGCTCACCCTGCGTGCCGACGAGGCGATCGACGAGCGCTGGATCGCCGCTCGCCTCGCCCGCGCCGTGGAACTGCGCCGCGAGCTGCTGCGCCTGGACGAGGTCAGCGACGCGTGGCGCGTCGTCCACAGCGAAGGCGACGGCCTGTCCGGCCTCGTGGTGGACCGCTACGCGAACCATCTCGTGGTGGAGTACTTCGCCGCCGGCATGTGGCGATTCCGGGAGACCATCCACGCCGAACTGCTTCGCCATTTCCCGGGCGCGTCGCTGTACTGGTTCGCCGAACAGCATGTGCAGCGCCAGGAATCCTTCGACGTGCGCTCCAACGACGCGCCGGCGGCCGTGGACGTGCACGAGCATGGCCTCGCCTTCCATGCGGCGCCCGGCCTGGGGCACAAGACGGGTTTCTTCGCCGACCAGCGGGAGAACCGCCGCCGCTTCGCCGCGCTCGCACGCGGGCGGCGCGTGCTCGATCTCTGCTGCAATGCCGGCGGCTTCGCCGTGCACGCGATGAAAGCCGGCGCGCGCGAGGCCACCGGCGTGGACGCCGACGCGGCGATCCTCGAGGTGGCCCGGGAGAACGCCCGCATGAACGGCGTGGCAGCCACCTTCGAACAGGGCGACGTGTTCGAATGGCTGCGCGCGGCCATCGCGCGCGGCGAGACCTGGGATGCCGTGGTGCTCGATCCGCCCAAGCTCACTCGCGACCGCAACCAGGTGGTGAATGCGTTGAAGAAGTACTTCGCGATGAACCGCACCGCGCTCGACGTGCTGGCGCCGGGCGGCATCCTGCTCACCTGCTCCTGCACGGGACTGGTCGGCGAGGGCGATTTCCTGGAGATGATCCGCCGCGTCGCGCTCAATGCCGGGCGGGACATCCAGGTACTCGACGTCGCCGGCGCAGGCCCCGATCATCCGGTGGCAAGCAACGTACCGGAAAACCGCTACCTGAAGGCGGTGTTCTGCCGGGTGGCCTGACGGCGCGTTCACCCTGTCTTGATAGCTCGCCGGGACATAGTCCCGGCCATGTCCCGGAATCCTCCACCCGAAGCGCTCGAACCGGTCAGGTCCGAACAGGCCCATGCGAAAGCCGCAGGCCTGGTGTACGTCCGCGACACCGATCCGGGCATTGCCCGGCGCAAGCGCGGCCGCTCTTTCCAGTACCTCGACGCGGATGGGCACCCCATCGCCGACGAATCCGTGCTCCTGCGCATCCGGGCACTGGCGATCCCGCCCGCCTATACCGGCGTATGGATCTGCACGAGCGAACGCGGCCATCTGCAGGCGACCGGACGCGACGCGCGCTCCCGCAAGCAGTACCGCTACCACCCGCGCTGGCGCGACGTACGCGACCGGGGGAAATTCGACCGGATCCTCGAGTTCGGCGAGGCGCTGCCGCGCCTGCGCCGCCGCCTGCGCAAGGACCTCGCCCTGCCCGGCCTGCCGCGCGAGAAGGTGCTGGCGCTGGTGGTGAGCCTGCTGGAGGAAACGATGATCCGCGTAGGCAACGACGCCTATGCGAAGCAGAACAACTCGTACGGGCTCACCACACTGCACTCCCGCCACGCCGCCGTGCGCAAGGGTCGCATCCGCTTTCATTTCCGGGGGAAAAGCGGACTCTGGCACGACATCGAGCTGGACGACCGCCGGCTGGTGAAAGCCGTGCGTCGCGTGCAGGAACTGCCCGGCCAGCGGCTGTTCCAGTACATCGACGACGAGGGCAAGCCACAACCGGTGGATTCCGGCATGGTCAACGACTACCTGCGTGAGATCACCGGCGGGGAGTTCACCGCGAAGGACTTCCGGACCTGGGGCGGCACCGTGCAGGCCGTCGCGGTGCTCGCCGCTCTCGCCTTGCCCGACGAAGGTGGCGACCGGGCCGTGAAATCCCTGCTCGCGGGAGCCGTGAAGGAGGTGGCCGCCGTGCTGGGCAACACGCCCGCCGTGTGCCGGGCGTCGTACATCCATCCGGAAGTCTTCACCGGGTGGACGGATGGCCACCTCCATCGCTCGGTTCCCGAAACCTGCCTCCGATTTCCCCGGAAATTGGAAGCAGCGACCCTGACTTTTCTGCGCCGGCGACTTCGCGCGACGAGGCGCTCCCGTTGAGACGAACGGACGGCTATAGTGCGCGCGCGGGGTTTGGCGTTCGAACGATCTTGGGACTGGTGACGATGTCGCGGTGGAAGGCAATCCCCGTCTTGCTGTGCCTGTGCACAGGCATGACCACACGTGCGCAGGATGTGCCGGCGGAGTCGCCGTCGGCGTTTCCCGGCCCGGCCGAGCACCGGGGCGTGGTGGACGACACCTGGATCGTCGCGCCCAAACGGCTGGCCGATGCCACGCTGGTGGCCGTGAAGAACTATGCCGACGAAGGCGACATCGCCGCCGGCGTGTCGCTGCGCTACACGATCGACCATGCCGAGTGGATCGTCGCCGACGTATTCATCTACCCGGCCGGCGAGGGCGACAACGCCACGATGCTGCACCGGGCCATGGAGGACTTCCGGGAATCCGTGTCCTTCGCCGAGCGCCAGCAGATCTATCGCAACGTATGGTGGGGCGAGGAAAGCGCCTATACCGCGGTGCTGCCCGGCGGCAGGAAGGTCGAAGGCCGCTTCCTGCCCATCGTGTTCGATGCCCAGCAGGACATGCTTACTTCGCGTGCCTACCTGTTCTACCGCAAGCTCTATTTCGTGAAGATCCGCCTGAGCACCGCGGTCGAAGCGGTCGACTCCCTGGCGGAAAATGCGGACCGTTTCATCGGCAGCCTGCTGGACGGCATCGACATCGTGAGCGTGGGCACGTGCGGACGGAAAATGGACATCGTGGTGTCGCCCGCGGGGCAGGCGCCGCCGGCCGGGCTGAAGGACGGCGTGAGCGCCGACGGCTATCGCGTACTGCTCAAGGCCGATCGAACCGGCAAAGCGGCCCACGCCGCGCAGCTGGCGAAGACGACCGCTCTGGCCGCCCGGCGGCAGCAGGCGAACGGTTGCACTTCGCTCGAATACCAGCCGCCGCTCGAAAACGACACGCGTACCGTGCTGCACCTGTCGTTCGGGCCGGGCGACTGGGGTACGTCGCCACGGCAGCAGCCCTGAAAGAGAACGGCCGGGGCGCGTCCCACGCCCCGGCCGTGCCGTTCACTGGTTGGCGAACAGGGCTCAAGTCCTTGAGCCAGCCGTGGAGCCAACCCGCGGCGACCCGTCCATGATGCGCGACTTCGCCACGGCGGCCCATGGAACTATTCTGAAAAAGTCGTCCGGATCGCTCACGGTGCGAAATCCGCGAGCTCCAGCGTCGCCTTCCTTCCGTTGGCCATCGCCAGGACGACCTTCTGCCCCGGCTTCGCCCGATTGAAGACGTCGCGCCAGCCCCAGCCGCCAAGCTTCGCCGCGGGCACGCCATCGACGGAGAGGATGGCGTCGCCGGCGCGGATACCGGCCTTGGCCGCCGGGCTTCCCGGCACCACGAGCGCCACGACGAAGCGGTCCGGCCGCTCTTGTTTCCGGCCGACGCGCATTCCCGGGTCGAGGTTCCAGGGACCGCCCGGCGTCGACGTCCGTGGCGCGAGGTACATGGCGGCCCGGCGGTAATCCATGTGCACGAGGAACCGCGAGAGCACGTCCTGGCCGATGTTGCCGGCTTCGCTCACGTTCGCCGTGGCGCCCGCGTTCGGCGGCGTGAGCTGCGCGACATGACCGTGGACGGTGAGGCTCCCGATGCCCAGCGAGTCGATATGGGAGATGCGCGACACGAAGGAACCGCCCACGCCGCCGCCACCGCCCAGCGCGTAACCCCTGCTGTAGCGTCCGAACAGGCCGTTGCGCTCCATCCACTGGGGAAAGACGAGCAGGTGGCCGCTGTTACCTGTGTCGATCCCGAACACGCCGGGCTTCCCGTCGAGCGAGCCGTCGACCAGCGGCATGTCCGAGGTGAAGCGCAGTGGCACGGCCGTACCCTTGCCAGGCAGCGGTGCGGTCTTGCCATCGAAAGGAACGAGCAGCAGGCGCTTGCCGTCGTAATCGAAGGTGACGGCGAAGCGTTCGAACACTTCGAGGCCGAGGATGCCGGCGATCGGCGGGCGCTCGCCACGATCGGAGAAG
Organism: Luteibacter yeojuensis; assembly: GCF_011742875.1. NCBI lineage: Bacteria > Pseudomonadati > Pseudomonadota > Gammaproteobacteria > Lysobacterales > Rhodanobacteraceae > Luteibacter > Luteibacter yeojuensis. The sequence continues at coordinate 2,520,371 of NZ_JAAQTL010000001.1, forward strand.
CTGAAACCGAACGGCATCACGAGGAAGGTCTGGTCGCGAACCGTGGCATCGCCAAGGGCCATCGAGCCCACGCGCGCGTACGAGATCGCCATGGAACCCGGACCCGATCCCGTGCTGACACCCTTGCCCTGCCCCTCGATGCCGAGCTTCTTCGCCGTGGCCTCTGTCAGGATCGCGTGGCCACCGGTGTCCAGGATGAAGGGCAACGGCTCCGCGCCGTTGATGGATACGTCGACGAGAAGCGCACCGCCTTCGAGCGTCATCGGCGTCGATGCCTCGCGCGCGCCACCACGCATGACGACGTCGCCGGGGAGCAGCGGCGGACGTTCCAGCGCCTTCGCGAGAGTAGCGGCATCCGGCGCGGTGTAGCGATCGATGCGCACGGTCTCGTTGCTGTCTTCGGTGCCACTGTCGGTCTTCGCTACCGTGGCGATACGGTAAGGCATCGACACGCCGTGCGTGTCGCGATAATCCTCGAACTCGCGGGTCACGGTGAAGAACGACGAGCGCCACTGCGCACGCACCACGCGTCCCGTCTTGCGGTCGATCCAGAGCGTGACGGTGCGACCGCCATGCGGCGTGGCTTCGACGCGCAGCAGGCCGTCGTCGACGGTGCCCGCCGAATACGCCGTCTCGTCGGCGTCCAGCCAGCCCATCCGCAGCAACCAGCCTTCGGTCACGGCGACGGTGCGCGCCTCCTTCGAGTCGAGCGGATGCACGCCACCGGAGACGTCCTGGTGCCAGCGGCCTTTCGCGTCCGCACCGTCGGCGTAAGCGCGCGCCGCATGCTTCACCGATGCCCTCCAGTAACCCGAGTGCCGGTCGACGGCCTCTCGCCATGCACTTTGGAGGCCTTCGCTTTCCTGCGTTCCTTCGGCGACGAAGGCGGCATGGGCCTTCCATCCGTCAGCCGCCGCAGCACGTGCGGCTTGCAAGGGCAGTGGCACCTCGGCGGCCAGCGCGGTCGAACCGACGAAGAGCAGCAACATCAGGCATAGACGCATCGCTCGACTCCCTCATGCTTGGCGTCGTCGCATTCTAGGCAAAGTCCGCGCCGCGGAAAGGTGTCAAACGTAACGGACCGTACGCCATGCCTTCAAACCCATCGCCGCAAGGACGATGAAGCCGACATAGAGCACCGCCGTCACCGGCAGCGACTTGTACACATACTCGCCCACGTAGAACACATCCACCGCGATCCACAGCCACCACGCCGCCGCGTGGCGTCGTGCCTGCCACCATTGCGCGACGAGGCTGAAGGCGGTGAGTGCCGCATCGAGCCAGGGCAGCGATGCGTCGGTGTAACGATGCATCGCGTAGCCAAGCGCCAGCGCGGCGGCGCCGCCGATGGCGAGGTGCAGCAGCGCCTCGCGCGGGGACAGCGCGGCGACGCGCACATGCCCGCCATCGTCGAGGTTGCGCAGCCAGCGGTGCCAGCCGTATAGGATCAACACCGCGAAGATCGCCTGCAGCAGCATGTCCGAATAGAGTTTCGCGTCGACGAAGATCCACGCATAGGCGACGACCGACACGAGTCCCACCGGCCAGCACCACGGGCTGCGTCGCGCGGTGAGCCACACCCCCGCCGCGCTCACCAGCGCGGCGAAGACTTCGAAGGGCGACAGTTCAAAGCTCATAGGTCATCGACACGCGCGCCAGGCGCGGCATGCCGGGGAACAAGTAGCTGTCGCCGCCCGAGCTGCCGGTGTCGCGCCAATAGAAATGATTGAAGACGTTGTCGACGTTCAACCGGAAGGTCAGCGCGTGACCGCTCACGCTCATCGCGTAGCGCAGGCCCGCGTCGAAGACGTGATATGCCGGCACCCGCACCGCGCCGTCCGGCGTGGCGACATTCGCGCTCGCGTAACGCCAGCCGCCGAGAACGGCCAGGCCACGGACGAACGGCAGGCTATAGTCGGCGTACAGCGCCGTGCGCCAGCGCGGCACGTTGACCACCTGGTGGCCCTCGTACGAAGGCGCACCCGTATCCTCGGCGCGCGCGCGAATGACGTTCGCGCTGGCGGTGAGCCGCAGGTTGTCGGTGACGCGGCCGGCAAGGTTCAACTCGATGCCGGTATGCACCTCCTGCCCCTGCTGCACGAAGGTGAAGCCTTCCGGGGTATCGTCCGGCCGCGCGAACTGGTACGACTGGCGAATGCGATAAAGGGCCGCCTGCAGGTCGAGCGCATCGCTCACCGCGTACTTCACGCCCGCTTCCACCTGGCGCGAATGCAGCGGCGCGAGCGTCGTGCCGCCGTTGGACGTCCAGTAAGGCGCTTCCCGTCCGAGCGACAGGCCCTCGCCATAGCTGACGTACGCGGCAAGCGGCTCGGCCGGCTGCCAAAGCACGGCGGCCTGGGGCAATGTCTTGCTCATCTCCGTGCGGCGGTCGAGCGCGCCGGTATCGTCGTACGAACGCTCGTCGAGCCGGACGTGACGCGCGCCCGCCAGCACCTGCCAGGCCTGGCCCAGATGAATGCGATCGATGGCGAACAGCGTGCGCTGCCAACTGGTCAGCCGGCGCACCGAGGCACCGGGCTGGTTCGGCGACGGGTCGAACACCGGCACGACACGATCATCGATGTTCGCCGTCCCCACGTAATCGTAGACATAGGGACGCTGGTCGACCGTGCGACGGAACGAGGTGGCACCGGCGTTGAGTTCGTGGTCCACGGATCCCGTGGCGAAACTGCCCGTGAGCACGCCACGCCATTCGTCGTTCTGCCGGGTGTCGTCCGGGCTTCGGTAGTCGTAGACATCGTAGTCGCCGTTGGGCGCGAAGAAGTAGCCCGGCGTGGCGCCCGACGCGCAGGATGCCGCGTAGAAGCAGCCGTAGGCGAAGGCCACGTTGTCGTCGATCACGGTATGGCTGTGACCGGCCGACAGCTGCGCATTCCAGTTGTCGCTGAAGCGGTAATTGAAGCGCAGCGAGCTGTTGCTGGAGTGGATACCCACCGGCCGCTGCCACGGCTGGTAGCCGAGCAGCCGCGTGCGACTCGGATGCCGCGGAATATCCGTGCCACCCAGCAACTGGTAGCCCGATGCCGAACGCTGGCCGCTGGTCTGGTAGTCGGTGTCGAGCAGCAGGGTGGCCTTATCGGTGATCTTCCAGTCCGCCGCGACGGAGACGAAGCTGCGCCGGCCATCGGCATGCTCGATGGGCGAATGCGTTTTCTCGTTCGCCGCGTTCACCCGCATGCCGAACGTCGGGGAGAACCACGCGCCGAGGTCCAGCGCCTCATAGCTCGATCCATGCGAATCGGTGCCGACGGTCGCGGTGTGCACGTCCGCCGTGCGCTTGCTCACGTAGTTGACGAGACCACCCGGCTCGACCACGCCCGCTTCGAGTCCACCGAGGCCCTTGAGCACTTCCACGCGCTCCTTGCCTTCCAGCGCCAGCAGCTGTTCCGCCGACATGATCATGCCGTTGAAGCGGAAGCCGGTGGCCAGGTCGAGGGGAAAGCCGCGGATCGAGATGTCCTGGTAGTAGCCGGCGGGCGCGTAGTTGTCGTTGATCGCCGCGTCGCCGCGCACCAGCTCGCTCAACGTCCTCGGCTGGCGGTCGTCGATCTGCGCGCGGGTGATCACCGTGATCGCCGCGGGCGTGTCGTGCAGCGGTGCGCTGCCGAAGCTGCCGAACGTGTCGAGCTGCGAATCGGTGGCGCGGTAACTGTCGACCGTGGTCGCGTGGACGTCCACGGTGGGAAGCGTGCGCGCCTGCTGGGGCGCCGGTGCTTCGTCGGCCGCATGCGCGACGGTCGCGGCGAGCAGGAGGGCCAGGGCGAGCGGGGTACGGGAGAGGGTCATCGTCGTCTTCGGGGTTCACGGACGAAGCGACGGCGGACCACGGGCGCAACCGGCCTCCGTGGTCCTGCAAGCTCCCTACGCCGGTGCTAACCGGGTCAGGTTCCAAGGGACTCTCTCAGCCCGGCATTCGCCGGGCACCCCCGCTTCTAGAACGCCTATTGAACCACGAAACGTCAGGCGGCGCTGCGAATCGCCTCGAGGAGGGCCAGGCCGTGCGGACCGGCGAACCAGGCGGCGTGGCCGCGCAGGAAGGTGTGATAAGCCACGTCGGCGTGGTCGCGCCGCCGGGTGACTCCCTCGAAGTACTCTACCTCGGAGAGGGCGAAGTCCAGGTGCACGATAGGCAGCAGGTTCGCCAGGACGTCCAGCGCCTCGGCATCCAGGGGACGTACCGAGCGGTAGCCGGCGACGATCGCAAGGGCCAGTTCATGCCTTGCGATGTCCTCTCGCTCGACCTCCAGCCACGCGATGGCATTGCGCTCGATGGCCGTCGCGAGGTCGAACAGGGCGAAGGTGGCGGCACACAGGCCGAAATCGAGCACGTCGACGATGCGCGCGTCGTCTTCCGGGCCGCTCCAGCAGAGGTTGGACACATGCCAGTCGCCGTGCGTCCAGAGGCGTGGCTGGCCGGCGAGCGCTCCGGCCACGCGGGTGTGCCAGGGCGCGATGGCTGCACCGATCTCGTCGCGCCAGTCGCGCTCGCCGAGGTAACGCGCAAGCGCGGAACGCTCGCGAAGCTGGGTGGCGATCGTCGCCAGCGGATCCTCCGACGAGAGGATGTCCGCCCGCGCGACAAGGATGTGCGTGCGGCGTTGCGGCGCAGCGAAGGCTTCCGCTGCCGAATGCAGCCGCGCGAGCATGCTTCCCGCCGCGAACGCGTGGCCCTCGCCACCGATCGGCGACCATGAAAACGCGTCCCGGTAAATGTCGACGCCCCGCGCGGGTTCGTGCAGCTCGTAGACCCAGTCTTCCGCGCCGAACACGGTGCTGCCGTCGGGGTCGTGAAGGATGCGCGGCACGGGCACGCCGGCTTCGCGAAGAAACGCGGCGAAGCGATGCTCCTCCAACAGCGTGCCTTCGTCGCGCACGCTGCGATGATGGCGCTTGACGAAGACCCGCCCTTTACCGGTCGTCGCCAGCGCGGCCGCCGACAAGGGTCTCGGACTGCGCCAATCGATGGAGCGAAGTTCACCCGACGAGGGCACGCGCGCGATCGCGGCGGCCACTTCTTCCCACGTCAACGGCGGCCAGTCCGGCTCGAGATGGTCGCCTGCAAGGCCGTGCGCGAAATGGCCGTCGTTGGTCATCGTCGGTTCCGAGGCCTCGCGTCTACCGCCGGAGTTGACGGATCATCCCTTCGGCGGTCCAGGCACCGAGGCAGCCGCCGGCGATGCGGGCGGTCTGCTCCTCGTCGTGCGTGCGCTCGAGGCTGGCGCAGATCTCGCCGAAGCTGGCGCCGGCAAGGGCGAGGTCCAGGCAGGTGGATTCGTCGGCGGTCATGCTGGCGAAGCGTGGCGACAGGCCCTGCCGCCATACCCGGGCGCCGACGCCGGCATCGACGATCACCACCGGCGGCGGCGGTGTCTCGTCGGCCAGGGCGCGCCAGATGGCGACCGCGTTGCTGAGCATGGGGCGGAAGCGCAGCGTCGGGACGAACTCGATCTCCACACGGTCCCAATCGTCGGCGACGAGGTCGCGGACTTCCATGGGTTGCGCGTCGGCACCCGAGAACGCACGGCGCAGGTGCCAGTCCAGCCAGGCCAGTTCACCCACCTCGACATCCGCGGGATAGGCGTTCTCCAGCCACTGGACGAATTGTTCGCCGTACGCGTCCAGGGTCCACGACGACGGCGTATGACGGTCGATGTAGCGCGACGCATTGGCATCGAAGGCATCGTCGCCGAGCCAGAGCACCGTCTTCTCGTAGGTATCGCGCAGGCAGGCGAGAAGCTGCGCGCGATAGTTGTTCGCATAGACGGCCATGCCGCGCGCATCGACGCCCAAGGGGACGGCGCCCGTCGCGAGCGAGACGGCGAAGACACGCTGTCGTTCCCTGAGGTTCATGCGGCGCGGGGACGCGAGTCGCGTGCAAGGGAGCGCGCATGCGCGAGCTCGGCCAGCAGGTCCGCAAGCGGCGGAATGTGATCGTCGCGTTCGATCATCACCGCGACGTCGCCCAGGCGTTCGGCGAAGCGTGCGTAGAGATCCCACACCGGATCGCATACGGGCGAATCGTGCGTATCGATCAGCATGTCGCGCCCCTGGCTGTGCCCGGCAAGGTGGAGCTGCAACACGCGGTCGAGGGGCAGGTGCCGCATCCAGTCGTCGGGGTCGAAGCCGTGGTTCGTCGCACTGACGTAGATGTTGTTCACGTCGAGCAGGAGGTAGCAGCCGGTGCGGGCGCACAGTTCGGCGAGGAAGGCCGCCTCGCTCATGGCCGCGTCCGGAAACGCGAGGTACGTGGACGGATTCTCCAGCACCAGCGGCCGCCCGAGGGCATCCTGTGCGGCATGCACGTTGGACGCGACGAGATCGAGCGCCTCCTCCGTGTAGGGCAGCGGCAGCAGGTCGTGTGAATTGAATCCTTCCACGCCCGTCCAGCAGAGGTGGTCCGACACCCACAGCGGCTCGATACGGTCCGCCAGACGGCGCAGCCGGGCAAGGTAATCCGCATCGACGCCGTCGCTCGAACCGATGTTCATCGAGACGCCATGCAGGGCCACGGGATAACGCTCGCGAATACCGGCGAGCACGTCGAGCGGCTTGCCGCCGTCGACCATGAAATTCTCGGAGATGACCTCGAGGAAATCGACGGGCTGCGCCGCTTCGAGGAAATCGTCGTAATGCGGGATGCGCAGGCCTAGCCCAAAGCCGGACAACGGTGTCGGTACAGGGTGGGACATGCGTCGCTCCAGGCAAACGACCCGGCCGCCCCAGGGGGCAACCGGGCCACGGGACTTACTTTTCGGTCTCGCTGCCGCCCTGGGCCTTGCATTCCTTCGCGGAGACTGCCTTGAAGCCCTGGCCCTTGCAGCTGTTCATGCCCTTGCACGAGTTGTGGGCCGACTTGCAGTCGGACGTGCCCTTGCAGGTGTTGATGCCGTAGCAATGCACCGTCTTCGCGGCGCCCTGCTCAGCGGCCTGGGCCGGGGCCGAGATCGCGGCGACCGAAACGGCAAAGATGGCGGCGGCGGCGGCGATGCTATGGGTGGCGGTATGCATGTTCGTTCTCCGTGACAGGATGATTTGCCGGAATGGCATTGTCAGGTTCGCCGGGCCGGGCCGGCCGGTTACAGGAGGATACCCTCTCCTCCACTGTTTTTTCGATCAACGGATACCGAAGAGCCGGTCGAGCGAAAGACGCCCGCCGCCCCGGCCGATGAGGTAGAGGAGGATCGCGGCCCAGGAAAGGTGGGTGGGCCATGCGTCGGGATAGACGAAGATCTCGATGATGGTGGTCATGCCGAGCAGCACGAACGCCGAGAAGCGCGTGGCCAGACCCAGCACCAGCAGGATCGGGACGAAGGTCTCCACGCTGGCCGACATATGGGCCGCGATCTCCGGCGGAACCAGCGGCAGGCGGTATTCGGTGCGGAACAGTTCGTAGGTTCCCTCGGTGACGGTGAGGAACCCTTCCACCTTCGTGCGGCCGGACTGGAAGAAGATGGCGGCGATGGACAGTCGTCCCGCCAGTGCGAGCAGGTCGTGGCCGATCCATCGCTCGAGACTTCCGGCGAATGCGTTCCAGCGGCTGCGCAAGGTGGGACGTGAGGTCGTGACAACGGTGGATGCCATGGCGGGCTCCTTCATGACGTGGCGAATGCGCCGGACTGGAGGAGCCCGGAAAGAATGAGGTCGATGCGTGCATCGGGATGCGCTTCCGCCACCGCGAGCGTCGCTTCCCCGAGCGTCGCGCCCGCTTCGCATGCTTCGAGCAGTGCGATATCCGCCGCCCCCGCGGGCAGGACGCGGACGTCGTGCCCCACGCGTACCACGACAGCGTATTCGGGATCCCAGGCAAGGGCGTCGTCGACCGGCTCGCCCTGGCGACTGGCTTGCCAGATGGTGCGCGCGGGCAACGCCGAGGCGAACCCGCGTGTCGCGGGATGGAGCCGCGGGCGCATGCCGGCGAGCGCCTGGGGAGCGAGCGACGCGAGGTGCCTTGTCCCGAGCGCGGTGGCGTCGGCGGCGTGAAGGCTTTCCGACCACAGGCGATCGAGACGGGCGACGTCGGCAAGGTATGGCAGCGCGGCGGCCGGCTCGAAACCGGCAAGGAAAGCCGGGAACGCTTCGCCGTACGTGGCGAGCCGCGCGTCGCGAGGCGGCTCGTCCGCGACATGCACCGCGGCGGCGGCGCGGAACCAGTCGCGCCCGACGAGGCATGCCACGGCCGGGAAATTGGCTTCCAGCGCGTCGAGGCACGCCCGCATCACGGTATTGCGATAGATCGCGAAGGCGGGCCTGCCGGCCGGGCCGAAAAGCGACGTCTCGTCGAACAGGGCACCGGCGAAATCCCGCTGGAACGATGCAAGGCCGCTCATGCCGCCATCCGGCATTCGGCGAGCAGGGCGTTCGCGCGGAGGCATTCCTCATGCAGCGTCTCGAACGGCGGCACGTTGCCGTCCCGCTCGATGAGCGTCGGGCGCGGACCGTCGAGTGCCAGGACGTAGCGGTACAGTTCCCACACCGGTTCGGCGACCGGGGCATCGTGCGAGTCCACCAGCAGGCCGCCGGCCACGCCGTCGTCGACGCCATGACCCGCGAGGTGGATCTCCGTGACCGAACGCAGCGGGAAACGGTCCAGGTAGGCGCGCGCATCGACACCGAGGTTGTGCGCGCTCACGTGGACGTTGTTGATGTCGAGGAGCAGGCCGCAGCCGCTTCGGCGCACCAGCTCCGCAAGAAAGTCGGTTTCGCTCCAGTCGTGCCCCTCGAGCGAAAGGTAATGGGAAGGATTTTCCAGCGAAAGCTTCCGCCCGAGCGCGTCCTGGCTGCGCTGCACATTTTCCACGACGCGGGCGAGCGCTTCATGGCTGCGGGGGAACGGGAGGAGGTCCGGGAGATAGGCCCCACCCCATGCCGACCATGCAAGGTGTTCGGATACCAGCACGGGTTTCACGCGGTCGACGAGCCGGCGCAACCGGCGCAGGTGCGCCGGATCGGGTGGCGCCGCGGCGGCCAGCGAAAGCGATACGCCATGGAGCGACACGGGATGTCGCTCCGCCAGCGCATCCAGCATGGCCGGATGCGGACCGCCCTCGGCCAGGTAGTTCTCCGGATGAACCTCGAACCACAGCCCCGCCGACGCACACTCCAGCGCGCCGTCGATGTGCTGCGGTTTGAAGCTCAGGCCGGCGGCGAGCGGTCCGCGCACGGCGTCAGCCTGCTTTCGTCAGCGAGCCGTTGCCGTGGGGCGTCTTGATCGAGGTGCAGGTGCCGGCCGGAACCAGCTTCCACGCATTCTTCTGGTAATCGGCCTTCGCCGTGCCGGCGCAGGTGGTGCCGGGGCCGGCGGCGCAATCGTTCTGGCCCGCCTTGGCGACGCCCCAGCATTTCTCCATGGCGGGCTTCGCGGCGCCCTGCGCTTCGCCGGCGTGGGCGACACCGCCGACCAGGGCGGCAAGGGTAAGGGCGAGCGTGGCGGCGTGACGGTTCATAGGGTGGCTCCTTCGCGGATGGCGGACGGGAAGTCCGGGTCGTGAAAGGGTTCGTCGGCCGAGCCGGTCTGGTTACAGGAGCGCTGGTGTAACCGGACGGTACGCCCGGACGAACCAGAGCGCATGAACATCCAAGCGTCGCCATGGTTCCTGGTGTTACCGGCATCGCGGCACGTTCCCATACGTCCAGGTTATTGCGATGTCGGACCCAGCAAGGCTAAATCCCTCCCGATGAAAAATCGGCAGGTCAGCGCGGAGGTCGCGGAAGGACACCTGGTGGGTCGATCGCCCGCCGAGGTGGAAATGCGCGCGTGTTTCATTGCCGGCCTCGCCGGCGACGCGACGCGCTACCGCGACTTCCTCGACGGCCTCTCGGGCCACCTGCGCGCCTATCTCCGCCGGCGCCTGCCCCGCGCGCAGGCGGATGTCGAGGATATCCTGCAGGAAACCCTGCTGGCCGTGCATAATGCGCGGCACACGTATCGTACGGAGCAGCCGCTCACCGCCTGGGTCCATGCGATCGCCCGCTACAAGTTGATGGATTTCTTCCGAGCCCATTCGCGCCGCGAGGCATTGCACGACCCTTTCGAGGATGACGGCGGCCTGTTCGTCGCATCCGATGTCGAACCGACGGACGCGCGACGCGATGTCGGCATGTTGCTCGAGGCCCTGCCCGACCGCCACCGCCTGCCGATCCAGCTCGTGAAGCTGGAGGGGTTGTCCGTGGCCGAGGCCGCGCAACGCTGCGGCATGTCGGAATCGGCGGTGAAGGTCGGCGTGCACCGGGGCCTGAAGGCGCTGGCCGTGCGGATCCGGGGGCAGTCATGAAGACCGACGACCTCATCGCGATGCTCGCGACGCAGGCGCCCCCGGTGGACCGCCGTGCCCCCGTTCGCCGCTTCGCCCTCGCCTGGGTGACCGGTTTCGTGGCGGCCCTGCTGCTGATGGTGCTGTTGCTGGGGGTCCGGCCGGACATCGAGAACGCCATGACCATGCCGACCTTCTGGTTCCGGCTGGGCTATGCCAGCGCCATCGCGGCCGCGGCCCTCTGGGTCACCTCGCGGCTCGCCCGGCCGGGTGTGCGCGTCGGCGGGGCATGGGCGGTGCTGGCCGTACCGGTGGCGGTGGGCTGGGTGGCCATGGGCTGGGTCCTGGCCCATGCGGCGCCGGGCACCCACCTGCCGCTGATCCTGGGCCATACCTGGCGTGTCTGCCCCCTCCTCATCGCCACCCTGGCCATGCCGGCCTTCGTGGCCATGCTGTGGGCCGTCCGCGGGATGGCGCCGGTGCGGCCGCGGCTGGCCGGCGCGGCGGTCGGCCTTCTGTCGGGCGCCACGGGCACGGTGGCCTACTGCCTGCACTGCCCGGAAATGGCGCCGCCGTTCTGGTCCACGTGGTACCTGCTGGGCATGCTCATCCCCGCCGCCCTCGGCGTCGTGGTCGGCCCACGCGCCTTGCGTTGGTAAGCGGAAGGAAAATCCGGGCGCTTATTCGGCAAATCCTCCAAAACGCCATTCAGTCGATGGCGGAGCGGTCGCTATACCTTCAGACTACACACGCGGTCGGGGCATTCTGGGTACCACCCAGGCCTCCACCATCGGTGCCAGTGGATGAAGTGCCTCGTCATCGCTGGCCAATCAGCTTGGGACGCAGGACAGAGGGGGCCGAAACGTGGGCAGAACGAACAGGGATCCGTTGGTCTGGGGGCGCTACCTTGCCGTGGCGGGGGCGTATGCCGCCTGCTACGAGCTGACCCGCTACTTTTCGTTCTCCCATTGGATGCTGCCTGCCGGGCTTCGCCTGGGCTGTCTCCTTCTTGTCCCGAGGCGGTTCTGGCCGGCCCTGGCCGTGGGCGAGGCACTGCCCGTGGCCGAAATGGCCTTCCTCCATGTTTCCGTCTTCGGCCTCGCGTGGTCGCTGGCCGCCTCCGTGCCACCCATCGTCTTCTGCATGCCCGTCGTGGCCTGGATGCGCCGTCGTGCGCCGCTGGTGCTGGACGACGGGCAGATCAACATGAGCCTGATCGTCGCCGTCGCCCTCCTCTGCGCGGCGGTCACTTCCGCCGAGAACTCGGCGGTGCTGACGACGATGGTCATGAGCGACGGTTCGCCCGGTCCCGCCATCACGCTGCCGATCTTCCTCGTCTGGTTCCTCGGCGCCTATCTCGGCGCGCTGAGCCTGGTTCCCACGATCATCGGGCTGCGCGAGCGCCTGACGGCCCAGCCGAACGGTGTCGTCACATGGCATGCCGTCAGGCATAGCCCATTGCTTCGCGATACGGTCGTCATCGCCCTGCCTTCGCTGGCGTTGCTCACCGTCCTCACGTCGTTCACGAGCGACGGCGCGCTGCAATGTGCCCGCGTGGCCATGGGATTGCCGGTGATCGCGATGGCACTGCGGCATGGCTGGCATGGCGCTTCCATCGCCTCCCTGCTCGCGAGCATCGCCATCGCGTCGACGGCGTTCGCGGTAAAGGATCCCGCGATGATCCAGGCGCAGGCCATCCTCGCCTTCATCATCACGACGTCGCTCCTGTTCGGCGTTCGCGTCGCCCGGCGGCAGGCCGCGCTGCACGTCCTCGCGGCCCGCGAACTGCCCCTGCATGGACGCCGTCGCTGAGGAGGCTGTCCCTCCCCAACGACGGGTGTTCTCACGACATTACCGTCCCGTGCATTCGACCGGGTCGTTCTTGCAATCGGCCGGAACCAGCATCAGTCGCGCCGTGCCGTCGGCCTGACGTGCGACAAACAACTGCACCGCGCCGTCGTCGTAAACCGATTCGACCGCCGTACTGGCGGGGGCCGGCAAGCGTTCGTCGGGCGTGGCGAGCTCGTCGCTACCGATGGGCAGGCCACTCAGTTTGTACGGCGTGCGGGCAAACGCACCGCGCACCGCGCCACTGGCATCGTTGACCTGGATGTACCGCGTGCCGCCGCGCTCGAACACGTAGACATGGTAGTTCGGGTTGGTGCTCACGTCGGTGGCGTTGGGCCACGACTGGCCCAGTCCGGTGATGGCGGTCTGCGCTTGCGCGGCACCGATGCCGAGAGCGAGCGTGACGAGCGTGACGAGCAGGGTGCGGTTCGGATTACGCATGGTGGTGGTCCTCGTGGTTGGTGAATGCAGTCTGCGCTCTGGCGGCGTCAGATCGCGCGGCCGGCCGTGATGGATGCACAACCGGACGACGCCACTTTCCCGCACGAATCCTGCCAATACCGGATCACCTGCCGAATTCGCGCATAGATCGTCATTTCATGAAAGGCAAGTGGCGCCGGCGTTCCAGGGCCCAGCAGGCAAGAAGCATGGCCTCCCCGAGGTTCAGGACCGCCTCGGTCGGCCAGGTCACCGGATGACTGGCGTGCACCCGGTTGAATGCGGTCCACAGTGCGAGCACGTTGACCATGGCCCCGCACATGATCAACGCAAGGCAAAAGCGCACCAGGCGCCCCTTCGACTGGTCGGTGACCAGCCAGAGGGTGCTGAACGCGATGAGGCAGCACGCGCCGAGATTCACCAAGACCAATGTATGCATCACTTTTCCACTCCCTTGAAAATGCCCGCAAGAAATCGCTTCGCCACGTCTTCCCCAAACGTGGCGATGGCCTTCTGCGCGAGGATCGTTACATTGAGGCCGAAGCAGCCCACCAGGAACGACACGGCGGCCTGTACATCGAGATCGGCGTCCAGCATGTAGCGCTTCCCGATGGCGGGCGAGAGGAATACGGCGATAAACGTGCCGCAGACCACCCGCACCACCGCAGGCCCCTGCGATCCGCCCGTGTATAACGCGACGGGCATGATGGCACCGCCAACCGCTGCGAGAAGCAGCCATAGTCCCGCGATTTCTTCTTTGCTCATGACCTGGCTCCTCATGGATCGATGGCACGGTGAAGCACGCCGGACCAGGGAATCTTCTGGCGGCGAAACACCACGTCGACCGAGTCGTCCGTGTCGCGCACGACGGACAGTTCGCCGGGATAGAGGCGCTCGCAGAAGCCGCCACCGTTCTGCGGCACCGAGAACCTGTAGACGGTCGCACCCTTCGCGACCTGGAGCAGGCCCGCGACGATGGAACAGTTGGCCGGTTCGCCGAAGCGCAGCGAGATCTTTTCCCCGTCGATCGTGGCGACCACACGGGTGGGCCTGCCGTCTTCGGCGGCCACCACGCCGGCCCAGAGGCTCGGCGGAGCGGCGAAGGCGGCGCTGCCAGGGAAGCAAAGCAGGCCCGCGACGAGAACGGATTTACGGTAGAAGCACGACATGGATCAGTTCCTTTCCTGTTCGGTAGTGATGAGCCGGCCATCCACCTGCACGGCGGGATGCCAGCCGTTACCCGGGTGGCAGACAATGCGGACACGATGCACGGGACGGCGGTCGAGCCACGGAATGAATCCACGCCCCATGTGCAGCAGCGTGTCGGCGCAGCGCCGGCGTTCGTTCCAGCGTGGCGTCATGCGGCAATCGAACTCGATCGCCAGTTCCGCGAGCCTCGGTTGCGCGGAAGCGGCCGGTCGCCCCGCCTTGCGGCGACGCAGGTTGTCCTCGGCGAGACGGGCGCTTCGCCGCAAGGACGCGAGGACATCGCTCAACAGATGCCTGGCCATGCCGGCCTCACGCGTCGCCAAGCCACGAGGGCTTGCGCTGGAAACCCACGTGGTAGCAGATCCATTGCAGCACCACCTGGTGCTCGCCGATCTGCAAGATGGTGAAGCTCTTTTCGAGGCCGACGATCTTGCCCTTGGGAGAATCGCTGAGGCAGCGGTTGAGCAGCGCCCTCGCCTCGTCCACCTGTTCCTCGGTGCTCATCTGCGCGGGGTTGTTGCTTCCGACAACGATGCGTTTGACGTACTTCACATCGGTGAGATCGAACATGGGGACTCCTTGGTTCGATGGGCCGTGGCGCCGTCCTGGCGCCACGGCCCGCCGCGTGGATGCGCGGCGCTTGGGGAGGGGGTTTATCGCAGTCGAACCTTACACAACGGTTTCCGGCTGCGGCAGCGGACGCACTCGCGGCTCGCACGCGGTCTGCATGATGTCCATGACGCGGGCCAGGCCTTCCGGCATGCCCTTGTCTTCGGCCTTCACGTTGACGTGGTACTTCGCCGAGTTATCGGAACTGCGCGTGTTCTGCATGTGCGAGGACACCGAGCCGGCAATGCGGGCGTTCATCGAGAACGGGCCGATCTTCAGGCCGGTCTCGACGTCGTACTCCATCTTGTTGTCCTTGGACTCCTGCTGGGAGAAGGACGACTTCACTTCCATGTCGAAGGTGATGTCCACCGTGCTCACGCCGAGGTTGGGCACCTTGACGATCGACAGCAGCGGAACCTCCATGGACACCTCTTCCTCGCCCGTCGTGCCGTCGGCATTGATCACCGGACGCGTGAAGCGGAACGCGGCGGTGCGGGTTTCCTCGGTCGAGCCGTCCTCCGACTGCTGGAAGCCCACCGTCTTGATGAAGTCCGCGGTTGCCTGGGCCAGCTTCACCTGCGCATCGCAGGCTGCACCGAGGGGGGCGCCGATGAGATCGCCCATGGGAAGGCCCTGGAACTGCTGGGCCATGTTGACGAGTCCGGTCATGATGTAACTCCTTTACATACGGATCGGGACATGCCGCGCAAGAGACGCGGCACGGTTCGGCATGGCGCGACTCAGTCGTCGTCATGCCTGAACGTGCGGAACACACCCTGGGTCTGTGCCAGGTGGTTCATGAGACGTGCCGCGCCTTCGGTGGGCTCGGCGCCCTCCACCCGAAGCACGACGTGAACGGCGCCGGACTTGCCTTTGCCGGCTTTCATGGAGGTGTCGACCTGCACGACCGGCGCGTTGCTTTCGCCGCGCCGCCCCCAGGGCCGCGCCTTCTTCATGGGGCCATCTCCCGGCGTATCGTCGGGTGCCGGTTCGACAAGGTTGCCCAGGTCGGCATCGAAACTGATCTCCACGTCCTTGACGCGAAGGAAGCTGGTGGACACGAGCGGCAGCAGCGGGGCACGGTAGAGATCCTCGTCGTCTTCGGTGGCGCCCGGCCGCATCGAGGGCATGCGTATGACGATGCTCTTCGGCCGGTTGTGCTCGTCGAAGTATTCGCCGAGATAGGCCAGCTGGCGTTTCTCGATACGCTCCTGCGCGTCGATCACCGCGCCGGCCATGGCCTCGATGAGTCCGGGAAGGGGTGTCTGCGTCGACATCGGTCATGCCCTCCGGGTGCCGGCCGCCGCAGGCTCGAAGGAATCGACCCGGCGCAACCATCCGCGGAGGAACTTTCCGAGCGGTGGCCGCCTGGCCACGAGGCGGCGGTAGTAGTCGCGCCGGCCATCCTGGAAAAGCGCATGCACCTTCGCCGGATCGGCGCCGCGCAATGCCGCCAGGGTTCTCGCGCCGACGACGCCGTCCACATACAGGTGGCGCCCGGTACCGAGTTCGTTGAGCACGCTCTGGAGCAGTCGCGAGGAAACGGCACCGGCGTTGACCTGGAAGTCGCAGACGATGTTGGCGATGTGCTGGAACGGCATTTCGTCGCCGCGTATCGCGTCCCAGTACAGCGCCTTGTAGATCGTGGCCGCCTGCATTTCCGTGAGGTTACGCAGTGCTTCCAGGGTGGGCTCGATGCCCAGCAGCTTCCGCGCACAACGCATGAACGTGGCATGGGTAATGCCGCGATTCGTGGCACCGCCCGGATCGACCGGGTCGTCGACGAAACCTCCTTCGTGCCTGAAGAGGATCGGTGCGAAGAGATTGAAATCGGCCATGACGTCGTGTCTCTCGGTTCTGCGATGGGCTCGCCGTTGGACGTACTTTCTCCAAACCCACGCGGAACCGAAATCGGACGCGGACCGATTCGTCCATGCGACGTGCGCGGATGCGGCATCGCTCAGTCGTCCAGGGGCACCAGCCCCTGGCGGATGGCATAACGGGTCAGTTGCGCGATGCTTTGCGCGCCGATCTTCTCCATGACATGCTCGCGGTGCGTGGCGATCGTCTTCATGCTCACGCTGAGGCGATCGGCGATGTCGCGCGTGCCGAGTCCCTCGGCATAAAGGCGTGCGACCTCGCGCTCGCGCGACGTGAGCGCCGGCTGGCCGTCCGTCGATGCATGACGCGACCGGAATCCCTCGACCAGCACGTGGGCGACATCCGGGCTTACGTAATAGCCGCTGCGGAAGACGTGTTCGATCGCTTCCAGAAGCATCGCGAAGGCGCTGCGCTTCGCCAGATAGCCGTGCACCCCGGCGTCGAAGAACTCACGGACGAAACGTATGTCGTCCTGCGCCGCGAGACACAGCATCCTGGTCCGCGGCCGATGCGCAGCGACGCGACGCACCACTTCCACGCCGTTGAATCCGCCCATCAGGTTGTCGAAGATGAGCAAGTCGGGTTCTTCGCGAAGAACGAGGCGGACACACTCCCTCCCATCGCCCGTGCTTCCGCTGATGCCCACTTCGCCATGCGCGCCGAGAAGGGCCGCGAGACCTTCGCGCATGAGCGCATGTTCGTCCGCCAGGACGATCTTCAGACGCCCGCCCGGCCCCGAGCCCGCGGGTAGCCTCGACCGGTTGTCGCACGCGGCAGGGACGGCGTGATCCGATTTCTGGCCTGCAAAGTTCAGATTAGACATATAACAATCCATGTGGGGGGACGCCTACAAGCGTCCTCTGCCATATGCCGATATGTCCTTCCGGAAACCTTACGGTTTTCGTCTTAATTTGTTTGTACAGGAGATTGGTGTCGAGGCTATATGTCGACACACGCGACATGAAGCGACGAAGGATGTACGCGGCTGTTTTTAGGTTAGGCGACTGGACGGTCCGTCCCGCATTGGGAGTCATCGAACGGCATGGCGAGCGCATCCGGCTCGAGCCGAAACTTCTCGACGTGCTGGTGTGTCTTGCCGAGCGACCCGGCGACGTCGTCGGCATCGACCAGCTCCTCGATCGATGCTGGGCCGGTGACTTCTACGGCGACAACCCGGTCCACAAGACCATCGCCATGCTACGGCGGGCGCTGGGCGACGACGCGCGATCGCCATATTACATTGCGACCATACGCAAACGGGGCTATCGCCTCCTCGCACCCGTCGTCTTCCTGAGGGATCGGCCGCCCGGCCGTAACGCGTGGCTCGCACCCCTTGACCATCTGCTCGAACTCGCCCGCGCCATGGATGCCATGGGTCGCGTCCTCCTGCGCATGGGACGGATCGACGTTGCCGCCGAGTATTTCGATGAGGCCATCGAGTTGCGGACACGATGTTCCACCCATGCCCAGGTCAGACCGGATCCCCTGGCCTTCCCGGTCGCGGCGAGCGGGAGGATCACTACACCGTATTGAGAGGAATCTTAAGGTAGCTCGTTCCGTTCGCCGTGAGCTCATTGCGTCTGACGAAATCGACGATCGCATCCGCCGAAAGAACCGGCGGCTCGTCGCCAATCCCGGGTGGCCGTGCGTTCATGGGCGCGCCTCGAGCACGATGTTGAACGGCGTTTCCGCGGCCCGGCGGAAACGGCGAAAGCCGCCGGCGTCGACCAGCAGCTTGCGCAGGCGGGCCTCGCCGGCCTGCGCACCCAGCGCGGGTCCATGACGGGCCAGCGATACCGGTACGCAGATCATCGAAGACGCCGCGTAGTACACGCGGCCGACGGGATTGAGGTTATCTGCCGTGGCGTCGCCCGCGAAGGGTTCGACGACCATGCAGGTGCCATCGTCCTTCAACGCCTGCCTTGCATGACGGGCGGCTCCGTCGGGATCGCCCATGTCGTGCAGGCAATCGAAGAACGTTATGAGATCGAAATCGCGGCCCTCGTATCCGGAGGCGTCCGCCTGCTCGAACGTCGCGTTGTTCACGCCGGCCGCCTTCGCGCGCTCGCGCGCCACCTCGATCGATGGCCCGTGATAGTCGTAACCCACGAATTCGGAGGTGGGGAACGCCTTCGCCATCAGCACCGTACTGGCACCATGGCCGCATCCTATGTCGGCCACCTTGCCGCCGCGGCCGAGCTTCTCCACGACGCCGTCGAGCGCCGGCAGCCACGCGCCCAGCAGGTGGGCGTTGTATCCCGCGCGGAAGAACCGCTCGGTACCGTGGAACAGGCAGGGATGATGCTCGCCCCATTCCATGCCGGCACCGCTGCGAAAGTTGTCGCGCACGCGCGGATAGGTGTGGAAGAGCGCGAGCGCGATTTCGTAGGCGCCGGAAAGATCGACGGGGCCCGCGGGATCCGCCAGACACGCCGCCTGTTCGTCGTTGAGCCGGAACTTGCCCGAGGCCGCGTCGTAATCGACGTAGCCGCCGGCAGCCTGGTTGCCGAGCCATTCGCGCACGTAGCGTTCGTTGGTGCCGGTACGCGATGCCAGTTCGGCGGAGGTCAGCGATTCCTTCGCCAGCGCCTTGTAGAGGCCGAGCTCGTCGCCCAGCAGGACCAGCACGGCGCTGAACGCGGCGCCGAGGTCACCGACCGCCTTCCCCAGAAAAGTGTTGAGCTTCGCTTCGTCGATGGACATGAGTACGCACTCCGGAGCCCCGGGGCTCGGTGCGGCGGATCGTCGACGGTTCCGGCCCGCCGCGAGGCGTGGAACCGGAGACATCGTCCTGCCGACGGATGGTCTCAGCCGCCTGGGAGTATAGCGCCGCCGCTCAGAGGGGAAGCGCGTAGCTCTGTTTCACCACCTGGCTGGGAACGTCCGTCTTCACGTTCTGGATTCCGTTCGCGCGGGTGAGATGGGTCGACTGGAAATGCCGGTAGGCGTCGAGGTCCGCCACGACGACACGCAGCAGCGCGTCGCTCTCGCCCAGCATGACGTAGCACTCCATCACCTGCGGAAGCAGCCGCATGGCCGCCATGAACCGCTCGACGGTGTCCGCGTCCTGGGCGATCAGCCAGACCCGGGCGAACAAGGTCATGCCGACACCCACCTGGACGGGATCGAGGATCGTCACGTAACGCGAGATGACGCCCGCCTCCTCCAGGATGCGGACCCGGCGCAGGCAAGGGGACGGCGAAAGCCCGGCGACACGCGCGAGTTCGGTGTTCTGCAGACGGGCATCGTCCTGGAGTGCCCGAAGGATGCGCCTGTCGGTGGCATCCAGCTTATGCGGCATGGATGACTCCTTTTTGAATACTGATTGGCATGATATGCCAATTGTTCTTACTTGAATGGAATCTTAGGTGCCAAATTGCGCGGAAGGCGGCATAAGCTTTTCGCCCATGAACATGCATCTCCTGACGCTCTTCGTGGCCACCGTCCTTCCACTCGTCTGCGCGCCCGGACCGGACATGCTTTTCATCGCCTCCCAGGCCGTTTCCGGAAACGCCTCCGGCGGCCTCCGTGCGACGGCGGGCGTCTGCGCGGGGTACGTGGTCCATTCGGTGCTGGTCGCGATCGGCCTGGCGGCACTGATCGCGGCTTCGCCGCTGCTGTTCGGCATGCTGCGGTGGGCAGGGGTCGCGTACCTCGCCTACCTTGCCGTCCGGCTGCTGAGATCGGCACTGAAGCCCCGCGGGGCGGCCCTCGCGCCGCCGCGCGGCAACCGCCAGTTCGGCAAGGGTTTCCTTACCGCCGTCCTCAATCCCAAGGGGATGATGATCTACTTCGCCATCCTTCCGCAGTTCATGACGCCGGGCGGATCGTCGGCCATGCAGGCACTCGTGCTGTCGGCCATCTTCATTGCCCTGTGCGGCCTGGTCTACAGCGTCCTGAGTATCCTGCTGGCTCGCGGCGGAAGCGGCCCGGCCGGATTCGGCGATCGGCGCAGACGCTACGTCGAAGGCATATCGGGCGGCATCATCCTCGTGGCCGCGGCAAAGCTCGCGACCACCTGAGCGGACGCCTCCGCGAGGCTAGGGCTGCAACCGCCGCCATCCGGTCATGGGAATGTCCCCGTTGGGACGGGCGGCGACCTGGTAGCTGAGGACATCGCCATCCACCCGGTAGTGACGTACCTGGGTCGCCCCTTCCCAGTTCGGATAGGTCGAACCGTCCACGTGGAAGGTCAGCGTGTGGGCGGCCGGATCCATCTCCACCGTGCCGTAGTGCGAGCTGGTGCCCATGATGGCCCCACGGTATTCCTCCGGCGTGCCCTTGCTCTTGTCGTTCGCGGCGAATGTCGAGCGGCCAGGGTTGAAGATGAACATCGCGTAGTGCCCGGCGCGGTCCACGTGGAGGACACCCTTCGGTGGATTGCCATAGTCGTGCCCTCGCGTGCCGTCCGGATGGACGACATCGGCAAAGGCCAGCGCCCAGGTTCCCTCGAGCGTCGCGGGGGCCGGAGCGGAGCGCGTCTCGGCGGCGCTCGCGGCATGCGCCGCCAGGAACGTCAGAGCACCGAGTGAAAGCACCTTGGATAGGTTCATGGGGAGATCCTTGCCTGTGGGTACTCCGCAAGGTATAGGCTGGTATCCATTCTGAAAACGCATGGCCAGATATTTCAGCCATTTCAAGTCGAAATGAATCCATGAAATCCCTCGATCTCGACGCGGTGCGCGCCTTCGTACTCACCGCGGAACTCCAGAGTTTTACCCGCGCCGCCGACGCACTGGGCAGCACCCAATCCGCGATCAGCCTGAAACTGCGCCGGCTGGAAGCGCAGCTTGGCAGGCGCCTCCTCGAAAGAACCCCTCGCCAGGTTCGCCTTTCCGCCGAGGGGGCGAGGTTCTTCGAATCGGCCCGGGCGTTGCTCGAGGCGCATGAGCAAGCCGTGGCCTCTTTCGAGACCACGGCGCGGCGGCTTTCCATCGGCGTCAGCCACCAACTGGTCGGCAGCGAGATGCCGCGACTGCTCGGGTCGCTCAATCAATACGACCCTCATCTGATCGTCGAGCTTCGCGTCGCCGGTTCCGGCGAGGTAATGGCGAGCTACGACCAGGGGATGCTGGACGCCGCCATCGTGCTCCAGCCGCACGATCACCGCCGGCAGGGCGAGGTGTTGTTCGAGGAATCGTTCGCCTGGGTGGCCTCGCCTCACTGGGAGCCGCGCGCCGGCCAGGCCCTGCCCCTGTCCACGCAAGGCGAAACATGCAGCATCCGCAATGCTGCCGTGCAGTCGCTCGATGCCGCGGGTATTCCGTGGAGGGAAGTCTTCATCGGCAAGGGCGCCGCACTGGTCGGCGTGCCCGCGAGCATGGGATGGGCTGTCGCCGTGCTGGCAAAACGGGCGGCTCCGCCAGGCACGATCGATATCGGACACATGCATTCGCTGCCCGCCCTGCCGACCCAGCAGGTCGTCCTGCATTCCGCACTCAGCGATCCCCGCTCGCGCCAGACGCTGGCGACGCTCGCGGCCGCTTTCAGAAGTTCGCCGGCCGCTTGAAGCCACGTCGCGAATGAGAGGAGCGACATCCGGGATGGATGGGACATGCCCGGTGGCAGGAAGGGGGCGAAAAAAAAGACCCCGATTTCTCGGGGCCTTTCTGGTTTGGCTGGGAGACTAGGATTCGAACCTAGATAAACGGAGTCAGAGTCCGTTGTCCTACCGTTAGACGATCTCCCAATAAACCGGGCTTCGATGCGCTCTGACCTTGGAGCACCGAAGTGTGAAGCGCCTGCTCTAAGACAGAATCAGCGCTTCGAGAACTGCGTAGCGCGGCGGGCCTTGTGGAGACCGACCTTCTTACGCTCGACTTCGCGGGCGTCGCGGGTCATGAAACCGGCCTTGCGCAGCGGCGACTTCAGCGCTTCGTCGTACTCGACGAGGGCGCGGGCGATGCCGAGGCGGATGGCGCCGGCCTGACCCGTGATGCCGCCACCGGCAACGGTGACCATGATATCGAACTTCTCGCTGTTATCGGTCAGCTCGAGCGGCTGACGGACGATCATGCGCGAGGTTTCACGACCGAAGAACTGGTCGAGCGGCTTGCCGTTGACGACGATGCCACCGGTGCCCTTGCGGAGGAACACGCGGGCGGCGGAGGTCTTGCGGCGGCCGGTACCGTAATTCTGCTGGGTAGCCATGTCGATTCCTTAGATTTCCAGCGCCTGCGGCTGCTGTGCGGTGTGCGGGTGCTCGGCGCCGCCGTACACCTTGAGCTTGCGGTACATGGCGCGACCCAGCGGGTTCTTCGGCAGCATGCCCTTGACGGCGATCTCGATCACGCGCTCGGGGTGCGTGGCGAGCAGGTCCTTCAGACTGGTGGTCTTCAGGTTGCCGACGTAGCCGGTGAAGCGGTGGTACATCTTGTCGTCCAGCTTCGCACCGGTGACCGCCACCTTGCCGGCATTGATCACGACGATGTAATCGCCGGTATCGACGTGCGGGGTGAACTCGGGCTTGTGCTTGCCGCGGAGACGGCGCGCGACCTCGGTCGACAGACGACCCAGGGTCTTGTTCGTGGCGTCGATCACGAACCAATCGCGCTTGACGCTCTCCGGCTTGGCGCTGAACGTTTTCATTTCGAAAATACCTGGTTTGCCGCCGCGAAAGGCGGAACACGGAATCGGTGAAAGCAAAGGCGCGAGAGAATAGCGGACTTTTCCCTCATCGCGCAAGCCCACGTTGGTGCTGAGCTTTGGGCCGACAATCATAGCACGGCGGCAGGGAATCTTCACAAGCCCGTCGCATCCTGGATGGGCGCGGCAACCGGCCGCAGCGCCTTCACCCGGGACGCGACAACGGGCATTGTAACGTGTGTCGTCCCCGCCCGCTGGAGCCTCCGATGTCCGTCCGCACCCTCAGCCCCCTCGACCGCCTGCTGGACGGCCTGGAGCGGGCCATGGAAGCCGTGGCGGGCGCGCCGGAACCATCGCGCCGCTCGCCGGCGGACGCCCTCCCCGATGCCGCCCTGAGCGACGCCGAGCGACGCCATGCGGCCGGGCTGATGCGGATCAACCACGTGGGCGAGGTCTGCGCCCAGGCCCTGTACGTCGGCCAGGCCGCCCTCGCCAGGACGGACGAGACGCGCGGACACCTGATGCACGCGGCCCAGGAGGAAACGGACCATCTCGCCTGGTGCGCCGAGCGCCTGAAGCAGCTCGACAGCCGGCCCAGCCTGCTGAATCCCCTGTGGTACGCGGGCAGCTACGCCATCGGCGTGGCCGCGGCGGCCGTGGGCGATCCGGTGAGCCTCGGCTTCGTCGTGGAAACCGAGCGCCAGGTGGAGGCCCACCTTGCCGATCATCTCGAACGCCTGCCGGCGCAGGACGAGCGCTCCCGCGCCATCCTCACCCAGATGCAGGCCGACGAGATCCGTCACGCCGAGGCCGCGCAGGCCCGCGGCGGCGTGGACCTGCCATGGCCCCTGCCCGGCCTCATGCACGCCGCCTCGGCGGTGATGAAGACCGTCGCCTACCGCCTCTAGCGGCAGAAGCCGAAGCCGCGCCGAAGCACAGGAAGATGTCCCGCACGGCATTCCCACATGTGAGAAGCCCCGCTTTCGCGGGGCTTCTCGTCACATCAGGTTGCGGCCGTGGAAGAGTTCCTCGATCTCGCGACGGAGCAGCGACTCGATGCGCTGGCGCTCCTTGAAGGAAAGATCGTCGGCCTGGGCCTCGAACAGGTAGGTATCGAGGTCGAAGTCCTTGATGTGCATTTTCGTGTGGAAGATGTTTTCCTGGTATACGTTCACATCGAACATCTCGTACTTCTGGCGGATGTGCTTCGCCAGGTAGTCCTGCACGGAGTTGATCTTGTGGTCGATGAAGTGCTTCTTGCCCTTCACGTCGCGCGTGAAGCCGCGCACGCGGTAATCGGCGATGACGATGTCGGACTCGAAGCTGTCGATCAGGTAGTTAAGGGCCTTCAGCGGCGAGATGACGCCACAGGTAGCCACGTCGATGTCCGCGCGGAAGGTGGCGATGCCGTTGTGCGGATGCGTCTCCGGGTAGGTATGGACGGTGATGTGGCTCTTGTCCATGTGCGCAACGACGGCGCCCGAGATCGTGTCGCGGCCGAGCTTCTCCACCACCGGCTCCTCGGAAATGAGGATGGTGACGGAGGCGCCCTGCGGATCGTAGTCCTGGCGTGCGATGTTCAGGATGTTCGCGCCGATGATCTCGGCCACGTCGGTCAGGATCTGGGTCAGGCGGTCGGCATCGTACTGTTCGTCGATGTACTCGATGTAGTTCTGCCGCTGCTGTTCGGAAACGGCATAGCAGATATCGTAGATGTTGAAGCTCAGCGCCTTGGTAAGGTTGTTGAAACCCTGCAGGCGAAGGCGGGGAAGCGGTTTGACCACAGCGACTCTCCGAGGCCGGGGGATGGCGGCCAGCAGCAGACGCGGGTTAGCAGCAAGGGTCCCCGCAAGATGAACGCGCCGAACGGGCCTAGCCTGCCCGGCGCTTGTGTACGGCGTGAGACAAGGGGTCCGGACGCCGAGGGGGTGAAATTATGGGGCAAGATGGCCAGGATTTGAACAAGCCCGGACCTCCCCCCTTTCATTGGGGTGGATTTTGGCGCCCGGATGTCTGCAATAATCGGAAAGGGACATGGCGTGTCGGCGACGCATGACGGAATTCCGTCAGCAGACGACCGAAGGGGACGCCATGCCATTGAGGCTCAACGGAATCTGCTGTGGCTCAACTCAAATACATGTTGCAACAGGCGTTCGAACGGTCGCAGGCTCCCTCGAGCTTCGCGCCCGACCCGGCTTCGATGGGGCGCTTCCTGGATGCCTGCCACCGCCGCCGCTACCCGGGGAAGACGGCGATCATCCGTCCTGGCGACCCGGCCAACACGCTCTACTACGTGGTGGACGGCTCGCTTGCCGTCTGTACGGAGGACGAGGAAGGCCGTGAGCTGATCCTGGCCTACATCAACCGTGGCCAGTTCATCGGCGAGATGGGTCTCTTCGTGGAGCAGGCGCAGCGCGAGTCGCTGGTGCGCACCCGCACGGCCGTGGAAATGGCCGAAATCAGCTATGAACGGCTCTTCCAGCTGCTGGAAGGCCCGTTGGCCGCCGAATGCCCGAAGTTGCTCTTCGCCATCGGCTCGCAGCTGACCCACCGACTCCTGCGCACGTCGCGCCAGGTCAGCCGCATGGCGTTCATGGACGTGACGAACCGGGTCTCGCGCACCCTGCTCGACCTCTGCCAGGAACCGGATGCGATGACCCATCCGGACGGCACCCAGATCCGCATCTCGCGCCAGGAAGTGAGCCGCATCGTCGGCTGCTCCCGCGAAATGGTGGGCCGGGTGCTCAAGCAGCTCGAGGAAGAGCGAATGATCGACGTGTCCGGCAAGACGATCGTGGTGCGCGGCACCCGCTGAGGCGCGACGGCCCGGAGCAGGCTCAGCTGCCCCGGTACAGCATGTAGACGTCGGCCCGCTCGTAATGCGAGCCGGGCCGGATGGACGACTGCCGGACGAAGCCGGCGCGCTCGTACATGCCGATCGCGCGATCCAGCCGGCTGTTCGACTCCAGGAACAGCTCCTTGCCGCCACGCCGGCGGTATTCCGCGATGGCCGCATCGAGCAGCGCACGGCCGGCACCCAGCCCGCGGAAGTTCTCGTCCACGCCCATCTTCGACAGCTCGAAGACCCCCTCGCTTTCGCGTATGAGGGCGCAGGTGCCGATGACCTCACCCGCGTAGAGGGCGAAGAAGATGGCGCCGCCCGGCGCGACGATCTGGCCCTCGGGATCGGCGAACAGCGTCCGGTCCACGCCTTCCACCCGGAAATGACGCTCGAGCCACTGCTGGTTGAGCCGGCGGAAGTGATCGCGCAAGGCGGGGTCGAACGGCACCACCTCGACGCCCGCGCGGGTGAGCGCTTCGCGCTGGTCGAGAATGGCCGCCACGAGTGGCCGCTCGCGCAAGGCCTGCTCGCAGTCGTCGATGGCTTTCAGCATGGTGAGCCCATGCGGTCCCAGGGAATCCGCCATGCCGCGGCGGATCGCAAGCCATACCGGCCCGAGGGCGCCGAGTGCCCGCTCGCCCGCGTCGGTGAGCGCGAGCACGCTGCGGCGCCCATCGTGCGGATCGCGCCGCCGCACCACCATGCCGGCGTCCACGAGCCGATCGGCAAGCTGGCTGACCGCGGAATGCGTCTGGCCGATGGCCAGGGCCATGTCGGTGACGGTGGTGGGGCCCACGTCGCGGAGATAGCGCATCACCGGGAACCAGCGCGACTCGATACCGGCCCCGCAGGCGCGGTAGACCTCGTCGACGGCCGTGTAGAACTGGTCGCTCAGTGCCTTGAGCCGACTGCCGAGCGCCAGCTCGCGCAGGGATGAGAGGTACATCGGTAATCTCGCCGTGTGTGGTGGATGAGGCTAGCCGTGGCGCGAGGCCGCGTGCAAGCGCCAGAAGTCGCCCTTCATGCCCCCGTGCCGTCCACCTCGTATATGGTGGTCGCCGGATCCACCGGAGGACGAGAAAACCATGGACTGGAGCCAGTTCCTGATCTTCGTCGGCGTCGGCCTGCTGGCGCAGATGATCGACGGCGCGCTCGGCATGGCCTACGGCATCGTCTCGAACGCGGTGCTGCTCGCGTTCGGCCTGCCGCCGGCGGTCGCCAGCACCACCGTGCATACCGCCGAAGTGTTCACCACCGGCGTGTCGGGGGGTGCCCACGCCCTGTTCGGCAACGTGGACTGGAAGGCCTTCCGCCGTCTTGCCATACCGGGCGTCATCGGCGGCATCCTCGGTGCGTGGTTCCTCGCCAGCGTACCGGGCGAGGCGCTGAAACCTTTCGTCTACGCCTACCTCCTGATCCTCGGCGTGGTGGTGCTGGTGCGTGCGGCCGGACGCGTGGTGTCCCACCATCGGGTGCGCCACAAGGGAGTCCTCGGCTTCTTCGCCGGCCTGCTCGACGCCATCGGCGGCGGTGGCTGGGGCGCGATCGCCACGTCGACCCTGCTCGCCCGTGGCGGCGCGGTCAGGCAGACCATCGGCACCGTCAGCGCGGCGGAATTCGTCGTCACCATCGCCATCTCCACGACGCTGGTGGCCCACATGGGCGTCCAGCACTGGCCGATCGTCCTCGGCCTGCTGGTGGGCGGCATGCTCGCCGCGCCGGTGGCCGCCTGGCTGGTGCGTCACCTGCCGCCGCGCTACGTGATGACGGCAGTGGGCTGCCTCATCGTCGGCATCAGCCTCTACCAGCTCGGCCGCTATCTGCTGGGCTAGTACCAGTACACCGCTTCGAGTTTGCCGGCGAGCAGGCGGCTGGCCTTCTTCAGGGTCTTCGGGGAAGGATTGACCAGGCGCGCCGCATCGGCCGCCTTCAGCATCGGCACGTCCGACAGGGAGTCGCCATAGGCGACGGCCCAGGGCCGTGGAATGCCGGCGCGGTCGAGCGTGCGCACCTTGGCATGGTGGACGTTGTGGTTGACGAAGCGCATGCCGAACAGACCCATGCGGGCCTGGGAGGCCACCAGCTCGCAACCCCCGAGGTTCACTTCGTCGAGCATCGCCTCCACCATTTCCTGTTCGTTGCCGGTGACGATGACGACGCGGTCGCCGGCATCGACGTGGCGGCGCAAGGTGACGACGGCGTCGCGGCAGAACACGCCCGGGCGCCGCGCGTACGTTCGCCCGAACGCATTCATCAAGCGCCGGCATCCCGCCTCGCTGCGGCCGAACGTGACCACGCGAAGGAAGACGCGTCCGAGGAACCGGTTCCCGGCGACGCTGCCGATGAGGACCGGCACGAACGGTACGAGCGGAAGCGCCAGCAGCACACGCCAGCGTCCGAGGCCGGAAAGGCGCTGGCGATAGAACAATTCCAGCGTCTGGTGGCGGACGATCACGCCATCGAAATCGAACAAGACGACGCGTCTCGCGCCGGCGGCGGTGTCTTCGACGACCGCCGCGTCCATCCCCTGATCCATGCGTTCCTTACGACTTGTGTGCGGCGCTGTGCGGACGAACGCCGAACAGCTTCTGCAGTTCCGCGCCCGGATCGGCCGCGCGCATGAAGGCCTCCCCCACCAGGAACGTGTGGATGCCCGCCTCGCGCAGCTTGCGCACGTCTTCCACCGTGTGGATGCCCGATTCCGCGACGATCGCCGTTTCCGGGCCGACGCGGTCCTTCAGCCTGAGCGAGGTGCCCAGGGATGTCTCGAACGTGCGCAGGTTGCGGTTGTTCACGCCGATCAGCGGCGCAGGCGTGCCGAGGGCGATCTCGAGCTCCTCTTCGTTGTGGACTTCCATCAGCACGTCGAGGTCGAGTTCCGCGGCAAGCAGGGAAAGCTCGGTGAGGCGGCTCTCGTCGTAAACGCGATCGCCGTCCGGCTCCTTCTGCGCAAACGCGGCGACGATCAGCAGGATGCAGTCGGCGCCGATCGTGCGGGCTTCGTACACCTGGTATTCGTCGATGATGAAGTCCTTGCGCAGGATCGGCAGGCTGCATGCGGCACGCGCCTGGCTCACGAAATCCTCGTGGCCCTGGAAGAAATCGGCATCGGTGAGCACCGAGAGGCAGGTGGCCCCGCCGCGCTCATAGCTGCGCGCGATGATGGCGGGATCGAAGTCCTCGCGGATCAGGCCCTTGCTTGGGCTCGCCTTCTTGATTTCAGCAATGACCGCCGGATCGCCGTCGTGCAGGCGCGCATCGATGGCGGCGACGAAGCCCCGCGTCGGTTCCAGGTCGGCGATGCGCGCGGCAAGGTCGTCGAGCGTACGCTTGCGGCTGCGCTCCGCAATCTCTTGCACCTTGCGATCCAGGATGCGATGGAGGATGTCGGACATCGGGGAGTTCCTTTGGTAAGGCCGGGGACTGGGGAGCCCCGACCATATCAGGCACCGAGCCGCTGCGTCTCGGCCACGAATGCGGTCATTTTCGCACGGGCCGCACCGCTCGCAATGGTGGCGCGAGCGAGGTCGATGCCCTCCTGTATCGATGGCGTGACATCGGCCGTATAAAGGGCCGCGCCGGCGTTCAGGCAGACGATGTCCTGGGGCACGCCCGGCACGCCCCCGATGGCGTCGAGGAGCATCGCCTTCGAGCCCTCCGCGTCGTCCACCCGAAGATTGCGGCTCGACGCCATCGAGAGGCCGAAGTCCTCCGGCTCGATCTCGTACTCGCGCACGACACCGTCGCGGAGTTCGCCGACCAGCGTCGCCGCCCCCAGCGATATCTCGTCCATGCCGTCGCGGCCCCACACCACCATCGCATGGCGGGCGCCCAGCGCCTGCAGCACGCGAATCTGGATGCCCACGAGATCGGGATGGAACACGCCCATGAGGATGTTCGGGGCGTCGGCGGGATTGGTCAGGGGACCGAGGATGTTGAAGATGGTGCGCACCCCCATCTCCCTGCGCACCGGCGAGACCACCTTCATCGCGGGATGATGGTTGGGCGCGAACATGAAACCGATGTCCACCTGCTCCATGCACACCGCCACCTGCGCCGGCAGCAGGTCGATGCGCGCGCCGAGCGCCTCGAGCACGTCCGCGCTGCCCGACTTGGAGGAAACGCTGCGGCCCCCATGCTTCGCGATGCGGGCACCCGCGGCGGCCGCGACGAACATGGACGCCGTCGAAATATTGAACGTCGAAGCACCGTCGCCGCCGGTGCCCACGATGTCGAGGAAGTGCGGATGGGGGCCCACCTCGACCTTCGACGAGAGGTCGCGCATCACGCGCGCGGCACCCGTGATCTCGCCGACGGTTTCCTTCTTCACCCGCAGACCGGTGAGGATCGCGGCGGTCATGAGCGGGCTCACGTCGCCGCGCATGATCTGGTGCATCAGCTCGATCATCTCGTCGTGGAAGATCTCGCGATGCTCGATCGTGCGCTGGAGCGCCTCGGAGGCAGTGATGGGCATGGAACGCGGACCCTCAGGCGGCGAGCGGCAGCGGCATGCCGAGGAAATTGCGGAGCAGGTCGTGACCGTGCTGGGTGAGGATCGATTCCGGATGGAACTGCACGCCCTCGATGTCCAGCGTGCGGTGGCGCAGGCCCATGATCTCGTCGATGGAGCCGTCCTCGCGCTCGGTCCAGGCGGTGACTTCCAGGCAGTCGGGTACCGAATCCTTCTCCACCACCAGCGAGTGGTAACGCGTGGCTTCGAACGGATTGGGCAGACCGGCGAAGACCCCCTGGCCGCGGTGCCGCACCGGCGACGTCTTGCCGTGCATGATCTCGCGCGCCCGGACGACCTTGCCGCCGAACACCTGGCCGATGGCCTGATGGCCCAGGCAGACCCCGAAAATGGGCAGCTCGCCCGCCAGCTCGCGCAGGATGTCGATCGACACGCCCGCGTCGTCCGGCGTGCCCGGCCCCGGCGAAATCATGATCCGCGAGGGCGCCAGCGCGCGGATATCCGCCACGGTAAGCGCGTCGTTCCGTACGACCTTGACCTCCTGCCCCAGCTCGCCCAGGTACTGGACGAGGTTGAAGGTGAAGCTGTCGTAGTTGTCGATCATGAGGAGCATGGCATCACCAAGCCGTTGTTTTACAACCAAAGAGGCGGGAAAGCATCGCATGGCCGGACGGGGGCATGCGCCATCGCGCCAGCCGGGGGAGCGGGCATTATCCATTGAAAACACATTCTGCATCGACACGGTTGAGGGACGGCCGCCCGCGCCCCATGCTGAGGAGGTTCATCCCCCACAAGGACCCTCCATGGAACACCGTCAACTCGGCCGCTCCGGCCTCAAAGTCCCCGTCCTCAGCCTGGGCACCGGAACCTTCGGCGGCTCGGGCGAATTCTTCGAACGCTGGGGCTCCACCCAGGTGGCCGAAGCGAAGCGCATCGTCGACCTGTGCCTCGAGCACGGCCTCAACATGTTCGACACGGCGGACATCTATTCGCGCGGCATGGCCGAGGAAGTGCTCGGCGAAGCGCTCAAGGGGCGCCGCGACCAGGCCCTGATCGCCACGAAGTCGACCTTCTCGATGGGCGACGGCCCGAACGACAAGGGGTCGTCGCGCTACCACATCGTCCGCGCCTGCGAGGCCAGCCTGCGCCGCCTGCAGACCGATCACATCGACCTGTACTTCATGCATGGCTTCGACGCGCTCACGCCGGTGGAGGAAACCCTGCGCGCGCTCGACGACCTGATTTCGAGCGGCAAGATCGGCTACATCGGCGCCTCCAATTTCTCCGGCTGGCACCTCATGAAGTCCCTGGCCACCTCGGAGAAGTACGGCCTCGGCCGTTACGTGGCCTACCAGGGCTACTACTCGCTCATCGGCCGCGATTACGAATGGGAGCTCATGCCGCTGGCCCTCGACCAGGGCGTGGGCACGATGGTGTGGAGCGCGCTCGGCTGGGGCCGCCTCACCGGCAAGATCCGCCGCGGCAAGGCCGCCGACACCGGCCGCATCGCCTCGGGCGGTGCCGTGGGTGGGCCGCCGGTGGACGACGAAAAGCTTTACGACATCGTCGACGTGCTCGATGCCATCGCGCAGGAGCGCGGCAAGACGATCGCGCAGGTCGCGCTGAACTGGGTGCTCAGCCGTCCGTCGATTTCGAACATCGTCATCGGCGCACGCGACGAGACCCAGCTCACGCAGAACCTGGGCGCTGTCGGCTGGACGCTCACGCCGGAGGAGATCGCGCGCCTCGACACCGTGAGCCAGACCACGCCGCCATATCCTTACTGGCACCAGAAGGGATTCGACGAGCGGAATCCGAAGCCCACGACCTGGTAATCCCGCGGGGGAGCGCATCGACGCGAGCCTTTCGCGCCGGTGCGTTCCCGATGCCCTTGCCGCGCCGCCAGGCACCATGGTCCGTGGCGAACGCGTTTTCTTGCGAGGGCGGGCTGAAAGGATTTCGCCAGAGGGCCGGTCACCCTTGGTTGAATCCGACCCAAGAGCACCGACGATGAC
Organism: Luteibacter yeojuensis; assembly: GCF_011742875.1. Lineage (NCBI taxonomy): Bacteria > Pseudomonadati > Pseudomonadota > Gammaproteobacteria > Lysobacterales > Rhodanobacteraceae > Luteibacter > Luteibacter yeojuensis. The sequence continues at coordinate 2,552,540 of NZ_JAAQTL010000001.1, forward strand.
CGCACCCCCGGCCGGCCGCCGACTGGCCTCCCTGCTGTTCGAACGTCCCTCGCGCTTCTCGCATTGGGCTCCGCTTGCCATCCGGCTCGTCGTCGGCGGAGGCTTCATGCAGCATGGCTTCGCCAAGCTGCTGCGCGGTCCGGACATGTTCGCCGGCATCCTCGCCGCCATCGGCGTACCGGCACCGGAACTGATGTCGTGGCTGACCGTGGCCATCGAGATCCTTGGCGGGCTGGCCCTGGTCATCGGCGCCTTCGTCACCCTTGCCGCCATACCCATGATCGTCGTGTTGCTGGTAGCCACGTTCACCGTGCACCTGCCCTATGGCTTCAGTTCGATCAAGCTGATGTCGGTGCAGAACGGTGTCGCCCACTTCGGCCAGCCGGGTTACGAGTGCGACCTGCTTTACCTTGCGGGCATCGTCGCGTTGATGCTTTCCGGGGCCGGGCCCTGGAGCGTGGACACGCTGATCGCACGGCGAATGCATCGCGCGACATAGTCCGTGCGATGCAAAAAAAACCTGGGTATCGTGGAGAAGCGCCGAGAAATGAACCCTATGGCACGGTGGCTGTCTTCGAAGACCTCTACGGCAACGGCTGGGACCTGATCCAGCCGGCCTGACCCAGGAAACGACCATGAGCGAAGCACGCATCCGGATCGCGGTCCTCGACGATTACCAGCAGGTGGCGATGCGCAGCGCCGACTGGTCGCCTCTCGACGGCCGCGCGGACATCACCGTCTTCCACGATCACGAGGCGGACCACGAGGCACTGGTCCAACGGCTGCAACCGTTCGACGCCATCTGCGTCATGCGCGAGCGCACGCCGATGACAGCGGCACTTATCGCCGCCCTGCCCCGCCTGCGCCTCATCGCCTCCACCGGGCGGGGCAATGCCTCGATCGACCTCGACGCAGCGGCCGCGCGCGGGGTGGAGGTGGTGCACACCAACTACGCTTCCACACCGACCATCGAGTTCACCTGGGCCGCCATCCTCGGCCTGATGCGCGGCATCGCCACGGAGGCGGCATCGGTGCGCGCCGGTGGCTGGCAGGTCGGGCTCGGCTCGGAACTGCGCGGCAAGACGCTGGGCATCCTCGGCCTGGGTCGCATCGGTTCCAAGGTGGCGCGCATCGGCCAGGCCTTCGGCATGCAGGTGATCGCCTGGAGCCAGAACCTGGAGGAAGAGGCAGCGAGTGCGCTCGGCGTGCGACGGGTTTCGAAGCACGAACTGCTCGCCCATTCGGACGTGCTGACCATCCATGTCCGCCTGAGCGAGCGCACCCAGGGCCTGATCGGCGCGGCCGATCTTGCCGCGATGAAACCCACGGCAAGGCTCGTGAACAGCTCGCGCGGCCCCATCGTGGACGAGGCCGCGCTGGTGGAAGCGCTACGCTCGGAACGCCTTGCCGGCGCGGCCGTCGATGTATTCGACGAAGAGCCGCTTCCGGACGACCACCCCTTCCGCACGCTGCCGAATGTGCTGGCGACCCCCCACATCGGCTATGTCACCGAAGAGATGTACCGCACCTTCTACGGCGACACGGTACGCAACCTCGTGGACTGGCTGGACCGCCAGCGCACCTGAAGCCTCGGCCGATCAGGACGAGGCGACCTTCTTGTGCTCGTCCTCGTCGCTATCGTCATCGTCGCTGTGCTTGGGCTTGATCGTCATGAGCTCGAGCGGCTTGCCATTATCCAGCCGCACCTTCCACCCACGCTGCAACTCGGCGAGTTCGTTGAGCCGCGGGCAGATGGCCTTCGTCTTGGCTTCGAGCGCATGGGACCGCTTGTCCATTTCGCGATCCATGGTCTTGTCCAGCGACTCAGCGCGTGCCTGCAACGCGGCGACCTTGGCCGAATCGCCCGAAAGGGCCGCCGACACCGCGCCGGACGTGACCGAACCGACCAGTTCGCCCACGGAATCCGAGACCGAACCCGCGAACGTCTCGGTCATGCGATTGGCCGACCAGTGACCGGCGCCAATGCCTTCGTCGATCTCGCGCAGTGCCTGGGCCTGCTTGCGCTTGAGCTTCTCCAGCATGCTCGCGCGCTGGTCGCCGTCGGCGAAGGTCAGGGTGACGCTGGTCATGGCCGAGAAGCCCATCTGCACGCCTTCCCGGGCGATCTCCGCCACCTGCGGGAACAGCTTGCGCACGCCGTCCTCGTAGCGGCGCAGGGCTTCGGCGTCCGAACGCGACACCGCCATATCCTTGCCGTCGACACGCAGGGCCCCATCGTGCAGGAAGATCTTCGCGGGCTCGCCATCGGTGCGATGGAAGGAGAGCCCCGCGGCGGTCAGGTCCACGTCGTACGGGGTGGAATAGTCGTGATCGCAGGTATCGGTGCTGAAGCCGACGGTCCTGGCCTGCCCGGCAGCGGCCGCGACGGACAGCACGAGCACGGCGGTGCCGGCAATGAACGGATGACGCATGGTCCTTCTCCCCAGGGTTGGCGCGTGTGGGATGCGCCCGGGCACTCCAGGGTTTAAGCCGATCGTGTGCCGGAAGCATGGGCGGTTGGTCACACCCTGACTTCCGGCAGGGGTCAGGAGGACAGGCCGCGCTCGCGGGCGTACTCGGAAAGCCGGCTGTCGTGGTCGATGCCGAGCTTGCGCATGGCATCGCGTTTCTGCCGGCTCACCGTCTTCACGCTACGACTCAGCCGTTCGGCGATCTGCGAGATCGACATGCCGCTGACATACAACCGCACCACTTCGATCTCCCGCGCCGACAGTCGGACGACGTCGGGGGCGCGCAGCACGCAGGCTTCGTCGAACTGACGGCGTATGGAGTCGCTGAGATAGGGATAGCCGGCCGCGGCAAGGCGAACCGCCACCGCCACTTCGGTGAGCGGCGACCGCTTGTCGCACAGGCCCAACGCCCCGCGCGTACGCATGGTCTGCAGCACCGCGACGTTGTTCACCATCGTCAGCACCACAACGGGCAGGCGCGGGTAGCGGCGACGCATGAGGTCGATCAACGACAGGCCGTCGCCGTGGCGGCCGCCGGGCATGGAGAAATCGGTAACGACGACGTCGCAAGGACGCGATGCGAGGAGATCGACGAGCTGGTCGCTGTTGGCGGCTTCGCCAACCACATCGATATCGCCTGCTGCCTCGAGCGCCGCACGGGTTCCCATGAGGACCACGGGATGATCGTCGGCAATGATCGTGCGCAGAATCATGTCTTTCCTCGCCGGCGCAAGTTGCACCCGCCGTCCGTGAGATGTGTCGCTCGTCGTACGGCGCGCAGGTTACCGTAAACGTCCGCGCGTGTTCGGAGGAGCGCTGCAGTGCGATTGAGATTGCGGGTCATTCCGTACCGCGTCCGTCGCGCAACGACGACCATCGGGCACCGACATCCCTGCCTGGATGCTTCTGACGACGGAGCGACTCGAATGCAGAAGTTGTCTACGCCTCCCACCTACGCGATGTCGCAGGCACGCCGGCGGAAAAGAATGCTGAGCATTTGCTCAAGAAAAAAGATTCGAATTTTCAGACTTGTCTTATTCTCTCGCCACCCTGAAGCAAGTCATCCTGTTCGGATCACGCCGTCATGGCCTATGCCGGACAACTCCATGCTTCCGCACACCATCGAGTACCACATTGCCCGCATGGGCGACGCCTGGGGCATCTTCCGCGAAGGCATGCAGCTCGCCGTGCGCCGGGACCCGGCGGACGCCATCGCCTTCGCCAATTATTTCGCGGACAGGGAAACCCTCATGTCTCCGCATCCGGTACGCGTGTCGGGGGACAACCAATTGCACCGCACGCTGCACGACCTGCGCACGGCGGCCTGAACGCGCCGGATCGGGAATCAGCGCCCCGCGGCACCGCCCAGGTTGGTCATGTCCAGATGCAGCAGACGCAGACGCGCGATATGCCGACCGACCATCACGCGATCGCCGGAGGTCGCCTCGAGACGAAGGAAGGCGTCGAGCAGGCGGCGCTCCATCTGCTCCAGCGTGCGGATGTAAGTCACATCGGGGTCATGGGAAAGCTTCGCGGAGGCGTCCATCATCGTCCGCCGCATGCCGCTCATGGCGCCGCCCGCCGTGGCCGGACGACCGCCGGTGGCGCTCACCTGGTCCTGCAGTTCACGAGCGATCGCGGTGAGCGAATCGGCGGACTCCTGGAGAATCACCTTCAGACCGGGCTCGCGCACACCGCGGGCGGCCTGGCGATAAAGGTCGCGATCCGCGATCACGCGCTTTATCAAACCGTTAACGACGCGATTCGAAGTGCTTTCCATGGGGCGGACCTTAGTCCCGTGGCACTTAGCCTGCGCTAAACGCGAAGGATGCCGGTCAGCGCGCGGTCATTCGCCGGACTCGATCAGGTTCAACGGCCGACCCGAGGAATCGCGAAGTCCCGACTGCAACTCCTGGAGCTCCCGGATCGAGGGGCAAAGCGCCTGGATCCGGGGCCGCAGCGCGGCTTCCACGCGTGCCACGACGCGCGCCTGGCCACCCGTCGACACCGTGGCGACGCGGTCGCGCAGGGCTGCCGCGCCCTGGAGGTCGCCGTTCATCGCCAGCTGCATGGCTTCCCCGCCGACCTCGTTGGCGAACAGCGGGGCCACGTCCCCCACGATTTCCTGGGCATAGGCGCGCATGGCGTCTTCCTGCCAGTCGCGGGTGCTCTGGCTCGTGGCGATGCGGCGCTTGATGTCCGCGACGCGGCCGTTCAGCACCCTGTCGAGCTCGCCGCTGGCGACGGCCTGCGGGGCGGCGGTGGCCGCCTCGTCCCGCACGGCCCGCGCCGCGATGTCCACACCGTCGTTCGCGATGGCCTTGGCCTTGGGAACGAGGACGCGAACCTGGCGTTCGAACAGCGCCACGCGGTCCTGCTCGTCCGGCCGAAGCGCCACCGGCCTGCCGTCCGTGGCGAGGGCACCGTCATGCATGCGGACCGTGCGTGGCGCGGGCTCGGCCCGGTCGAACACCAGGGCGTCCGGGCGGACGGTCAGGTCGTAGGTGCTCGCGATGCGGCAGGTGGTGGCCAGGTCCTGGGCGGACGCGCCGCCGGCAAGACAAAGAAGGACGGCAAGGACAGTGGGACGTGGGCTCATGGCTGTTCGATAACCGGCGGCGGACGAATGCCCGCTGAACCGCCGGGAACCCGCTAGAGCGGCAGCCGGGCGAACTGCTGACGGACGCCCAGGCTGCCCAGTACCCAGGCCAGCCAGCCGAGTACCGGCACCGAGACGGCCTTGAGGGCCAGTCCGACCAGGAGGATCGTCCGGTGCTTCTGCCCCACCGCGAGCAACTGTGCCGGAAGGCCGGCCTGGCCCAGCACCTCTCCCAGTTGCCGCCACTGGTCGAACGCGACGAGCGCCGTATAGGCCGACCAGACCAGCAGCAGCAGGGCGACGACGCGCATCGCGCGCCGCCCCCAGTCGCGCCAGCGAAGGGTGCCGAGGGATACGACGATCACGGCGAAGGCCGCCAGCGCATAGGCCAGCGACCAGATCATGCCGATGCGCGGATCGCCCGCCCCGGCGGCGATGGCTTCCGCGCTCACCGCGCCGACGGCATTGGCGAGGACCACCGATGCGTAGGTGTTGATGACGAAACCCACGGCGGCCAGCAGCATCACCAGCCAGACCACGATGCGCCAGGACGCGAAAGGACGTGAGCGCATCGCTCCCTTGACGGCACCGAACACGATCAGGCGCCCGCCTTCTTGAGTTCGGCGAGGTCGGCCAGCACCTGGCCCGAATTCTTCTCCGGGTCCACATCCTTGTAGATCTTGACGATCTTGCCGGCGGGATCGATGAGGAAGGTTTCCCGGCGCGCGTACTTCTGGCCGGTCGCCGTCGTGGTGAGCACGTCGTATTTCACGGCCACGGCGCTGTCGGCGTCGGAGAGCAGCGGGAACGGCACGTGGTACTTCTCGGCGAATTCCTTGTGCGACTTGACGTCGTCGAGGCTCACGCCGAGCACGACGGCCCCGGCCTTGTGCAGCTTGGCGGTGTCGTCGCGATAGGTGCAGACCTCGGTGGTGCAGCCGGCCGTGAAGTCCTTGGGATAGAAGTAAAGGACCAGCCATTTGCCCTTGTGCGTTTCCAGCGTATGCCAGTCGCCCTTCTGGTCCTGCAGGCGGAAGTCGGGAGCCTTGTCGCCCACGGCGGGCGCGGCGGCCCAGGCGGTGGCGGTCACGATGCACAGCGCGAGGAAGGTGAGCAGGCGACGCATGGTGGAACCTCGGGGGTGGATGGGATCGATATGAGTGTATCCCGTGCGCTCCAAGGTTGCGCCGGCATGTGCCTCGCAAAATAAAGAGGGCGCCCGTAGCCGGGCGCCCTCTTACGGGCGTCTGCGCGCGTTTTTTACTTGAGCCGCTCGATCTCGAACTTGCTGAGGTCCACACCGAGGTTGAAGCCACGGCCCGTGCCCGTGACGGCCAGCGACACCTCGCCCTTGGTCATGGCGGCGCTCTCGGCGCTCTTCACCACGCCCGCATTGGCGCCCCCGCTGACGTATTCGCCGTAGATCTCCTGGATACCCTTGACGTTGGTGAACTCGCCCTTGCCGCCTTCGATGCTGAACTTGCCGGCGGTGAGGCCGCCGCCCCGCACGTGGATGATCACGTCGGCGGTCTGGCCGTTGTCGCAACGCACGTGGCCGCGGCCGTCGGCCTTCTTGTAGATCGCCGCCCAACCCGTGGTGCTGAAGGTCATGTGGCACTTCGTCGAGGCTTCCGCGGCCTGGGCCGGCTGGACGCCGAAGGAACCTGCCGCCGCCAGAACCAGGGCGGCCATACCCGTGATGCGCTTGATCATGTTCGTTCTCCGTGGAAAAGGTGGCAGGAAACTGCGACGCGGATTCTCCACTCACGATCGTGAAGAAACACGGAGCGGCATCGCGCCCGTTCAGGGCCCGCACGGCTAAGTGGACATCTCGTGAACCGCTTCGCGCGACATGCCGGCGGGCCTACTATGGCGCCATTCCCCCAAGGATCTTCCCATGCCTAAGCACATCCTCGTCGGCTATGACAGCTCCGAAACCGCCCGGCGCGCCTGCCGGTTCGCCCTGGAACTGGCCGCCTGCGCCGGGGCACGGGTGCATGTGGTCTCGGTCCTGCAGATCGAGAACGGGGCCGATACCTCGGCCCTCATGATGACCGAGAACGGCGAAGAACGGCTCGCCGCCCTGCGTGCGGAGGTGGCCGAACTCGATCCGGCGTCCCGCGTGGCGGTCGAGGTCGACCTCGTGCACGGCAGCCCCGGCGACGCCCTGCTGTCCTATGTCGCCCAGCACGGCGTGGACCACATCGTGATCGGCCACACCGAGCGGGGCGCCCTGGCCCGCTGGCTGGTGGGGTCCACGTCCACGGACGTGCTGGCGAAGGCGCACGTGCCGGTGACGGTCGTGCGCTGAGCCCGCAAGAACGCGCCCCGCGACCCTTTTGATGCGCCGGGCGCCCGCCTTTGTCACAATCCTGCCATTGCCCAAGGGGGCGCACGACTCGAGACCGGGGAACATCAGCAGTGAGTTACGCCGTCACCTTGCCATGGACGCTCGAAACATTGGACCTCTCGCGGATCGACGTCGCGAAGGTCAGGGACAACGAGGACCTGTTCCTGCTGCTGTGCAGCTCGTCCTTCGTCGAAAGCGGATCCGACCTGTACACGCACAACCTCGTGGACCACTTCGCCGGCGACGACGAACTCCAGGGCTGGCTGCGCGACCATTGGGAGCATGAGGAACTGCAGCACGGCCGTGCCCTCGCGGCCTACGTCCGCCACGTGTGGCCCGAATTCGACTGGGACACCGGCTTCGGCAACTTCTTCGCGCATTACGGCTCGGTCTGCACGTCCGAGGAACTGGAGCCGAACCGCGGGCTCGAACTGGCCGCGCGCTGCGTCGTCGAAACCGGCACGGCCAGCCTCTACCGCGCACTGAACGACGTGACCGACGAGCCTGTGCTCCGCGAACTCACCAATCGCATCAAGAGCGACGAGGTGCGGCACTACAAGCACTTCTACCAGCACTTCCGCATCTACCGCCAGCGCGACGGCATCGGCCGGATCAGCACGTTCCGCACCCTGCTGAAGCGGCTGCGCGAGATCAAGAACGAAGACAGCGACATCGCGCTTCGCCACGTATTCAACGTGCGCTACCCGGACAAGGCACACGACGACGCCGAGTTCCGCCGCGTCACGTCGCGCGCGGAAGGACTGCTGAAGCGGCACATCCCCGCCGAGATGACGGTGAAGATGCTGCTGCGTCCGCTGGACCTCCCGCCGAAGGTGAACTCGATGCTGGAATGGCCGCTGACGCGGATCACCGAGAAGCTGTTCCTGCATTGAAGCTCGACGGCGCGGAGTGCCTCACTTCTTCTTCGGCAACGGCGTCCACTTCTCCGGATCGAAGCCACCCGTTTCGAAGAGGAGCGTGGTTTCGCCGCGGCTGATGGTCACCACGTCGATCGTCAGGCGCTTCGTCTTCGCGAGATCCTTCAGGAACTGCGCATCGTTGCGGAACAGCAGTGCCGGTTCGCCGGTGGGCGGACGGAAGGCCTTGATCGTCTTCGGCTTGCCGTCGAACGTGGCCTTCAGCGAACAGTCGCCCTTGCAGACGAAGCCTTTGCCGGTCGTGGCGTAGAGGAACACGCTCTGGCCCCAGGCCGTATGCCTGCGCAGGATGAGCCGCACCGTCTGCTCGCCGGTGGGGCGGCTCGACTGGATGGTGGCCGTGCTCTGCGTGCCGCCCTGCATCGGCGAGGTCTGGTACAGCCACAGGGCGCTCAGGCGCGCCTTCTCGCTCGCGGCCTTGTAGTTCGCCTCCATGGCGTCGAGGGTCTTCTTCACCTCGGCCGCCGCGGGCGTGTCGGGGTACTTATCCACGATCTCGTGGCCGATCTGCACCGCCGGGCCATCGTTGTGCAGTTTCAGCAGCTGCTGGTAGATCTCCAGCTTCTTGGCGGCTTCGTCGGCGCGCGTGTCCGGGGCGGGAGCCTGCGCGGCCTGCTGGTCCTGGGGCGACGAGCAGGCGGTGGCGAGCGCGGCGACGGCGATGAGGGTGGCGATACGGCGCATGATCTTGCGAACCCCTGACGGAAAGGACCTAGCTTCCCCGATACGGCCACGCCGATCAAACACGCGACGCATGAGCGTAAAATCTGCGTAAATCCCCAAGGATCGCCGATGTCGTCCTCGCCCCGGGAAGCAGGCTCGCTGCTTCGTCACCGCGCCTTCGTGCAGTTCTGGTTCGCCAAGAACGCCTCCAGTTTCGGGTTCCAGATGATGTCGGTGGCCGTCGGCTGGCAGGTCTACGAGATCACCCACCGCGCGCTCGACCTTGGCCTCATCGGCCTCGTGCAGTTCGTGCCGTCGGTGCTGCTGGCCCTCCCCGCCGGGCACGTGGCCGACCAGTTCGACCGTCGACGCATCGTCGCGGCGTGCCAGGCCGTGGAATGGATCGCCATCGCCTTGCTGGCCGTCTTCAGCCTGTCCGGACACCTGACCGAGACCGGCATCCTCGCCCTGGTGTTCGTGGTCGGTGTCGCCAAGTCGTTCGAGTTCCCGGCGCTGCAATCGATGCTGCCGGCGCTCGTGCCGATCGAGGTGCTCCCACGCGCGATGGCGGCCAACGCGGCCGCAGGACAGGCCGCGATGATCGCCGGACCGGCGCTGGGCGGCCTTCTGTATGTCGCGGGCCCCGGCAGCGTGTACGGGGTGTCGGCCGTGCTCTACCTCGTCGCGCTGGTGCTGATCTCGCGGCTCGCCTATGACCACCAGCCACCGCGCCGGGAACCGGCGACGCTGAAGACGCTGTTCGCGGGCATTCACTTCATCCGCAACCGCCCCGCCGTGTTCGGCGTGATCTCCCTGGACCTCTTCGCCGTGCTGCTGGGCGGCGTCACCGCCCTCCTGCCCATTTTCGCGAAAGACATCCTGCACACGGGCCCCTGGGGCCTCGGCGTCCTGCGCGCCGCGCCTGCCGTGGGTGCCCTCCTGATGTCGGTGTGGCTCTCCCGTCGCTCCCTGGAGCGCCGGGTGGGGCCGATCATGTTCGCCTCGGTGGCGGGGTTCGGCGTGGCGACCCTGGTCTTCGCCATCTCGAACGTCCTCTGGCTCTCCGTGGTCGCCCTGTTCGCGCTCGGTGCGTTCGACATGGTGAGCATGGTGATCCGCGGCGCGCTGGTGCAACTGGAAACGCCGGACGACATGCGCGGCCGGGTAAGCGCGGTCAATGCCATCTTCATCAACACCTCCAACCAGCTGGGCGAGTTCGAATCCGGCCTGCTCGCCGCCGCCGTGGGCGCGGTCAACGCGGCCCTGGTCGGCGGCATCGGCACCCTCGTCGTGGTCGGGCTGTGGATGTGGTGGTTCCCCTCCCTGCGGCGTCGCCAGGCCCTGGTCTCCGAGCCCGAGCCCATCGAAGGCGCGAGCGATACGATCTGACACAAGAAGCCGTAAGCATGTTATTAGGTGGACGTCTATACCTCCAAAGGGGAAGAAGCCACCATGAAGCGACTGCTCGGTGTCCTGCTCTTCGGCCTGGTCGCGACGGCCTCCGTCGCGCACCAGGGTCCCGCCAGCCTCGATGAAGCGCTGGCCCAGGGTAAGCGCGAGCACAAGCCCGTGCTGGCCGACTTCCAGGCGGTGTGGTGTTACTCCTGCTACTTCATGGCGAGCCACGTCCTCAACGGCAAGGAGTGGGACGACCTGACGGACAAGGTCGTGTTCTACGAAGCGGACGCCGACAAGCCCGACGACAAGGCGTGGATGACGAAGCTCGGCGTCCACTTCCTGCCGACCTATGTGCTGATCGGCCCCGACGGCGAGGAGCTCGGCCGCATCCTCGCGGAGCGGCCGCGCAAGACCTTCTACGCCGAGGTGGCGGGCATCCTCTCCGGCGACGCGCGCCTCTCGAAACAGAAGGCCGATGCGGCGAAGGGCTCGCTTGCCGCCGTTGCCGACGTACTCGATACCTACCAGCTGCGCTACCAGGGCAGTGAAGGAATGGCCTGGTTCGACACGCTTCCGCCGATGGTGCGCAACGTGTCCGACAAGGACAAGCGCGTCGCGCTCGCGAAGCAGCGCCTGTTGCTCCTGCAGGCGAAGGACAGGAAGGACGCCCAGGGCATCGTCGACGCCGCCACGAAAGTACTGGCGGGGAAGATCGGCTGCAACCGCCCCTATGTACTCGGCGACCTGCTCCGGGCCAGCACGTCCCGCGCGCCCGAGGCGAAACGCAGCCTGCTGGCACCGCAGAAAGCCGCCTACGACAGATTCCTCGCCTCGCAGGTATTCACCGCGACCCCGGCCTGCGCCGACCAGCGCAGCGCCGTGCTCGCCGCGGCGGATCTCGATGCGGCGCTTGGCGACGGTGCCGGCGAGAGGGCGGTGTTGCGCAAGGCGATCGACCTCAGCCGCTCGAAGCTGGCCGGGGACCTCCGCAGCGATCGCAATATCGCCGACAACCTGCGCGTCTACCTCGTGCGCGCGAAAGCCGATGGCGAACTGGACACGCTGGAGAAGCAGCTGATCGCCGCCTATCCGGAGGACTACGTCTACAACTACCGCTATGGCCGCCGCCTCGTGGAGAGCGGCAAGGCGGCGGAGGGCCTGCCCTACCTCGACGCGGCGGCAAAGAAGGCCTACGGCGCCAACCGCATCACCGTCGCCACGTACCAGGTAAGGGCATTGCGCGCCTTGAATCGCGACGACGAGGCGCGCAGGCGTGTCGCCGAGACCGTCGCACAGGAAGGCAAGGCATTCCCGGAGCAGGCGAAGAAACTGCAGGAGTCGCTCACGAGCGCAGGCTGAGCCTGCCTTGCAGGAGCCGCTACGACGGCGAGGGAACCCTGCCTCGAGGCGGTATCCCTCGCCGCCTCAGCGGCTCCTGCAGCAGCCTCGGCGGGCCGCGACACTGAATCGCGATTCAACCCGCCGGCCTCCATTTACGCGCTCCTCACGGGTTGGACCGCAAAGTCCGGAGCGTGTAACCACGTAACAAGGGAGCCATCCGATGAGTAGAAATCGCGAGTTCGCGCGCCAGGTCGAGAGCGCCGTCAACGGAGTCTCCGGACGCGTCCGTCATTACGCCGATGAAGCCGCGAGCGCGGGCACCGACATGCTCGACCGCAGCCGCCGCATTACCGGCAAGTTTGCACGCAACGCCAACGGCAGCAACCAGCGCATCCGCTACATGGCGGAAGACCTGGCCGACGAGGCGACCTACCAGTACCGCAAGATGCGTCGCCGCGTGCAGCGCCACCCTGGCGTGACCCTCGGTATCGCCGCCGCCGCGCTCGGCACGTTCCTGTTGATCCGTCACGCACTGCGCGACGACGACTGATATTCGCCAGTGCAGGAGCCGCTACAGCGGCGAGGAAACCTCGCGACGACCTCGCAAGATTGCCTTCGCCGCTGTAGCGGCTCCTACCTGTCTGCGCTTACTGCACGGGATGCTGCTCCACCACCTTGTCCACGTGCCAGCGCACGCGCGACGCGTCCAGCGGCGGATTCTTCCTGTGGACCTCGGTGATCTTCAGCAGGTACTCGTTGCCCGGCTTCCAGTCGAAACCCTCCATCGGAACGTAACTGGCCTGCCAGGGATCGGTCGGCTGCTCGCGGTATTGCAGGCACTCCGTCTTCATGACGCCGTTCGTGCATGGCACCTTGGTGCCCGCGATATAGAGAAGCCGGGAACGCGAACCCTGGTCGGACGGGGCGGTGGCGCATCCGGCGAGGGTGAGGACGAAGGCGGCGAGGATGAACGGGCGCATGGCGTGGATCCGCGGTCGGGAACAGGAAGAAAGACTTACCACCCCACCCATCGACGATGCGTGACGCGGAAACGACGAAGGCCGGGATGGCCCGGCCTTCGTCATGCTACACGCCCCGACGGTCAGACCGTCATCGGATTGGGCTTGTCCGTGTCCAGCTTGTAATCCTTGATGGCGCGGCTGACGTCCTTGGGGTTGACCTTGCCGTCCTTCGCCAGCGCGGCCAGCGCCGCGTGGGCGATCCAGTAGCGATCGACCTCGAAGTGGCTGCGCAGGTTGGCGCGCGTGTCGCTACGGCCGAAACCGTCGGTACCCAGCACCGTATACCGCATGCCGTCCGGCATGAAGGCACGGACCTGGTCGGCGAACTCGCGCACGTAATCGGTCGCGGCGATGGCCGGACCCTGGCGGTCGGCGAGCAGGCCGGTGATGTACGGCACGCGCTGCGGCGATTCCGGATGCAGGCGGTTCCAGCGCTCGGCGTCGAAGCCTTCGCGACGGACTTCCGAGAAGCTCGGCACCGACCAGATGTCGGAGGTGACGCCGAAGTCCTTCTCCAGCAACTCGGCCGCCGCGATGACCTCGCGCAGGATGGTGCCGGAGCCCATCAGCTGCACGCGCGGCTCGTTCTTCTTCGCCTTGCCGCCGTCCTTGAACAGGTACATGCCCTTGACGATGCCTTCCTCGCTGCCCTTCGGCAGGTCGGGGTGGGCATAGTTCTCGTTCATGACGGTGATGTAGTAGTAGACGTCTTCCTGCTCCTGCATCATGCGGCGCGTGCCGTCCTGCAGGATCACGGCCAGTTCGTAGGAGAAGGTCGGGTCGTACGACACCACGTTCGGGATCGCGCCGGACAGCAGGTGCGAATGGCCGTCTTCATGCTGCAGGCCTTCGCCGTTCAGCGTCGTGCGGCCCGAGGTGCCGCCGATCAGGAAGCCGCGCGCCCGCATGTCGCCCGCGGCCCAGCAAAGGTCGCCGATGCGCTGGAAACCGAACATCGAGTAGTAGATGAAGAACGGCAGCATCGGCACGTTGCTGATGCTGTAGCTGGTACCCGCCGCGAGCCACGCGCTCATGCCGCCGGCCTCGCTGATGCCTTCCTGCAGCACCTGGCCCTTCTGGTCTTCGCGGTAGTACAGCAGCTGGTCGGCGTCCTGCGGACGGTACTTCTGGCCGAACGGCGCGTAGATGCCGATCTGACGGAACATGCCTTCCATGCCGAACGTGCGGGCCTCGTCGGCCACGATCGGCACGAGACGGGGACCGAGTTCCTTGTCGCGCAGCATGAGGTTCATGCCGCGGACGAGCGCCATGGTGGTCGAGATCTCGCGGTCGCCCGTACCCTTGGTGATCTGCTCGAAAGCCTCGAGCGCCGGCGCCTTGAACGACTGGTCGGCCTTCCGGCGGCGCTGCGGCAGCGAACCGCCGAGCGCGCGACGACGCTCGAGCATGTACTGCACTTCTTCCGAGTCCTTGCCCGGATGGTAGTACGGCACCTCGTCCAGCTTGTCGTCCGGCACCGGGATGTTGAAGCGGTCGCGGAACGCGCGCACCGCGTCGGCGTCCATCTTCTTCTGGTTGTGCGCCGGGTTCTGCGATTCGCCGGCGGCACCCATGCCGTAGCCCTTCACCGTCTTGGCGAGGATCACGGTGGGCATGCCCTTGGTATTCACGGCCGCATGGTAGGCGGCGTAGACCTTGTGCGGATCGTGTCCGCCGCGGTTGAGGCGCCAGATGTCGTCGTCGGACATGTTGGCGACCAGGGCCGCCGTCTCCGGGTACTTGCCGAAGAACTTCTCGCGCGTGTAGGCGCCGCCGAAGGCCTTGCAAGCCTGGTATTCGCCGTCGACCGTTTCCATCATCAGCTGGCGCAGCTTGCCCGAGGTATCGCGGGCGATGAGCGGATCCCAGTAGCTGCCCCAGACGACCTTGATGGCATTCCAGCCGGCGCCGCGGAACACGCCTTCCAGTTCCTGGATGATCTTGCCGTTGCCGCGCACCGGACCGTCCAGGCGCTGCAGGTTGCAGTTGATGACGAAGATGAGGTTGTCGAGGCCTTCGCGCCCGGCCAGCGAGATCGCGCCCAGCGATTCCGGTTCGTCGGATTCGCCGTCGCCCATGAAACACCAGATCTTGCGATCGGTCTTCGGCATCAGGCCGCGGTGCTCGAGGTACTTCCAGAACTGCGCCTGGTAGATCGCCTGGATGGGACCGAGGCCCATGGAGACGGTCGGCACCTGCCAGTAGTCCGGCATCAGGTAGGGGTGCGGATAGGACGAGAGGCCACGGCCCTTGCCCGCCACTTCCATGCGGAAGAGGTCCATCTGGTCTTCGCCCAGACGGCCTTCCAGGAACGAACGCGCATAGACGCCCGGCGCCGAATGGCCCTGGTGGAACACCAGGTCGCCCGGATGCTCGGCGCTGGGAGCGCGCCAGAAATGATTGAAGCCCACGTCGTACAGCGTGGCCGAGGAAGCGAAGCTGGAGATGTGGCCGCCGAGGTCGCCGGGCTTGCGGTTGGCGCGCACGACGGTGGCCAGGGCGTTCCAGCGGATCAGGGAGCGGATGCGCCATTCGATGGCGGCGTCGCCGGGGCTGCGCGCTTCCATGTGCGGCGGAATCGTATTCAGGTATTCCGTGGTCGGGTCGAACGGCAGGTAGCCGCCCGCGCGACGGGTGGAATCCACCATCCGCTCCAGCAGGAAATGCGCGCGCTCGGTGCCGTCGTGATTGATGACGGCGTTGAGCGACTCGACCCATTCGCGGGTTTCGGTAGGGTCGAGGTCCTGGTTCAGGATGTCGTCGAACTGGTCCATGGATGCTCCGCTCGCGCGTAACGCGCGCTCATGGGGACTGAAGGGGGCCGCTGGGGTGGCGGGAAAACCTTTTCATGATAGCGCAAGGTTTTCCTACACGGCATTGGATCGTGTGAAACCGCACGATTCTGTGGGAGCCGAGGGGGAATCCACCTCACCGCTTCATCGCTTCGTTGGCTTCTCGCCGCTCTAGCGGCTCCCACAGTATTATGCAGGAAAATCAATCGCTTATGACATTCCTCGGTTTCCCGGCCCGGATCTGCGCCTCGACGCAGGCCACCGAGGTCATGTTCACCACACGGCGGACCGTGGCCTGCGGGGTGAGGATGTGCGCCGGCTTGGCCACGCCCATGAGGATCGGGCCGATCACCACGCCGTCGCAGAGCACGCGGACCATGTTGTAGGTCGTGTTGGCGGCGTCGAGGTTGGGGAACACGAAGACGTTGGCCTTACCTTCCAGGCGCGAGTTCGGGAAGATCCGCTCGCGCAATTCCGGGGTGAGCGCCACGTCGGCCTGCATCTCGCCCTCCACCTCGAGGCGCGGCGCGCGCTCGCGGATGAGTTGCAACGCCTCGCGCATCTTCCTGGCGCTGCGCGACTCGCGGCTGCCGAAGTTGGAATTGGACAGCAGCGCGATCTTCGGCTGGATGCCGAACAGCTTCAGGCGGATGGACGCCTGCAACGTCGCCTCGGCGATCTGCGCGGCGCTCGGGTCTTCCTGCACGTATGTGTCGAGGAAGAAGAACGTACCCTTCTCGGTCGCCACGGCCGCCATCGCGGAGGCTTCGGCGACGCCCTCGTCGAGGCCGATGATGTCGCAGATATAGCCGAGCTTGCTCTGGAAGTTGCCCACCAGGCCGCAGATCATCGCATCGGCTTCGCCGCGCTCCACCATCAGCGCCGCGATCACCGTCGGACGCGAGCGGACCACCGCCTTCGCCGAGGCGGGCGTGACGCCGTTGCGCTCCATGATCGAGTGGTACAGGCGCCAGTAGTCCTCGAAGCGCGGGTCCGAATGGATGTTGCACATGTCGAAGTCCACGCCGGGCTTCAGGCGCAGGCCCGCCCGCGCGATGCGCTTCTCGATGACGTCGGGACGGCCGACCAGGATGGGGCGCGCCAGTCCTTCGTCCACCACCGTCTGCACGGCGCGCAGCACGGTTTCTTCCTCGCCCTCGGCGTAGACCACGCGCTTGGGGTCGGCCTTGGCGCGGTCGAACACGGGCTTCATCAGGAGGCCGGTGCGGAACACGAAGCTGGTGAGCTTTTCGATGTATGCCGGGAAATCGGTGATCGGGCGCTCGGCCACGCCCGAATCCATCGCCGCCTGCGCGATCGCCGGCGGCAGCTGGATCAGGAGGCGCGGGTCGAAGGGCTGCGGGATGAGGTAATCGGGGCCGAAGCTCGGCGGCTTGGTGCCGTAGGCACGCGCGCTCACGTCCGACGACTCGCGGCGTGCCAGTTCGGCGATGGCATGCACGCAGGCCACCTTCATCGCTTCGTTGATCACGGTGGCGCCGACATCCAGCGCACCGCGGAACAGATACGGGAAGCACAGCGCGTTGTTGACCTGGTTCGGGTAATCCGAACGGCCCGTCGCCATGATGCAGTCCGGACGGACGGCCTTGGCGTCTTCCGGCAGGATTTCCGGGTTCGGATTCGCGAGCGCGAAGATGATCGGGCGCTCGGCCATGGTCGCGACCATCTCCGGCTTGAGGATGCCGCCGGCGGAAAGACCGAGGAAAATATCCGCGCCCTCGACGATCTCGGCCAGCGTGCGCTTGTCGGTATCGCGCGCGTAGCGCTGCTTGTCCGGGTCGAGGTCGGTGCGGCCGGTGTGCAGCACGCCGTCGCGGTCGAAGGCGAGGATGTTCTCCTTGCGCATCCCCAGCGTCACCAGCATGTCCACGCAGGAAATGCCCGCCGCGCCCATGCCCGTCGTGGCGAGCTTCACGTCCTCGATCTTCTTGCCCGTGACGAGCAGGGCGTTGATCACCGCCGCGCCGACGATGATCGCGGTGCCGTGCTGGTCGTCGTGGAAGACGGGGATCTTCATCCGCTCGCGCAGCTTGCGCTCCACCACGAAGCATTCCGGCGCCTTGATGTCTTCGAGGTTGATGCCGCCGAAGGTCGGCTCGAGGCTCGCGATGATGTCGACCAGCTTGTCCGGATCGGTTTCGTCGATCTCGATGTCGAACACGTCGATGCCGGCGAACTTCTGGAACAGCACGCCCTTGCCTTCCATGACCGGCTTGCCGGCCAGCGCGCCGATGTTGCCCAGGCCGAGCACGGCCGTGCCGTTGGAGATCACGGCCACGAGGTTCGACCGCGCGGTGAGTTCGGCGGCCTGGCCGGGATCCGCCACGATCGCGTCGCATGCGGCGGCGACGCCGGGCGAGTACGCCAGCGACAAGTCGCGCTGGGTGAGCAGCGACGTGGTCGGCGTGACCTTGATCTTTCCCGGACGGGGAAGGCGGTGGTATTCGAGAGCGGCTTGCCTCAGTTCCTCGGAGATGGCCATGGGATCCTGTGGGACGTAACGGGTCGGGAAGGCGTTCGCCAGCCCCGCGGGGGCGCGCAACGCAAGCGGGCATGGTAGCACCGGCGGACGCGGCCGCCGCCGTCCTCACTGTGTGGCAATACGACAAGCAGTGATATGGATGCCGACCTATCAGCGCGATGCATACCTGCGTTGCGTACCGTGCGTGACCGTACGTCCGGCGCGTCGACCAGGACGACAGACGACCGGACCCCAAGAATCCGCCTACAGATTTTGCCGGGACTGCGGGGGTTTCATGCCTTTACCCGACATGACGCCGGGTACTCCTCCACCCAAGGAAAGGATTCGACATGCCCACCCCGCATCCCCTGCTTTACACCCTCCCGGGCGTCCTCTTGCTCGCATCGTCCCCGGCGCGGGCCGACCAGGCGCTCTGGCGCGACGCGCCGGCGATCCCGGCGGACCCATCGGCCCGAGGCTCCGATCTGCCCGCATCCGCTCGCCGGGTCGTCCTCGTCGGCGACGCGTTCGAGGCCGTCGCAAAGCGCATGCGCAAGAGTGCGACGCCATCGTCCATCGAGCTGCCTCTGCCCTCCGGGGGCACCAGCGAATTCAGACTGGAATCCTCGGGCGTGCTTCCCCCCGGCCTGGCCGCCCGCTATCCCGAACTGAAGAGCATGAAGGGCGAGGACGCCGAGGGCCGCCACGTGCGCATCGATATCGGGCCTAACGGCATCAGCGCGGCGGTCACCGACGCCGGCGGCGACTGGCTGCTGCGCCCCGAGACCCCCGAGGCCTCCAAGGCCCGCTCCGTCGACCGGCGCCACGCCGTGTTCCGGCGCGCCGCGGCCCGCAAGAGGCCCTACCGCGAAGAACCGGGCCCCCACGACGCGGCTGCCCGGCCAGGCGAGCAGCGGTCCGCCGCGGGCCCGGCGATGTCGACGGTGCGCCGTACCTTTCGCATCGCCCTGACGGCCACGCCGTCCTATACGCAAAGCCAGGGCGGAACGCGGGCGCAGACGCTTCAGTCCATGGCGGCGACGATCAATCGCGTCAACCGCATCTTCGAGAGGGATTTCGGTGTGCACCTGGTTCTGGCGGAAGACAGCGACAAGCTCATCTTCACGAAGGAAGGCCCCGATCCCTTCGGCGATCTCACGACCGACGACCGGTTCTACGACGCGAAGCTCGTCGAACGCAACGTCGAGGTCGTCGCGCAAGTCCTCGCCGACGATGCCTTCGACATCGGTCACGCGCTGGATGCGCGGCAAGACGCTGGGTTGGTCGGTGAGATAGGCAATACCTGCATGCGATGGACGGGCAAGCCGGAAGACCGCGCGCGCTCCAAGGCGGCGGGGATGACCGGCAGCACGCGACCGTTCGGAGACCCTTTCCACGTCGATTTCGTCGCTCACGAACTGGGACACCAGTTCGGCGCCCACCATACGTTCAACGGCTGCGGCCGCTTTTCGGAGTCATCGGGCGTGGAACTCGAACCCGGGAGCGGATCGACGGTGATGGGTTATGCGGGGCTGTGCTATGGACACAACCTGCAAGATAACGCCGACGACTATTTCCACGGCGCGAGCATCCAGGAAGTCGCGGCCTGGCTCTCCGGCGAGGGCGGCGCCTGTGCCGCGAGCGAGGCCAACCGGTCCCGCGCGCCGTGGCTCGATACCGAAGGATGGCGGCAACCCATGCTCGTCCCCGCCCACACACCGTTCCGACTGTCCGGCATCGCACGGTTCGCGGCTCCCGGTGCGAAGCCGAGCTATACGTTCGAGCAGATGGATCCTGGCAAGCCCCAGGACGAGACGACGCTGAGCGATCGCGGCACCGGCCCGCTCTTCCGTTCCCGCAAGCCCAATGCACAGGGCGAGCAGACGTTTCCTGCCATGCCGGTCCTCCTGGGCGACGAGAAGCTCGGTCTCGGCGACGCGTTACCCACGAGGCATCGCGACCTGCGCTTCCGCATGACGGTGCGCGACGAGCGCGAGGACCGGCCGTCCCCGGTGGTTTCCGCCGAGCGTGTCGTGACGGTGATCGACACGGGGCGCCCCTTCGCGATCACCGCGCCGAACGCTTCCGCCATCCTGCAACGCGGCAAGCGGCGGGTCGTGCGCTGGAACGTCGCCGGCACGGTAAAAGCGCCCATCGCCTGCCGGTCCGTACGCATCGACCTCTCGGTGGACGGCGGCCGCACGTTCCTGGAAACGCCGCTGGCATCCGCCGCACCCAATCAGGGACGCGCCACCGTCGAGATACCGGCCGGCATCGATGCGTCGCAGGCAGCGAGGCTGCGGGTCGCCTGCGCCGACGGTCGATTCTTCGCGCTCTCGCCGTCGATACGGGTGCGCTGAGGACCGTTCCTACAGGCCGAGGGAGATTTCCTCGGCCTCCACGCCCGCCATGTGGATGTGGTTCACGAACAGCGAGAAAGCCAGTTTTCCCGCCAGGCCGTGCACGTGCTGCATCCATGGCGGCAGGTAGCGCGGCAGCGCGATATCGCCGCTTTCGAAGTGCGCCTCCAGGCTCATCACGTCGTGCAGCGCGAGCTTGCCCGCGAACAGGTTGCGCAGCAGGTCCAGCCGGCGCTGGCGCAGCGCCCAGCGGAAGAACGTGTGCACGGCCAGGAGGCCGCTCAGGTAGACGTTGTCCTTCGCGAACGCCGAACCGCCGGTCAGCGGTACGCCGCGAAACACGCGCTGCGCCGAATGGAAGCTGTCGGGCACGTTCTGGCCGCAATCGCGGAAGTAACGGAACACCTCGACGAAATCCGCGCCGTTGAGCGCCATGTCGATCGCCAGGATGCGCAGGCTGATGCGCTTCAGCCGGGAGATGTCGATGGCCCCGGACATCAGTTCCGCGAATACCGCGAGTCCTTCCTGCGTCGCGGTGACCCGGGGCGACGTGCGCGCCAGCGAAGCCAGCACCGGCTGCTCGCGGCCGTTGAGCGCCGTGAGCGAATGGACGAAGGCCTCGTGCGCCAGGAGCTGGTGGCGGTCGTATTCGGTGAAACGCACGCCGCCGCGCAGGCGGATACGCGTGGCGCCCGCCGCGGCCTTCGCCGTGAGCTCCGGGTCGACCTCGACCGAGATCGTTCCCGGTGCGAAGAACGCGTCGAGCCGTTCGGCCATGTCGCGGCGCAGTTCCTCCGCCGGGATGTTGCCCATGGCGTCCTCGGTCTCGAGGTCGGCGCCCAGTTCGTTGGCGAGGTTCACGAAGTAGCGCGCGGCATCGAGGTTGCTGCGGTTGCTGCCGGGAATGGCGTCACCGGGCTTCCCGTAGAGCAGCACGGACGTCTCGGTGACCCGCTCGGTGCCGGCCGCATGGAGCATGTCCGCCGCGATCCGCCACGACTCGGCGGTGCGCCGGAGGTAGTCCGCGATCGGATGGTCTTCGTCGGCCTCCGCCTCGATGGCCTCCAGCTCGGCCCGGGTCTCGTCCAGCATGGGCGGACGGTAGCGAATATCGGGGATCGACACGCATCCTGCGGCGAACTCCTCGATCAGGCGCTCTTCCACCGAAGCGGGCCAGGACACCGTGGGGAGGATGCGGATGGTGCCGGCGGCGGCGAGGAGACGCTGGTCGAGCGCCGCGTAGCGCCGCATCTCGGGCGACAGGTGGTGCGGAGCGGCCTGGGCATGCATGGTTGCGAAGTATAGCGGCTCCCACAAAAACGGATTATCGGGAGCTGATGTACTTCTCGCGACGGATGTGCTGGACCGGCAGGCCATGCTCCTTCAATGCCGAAAACGCGGCATCGACCATGTTCGGGTTGCCGCAGAGGTAGGCGATGTCCGTCTCGCCGTTCGGCTCCAGCTCGGCCAGCATGTCCTGCACGTAGCCCAGCCGGTCGTGCGGACGCGGATGGGGCCGCGCCCCGCGGGACAGGCAGGGATGGAACGTGAAGCCTTCATGGGTTCGGGCGAAGGCCTCGAACTCCTCGCCGTAGAGCAGCTCGCCCTCGTTGCGGGCGCCGTACAGGAGCACGAACCGGCAGCCGCGCGAGGCCATGAGGGCCTCGATCTGCGGCAGCATGGCCCGGTACGGCGTGACGCCCGTGCCCGTGGCGATGAGGATGTAACGCTGGTTCCGGTCCCCTTCCATCAGGCAGAACCGGCCATACGGCCCGCTGGCATCCACCGTGCCGCCGTGCTCCAGGCCGCCCAGCAGGGCCGTCGCGGCGCCGCCGTCGACGTAGCTCACGGCGATCTCGATCCGCTGCGCGGGGCTGCTCCCATCGCCCACCGTGGCCACCGAATAGCTGCGCTTGGTCGGCTTGCCGTCGTCGTAGTGGAAGTGGATCTGGAGGAACTGGCCCGGCACGAAGGCGAGCGGCTGGCCATCCACCCGCTCGAAGGAGAGGTGGCGCACCGTCGGGGCCAGCATGAAGCTGTCGACGAGGCGGAGCGGGAACTGTTCGGCCATGGAAAGTCTCTGTTGACGCCGGGGAACAAAGCAGCCCGGCAAAGCCCGGTATAATAGGCGGCTTGTCATTCCGGCGCAGCCCATGACCACTCCCGCATTACACGTCAACGATTTACGGAAGACCTACGGCAACGGCGTGGAGGCCCTGAAGGGCATCTCCCTGACCGTGCAGCCGGGGGATTTCTTCGCCCTGCTCGGCCCGAACGGTGCCGGTAAATCCACCCTCATCGGCATCCTCTCCTCCCTCGTCAACGCCACTTCGGGCGACGCCGAGGTGTTCGGGGTGTCCATCCACAAGCATCGCAGCGAGGCGATGCGGCTGATCGGCCTGGTCCCCCAGGAGATCAACTTCAACCAGTTCGAAAAACCTTTCGACATCTGCGTGAACCAGGCCGGCTTCTACGGCATCGGGCGCGCGGAAGCCTCCGTGCGCGCCGAAAAGTACCTCAAGGAACTCCGGCTCTGGGACAAGGCGCACCACCAGGCGCGCATGCTCTCCGGCGGCATGAAGCGGCGCCTGATGATCGCCCGCGCGATGATGAACGAGCCGAAGCTGCTCATCCTCGACGAGCCCACCGCCGGCGTGGACATCGAGATCCGCCGGTCCATGTGGCAGTTCGTCAGCGGCATCAACGCCGCCGGCACGACGGTGATCCTGACCACGCATTACCTCGAGGAAGCCGAACAGCTCTGTCGCAACATCGCCATCATCGACCAGGGCCGCATCGTGCAGAACACCACGATGAAGAGCCTGCTCGCCACGCTCGACGTCGAAACCTTCGTGCTCGACGTCTCCGCCGTGCCGGAGATGCTGCCCAACCTGGCCGGCGTCACGCTGCGCAGGCTCGACGACCACACCATCGAAGCCGAAATGTCCCGCGCGCACGACCTCAACTCCCTGTTCGCCGCCCTGTCCACGCATGGCGTCACCGTCACATCCATGCGCAACAAGGCCAACCGACTCGAGGAACTCTTCGTGCGGCTGGTCGAACACGGCCGGGAGAACGCGGCATGAGCGGCTCCACCCACCTGGTCGCCCTGGGCACCATCGTCCGCCGCGAGATCATGCGCATCATGCGCATCTGGACGCAGACGCTGATCCCGCCCGCCATCACGATGACGCTGTACTTCGTCATCTTCGGCAAGCTCATCGGCAGCCGCATCGGCACGATGCACGGCTTCACGTACATGCAATACATCGTGCCGGGGCTCGTGATGATGAGCATCATCACGAACAGTTACGGCAACATCTCCTCGTCCTTCTTCGGCGCGAAGTTCGGCCGTTTCGTCGAGGAGATGCTGGTGTCCCCGATGCCCAACTGGGTGATCCTGCTGGGCTACGTCACCGGCGCGGTGGCCCGCGGCGTGATCGTCGGCGCCCTGGTGCTCGTCATCGCGCTGTTCTTCACCGACCTGCACGTGGCCCATCCCATCGTCACCTTCCTTTCGGTGGTGCTGGGCGCCTCGGTGTTCTCGCTGGCCGGCTTCGTCAATGCGGTGTTCGCGAAGAAGTTCGACGACATCGCCCTGGTCCCCACCTTCGTGCTCACCCCGCTGACCTACCTCGGCGGCGTGTTCTACTCGGTGGACCTGCTGGGCGAGCCATGGCACACCATCTCGCTGGCCAATCCCATCCTGTACATGGTGAACGCCTTCCGTTTCGGCGTGCTGGGCGTGAGCGACGTGCCCATCGTCACCGCCTTCGTGGTGATGCTGGTGTTCGTCGCCGGCCTGACCGCCGTGGCCCTGCGCCTTCTCACCCGTGGCGTGGGCCTGCGCTCCTAAGGCGATGCGGGTCAACAAGTACATCAGCGAGGCAGGCCTCTGCTCGCGGCGCGAAGCCGACGACCTCCTGGTCGCCGGCCGCGTCACCATCAACGACGTCGTCGTCGGCATGGGCGCGAAGGCGCTCGAAGGCGATGTCGTCAAGGTCGATGGCGAGGTCGTCGTCGCCCGCACCCTCATCGCCAGCCCGGCGAAGAGTCGCGGCGTGTACATCGCGCTGAACAAGCCGGTGGGCATCACCTGCACCACCGACACCACGGTGGACGGCAACATCGTCGACTTCGTCGACCATCCGCAGCGCATCTTTCCCATCGGCCGTCTCGACAAGGATTCGGAAGGCCTGATCCTGCTCACCAGCAACGGCGACATCGTCAACGAGATCCTGCGCGCCGAGAACCACCACGAGAAGGAATACCTCGTGGCGGTGAACAAACCGGTGACCGACGAGTTCCTCGCCGGCATGGCACGCGGCGTGCGTGTGCACGGACAGATGACGCGGCCGTGCAAGGTGCGCCGCATCGCGAAGTTCGGCTTCGCGATCATCCTCACCCAGGGCCTCAACCGGCAGATCCGCCTGATGGCCGCGGCCTTCGGGTACCGCGTAACCCAGCTGCGCCGCGTGCGCATCGTCAACGTGAAGCTCGGACACCTGAAAGTCGGCCAGTGGCGCAACCTGACCGAAGCGGAACTCAAGGGGCTCTTGCCCGGCCGTAGCCACTGGTAAGTTTCCCCCTACAGACATCCTGATTTTTACGCACTCGCAGCACAGGATGCGCTGACAGCGCCGCCCGCTCGCGTGCGCTCTAATGAGCAGAGTCGTGGAATCCCCGCCCGCGGCTGCCGGGACATCCCCACGTCGTCCCGACGTTGCCCCAGCCCCACAAGGACATCCCCCGACATGAAGTCACTCTTCAGGCTGGCAGTCTTTGCCAGTCTCTTCCCCTTATCGTCCCAGGCCGGAGACCTTCCCTCCCTCGACGCCTACAAAGAACTCGTTCGCTTCCGTGTGCAGGACACAAAGGCCAATGAAGTATTCGCAGGGACGACCGGCGAGTTTCTTGCCCAGCTCCTCGTCGTTCCTTCGTCGCCTTACAGCGACCTCGTCGAGTACCCCAGGATGACCAACGAGGTATGGTGGCCGACCTTCATCGACAGCCTCCCGACGCGGCTTCCGGATGCCGAAAGAAGCTTCCTCGGCCTCCTGCAATGGCAAGTTGGCCTGAGCAAGGCCCGTCCGGGCATCGAGGTCGCCGCCAGCGACGAAGCCGTCGCGGCTTATCGCGGCATGCAGTCCGCGGCCAGCGCCCTCAAGGCGGAAGTCGATCCCGATATCTTCTGGAAGGCGCGGGACATGAATGGATCGCACTACGCTCAAGCGGCTGGTGAGGCCGTCGCGTTGCAGATCCTGCGCGACCAGATGCGCCGCAACGATCCGGCGACCTATGGCTCGCGCGCGATCTGGCCCGACGTGTTGAGCCGATACCTGGAACAGACCGATCCAGAGGCTATCAGCAACCGTGACAGGAATTATCTCGGCGGCCTTGTCCGTCAGGCAATCACCAGCATGCCGTCGTTCGGGGATGGCGCGAGTCGTAGCGGTCTCCCGGTCGTGTACCGCGTGGCGCGCGTCGCCGCGGCCTATGCGGATGCCGAAGGCTATGTGATGGTCGGTGGCTACTGTACCGGCAACGAACCGCGCAGCGACCTGCCCCACCAGTGGCCGCGCAAAGCGGAGCCGCTTTGCTTCGTTGCCGCCAACGATCGCGCGGTGCGGGCATGGTACCGCCAGCAGCTGCATCTGGAGACCATCAGCCGCCCGCCGGAGATCGAGCACTCGGGATTGTCCAGGCTGATGCACTGGATCGGCGCCGCGCTCCTGGTCGCCGATTTCGCCGCCTTCATCGAGGTGGCCGACTCCCTCATCGCCGACGACATGCTGTCCGAAGGGCTTATCGAAGAAGAGGACGCCGCACTGGCGGGCGAGCGGGCCGAACGGCTCACCTGCGGAGGCAACCCATGAACAAGCTTCGACGGATATATCGGGCCTGCGCCGCGACGGCAGCCTTCCTTTTCCTTTCGCAGGCCTCGTGGGCCGGAAAAGAGGGAGGCATCGACATCCATGTCGGCTCCGGCAACGTACTTGGCATACTGGAAGAGGAAACCCATCTCCATCTGGACGCTTTTCGGCGGGTCGTCCTGACGCGCCCCGCGTTCCATAGCAACACCTTCCTCATGAACGGATTGCAGAAGCGACTGTGGGACTCCACGGTTGCACGGTTTGACTATAGCTACAAGAACGCTTCCGGGGAGACCGTCACGCGTACCTATCATGCACGCAGCGGCCAGTCGATCGGAGGAACGATGGATGACATCGCCCATGGCGGCTCATCCTCCGGATCTTCCTCGTCCGGGTCGGGCAAGACCCCAACCGCGAACGATCTCGATATCCTGAAAGACGCCGAAGAACGCCGGTTTTACACGGCAGACAACGCGGAGCATGTCCGCGTGCGCAATCTCGATGCGAGGGGATCGAAGGTCAAAGTCACCAATGGCGACTTCAAACGTGTACGCGATGCCGAATTGAAGACGCTTCGGCATATTGAGTTCGACCTGCGGAATGGCGTCATCCCCGAGGGCGGGCGGATCACGGGCTATGTCAGCCAGCCTCCCTGCGACTCCTGCACGGAGGTGATCCGCAACTTCGGCGAGGACTACGAGATCGCAGGCGACATCTATCATCTCGTCCCCGCGCCGCGGAATGCTGCCCCGGCTGACGGGGAGCTCGGGGAAAGCAACAAGGCGGCAAGTCGTTACTTCAGGGTACGGAAGCGAGCTATCGAGTTCGCCCTCCAGGCCAACCGCGTGACCACTCCCGCTCCCGCCACTTGGGGTGCCGATGCCTCGGAAACGATCGGTGCCTTGCAGGCAGCCGAGCAAGGCGAGCTGAACGCATTGCCGTGCCGTAAATGATTGGACGGCCATTCATCTCCTGCCCGAGGACCATGAACAGAACCTGCTCCATCGTCGCCCTGCTTTCCATCCTCATGAGCACCAGCATGGCGATCGACGCCGGCTCCGTCGTCGTCGACGATCTCGATCTCGACGAAGGCAACGTCGTCGCCTTGCTGGAGCAAACCAGTCAGTATTATGTCGACGCCATGCACGAACTGGTGAACGCTCGTTACAAGGACGAGTACAGGGCGATCCGCTGGGAGGATCTGGAGAACGCGATGACGCAGGCCCGGGTCGCCCGCGTCGAATACCACTTCGAGATCGACGGTCGCCCTCGGGTGCGGGTTTACCATGCGATGGGTGGCGTCCCCCTGGGCGTCATGGGTGAAGATATCTTCAGGGGACCGACGCGCCCGGGCACCCCGGTCACCCCGACGGATGCCGGCCCTCCCGAAGCGCACTGGGAGATCGACGAGGGCGATCCCGCTCCAAACGAGCCTCAACGCGATCTTGCCGGCCTCGACGCTGACGATGAGGTTTTCTTCGATCACTTCGATGACATCGACGTCCGTGCGCGCATCCTCCCCGGGCAGGGGTCCGCCTTGCCGTCGTTCCATATCGATGGACAGGATCGCGCCCTGGATCCGGAGATGAAGGCACTACGGCACATCGAAGACGATATGAAGAACAAGATCGTCCCTTCAGGGGGGCGCATCGATGCGAAGATCGGCGGCATCCTATGTTCTTCCTGTCGTCACGCCATGCAGACCATGGCCCGCGCCTACGACGTCGACATCCGCGCGACACAGATATTCCAGACCATGCCGCGGCGCCGGCAGGACGCCATGCTGCAATCGGGACGGGCGCGCATGGCAAGGGGACGCCTGGTCGACGCATCCTCCGGCCGTCCGCTCCTTGCCCACGACGTACTCAACGGTGCCCGTGAAGCGCAGGTCCGGAGAAGCCTCGGCGTACGCTCCCTGGACCGGTCCCTCAAGGGCGTGCAGTGGTCGAAGCGGTCGTTCCTCCCCGCTGCCATGGGCAGTACGTCGGACGCGGAATCGCCACTCACGCGACGCGCAAGCAATCCGGATGTGGACGAGCCGTCGACACCCGGATGCTGAACCCATGAGGGCCGCTTCGCCGACACGGATCGACTCCGCGACGGCCTCCTGTTCCGCATCGCGATTGGGTATCGTTCCCCGCCCATCGCGTCCAATCATCGATGGTCGACACCGCTCATGCGCGTTCGCGATATCCCCGCAAGGCGCCAGCGGGAGGCGACGCGCCGTTCGCGGGAACGCGGTGTGCTCGCAAAGGATCTCCCGACATGATGTCACCTCCACGTCTGGCGCTCGCCGCCTGCCTGCTCCCCCTCGCCACCGTCGCCGTCCACGCGACGGACGCGGGCCGTGAAACAGCCGTTGTCCCCAAGGCCGGCACGGGCGCGTCGTTCGACATGTACGAAGCACTGTCCCGCTTCCGGATCCGGCACAAGAGAACGGCCAGTGCCCTCGAATCCACGACTGCCGGCCTCCTGAGACAGCTCCTGAAGGAGCCCGCGTCACCATACAGCGACCTGGTCGACCATCCGCCCATGACCAACCATCTCGCGTGGCGGCGCTTCACGACGGACCTCTCGTCGACGTTTCCGGATGCAGGCGAGGTCGCACTCGATACATTGCGGTGGCAGATGGGACTCACGAAGGCACGCCCCGGCGTGGACATCGCCGTCGACGAACCCGCCATTACCCGCTACCGCGGCCGCGAAGCCGCCGCCAACGCGCGGAAGGCGGAGATCGACAGCGACATCTTCTGGAAAGCGCGCGACATGAACGGCTCTCGCCTTGCCGAGGCCGCCGGGGAAGCAGTGGCACTGCAGATGCTTCGCGACCAGGTACGACACACCGACCCGAAGGATCATCGCGCACTGGACATCCAGCCCGGCGTACTCGCCCGATACATGGCGCAGACCCACCCTGAGGCCATCAGCGGAGCCGATCGCCGCTACCTTGCCGAGATGCTGGGCATCGCACTCGCCGCAAGGCACTCACCGGTGGAAGGCGGCGGGAGCGGACAGTTACCGACGATCTACCGTGTAGCGCGTACGGCAGCGGCGTATGCCGATGCGAACGGCTACCTGACCCCGGGAGGCTATTGCGACGGCGACGCCCCCCGAATCCGGGCACCGGACTCACCCTTCTTCGACGAGCCATCCGCCTTGTGCTTCGTCGCCGCCACCGATCGCGCCGTTGCCCGGTGGTACCGGCGGCAGTCGCATGTCGAAGCTGTCCGGCACCCTCCGCCGCCGGAGCACGGCGGTTTCTACAATCTCCTCCACTGGGTCGGCGCGGTATTCGTACTGGTCGATTTCGCGGCCTTCATCGAGGTTACGGAAGCACTGACCGCCGAAGACATGGTCCTCGAAGGTGTGCTCGAAGACGCCGATGCGGAACTCGCCAGCAGCCGCTCCTCCCGGCTCACCTGCAGGATCTCCCAGTGAAGCACGCACTCACCATATTCCGCGTAAGCCTCCTGACCGTCGTCCTGCTGCCGCACGCGCTGTGGGCCGGGGTCGTGAACATCGAACCGGGCGCGGCCTCGGCGAAACTGGCGAAGACGGCCCAGGTCCACACGACCGCCTTCCAGATCGCGCTCGCGGATCATCCGGAATTCCTAAAGAGCGGCAAGCAGATGCGAAAGCTGCGCGCGAAGCTCCGCGGCCAGACCATCGCGCGTGTCGAATACATGCATCCCGGCGGAACGCGCGTCTACCACGGTCGCAGCGGACATTCGATCAGGAGCACGCTCGCCAGCCTCAAGTCGGGAAACAGGTCATCACGGCCATCCGAGGGAACGACCACATCGGGGTCGGACAGTGAAACGAGTCTTGTCGACTTGAGTGACGACGTCGCTGCGGACGCTGCGGAGCAGGTGTACTATCCGGAAAATACACGCGAAGACGCGCGTGCACGGCTTCTGCCGGAAGAAGAATCCGTCGTGCAGGCCCGCGACATCGGTGACGGGCACGTCCATGCATGGGATGCGGAAATCAAGGTGTTTCGCACGATCGAGAACGACATAAGGACCGGCGTCGTGTTGCCCGGCGGCAAGATCACCGGTTATGTCAGCAAGACTATCTGCGCATCCTGTCGTGCGGCCATCGAGGAGTTCGCCGGCGAATTCGACGTCACTGTCGATCTGTATGAAATGATCGAGGCCGGGAAGGATTTGCCGCGCACGCCCACGACGGTGATCGAGAAAAGCCAGGCCAGCTCGCGCCACCTCGCCAAAGCGCGAAAGATCGACGTTGACCACCGGATCGATCCTCAACGGATTGGCAACCGCCGGCACGTCTCGTGGCCCGGCGAAGCACGTATCGACGCATTCTTTCTCGAGGAATCGGCACAACGCGCAACGGAGGACGCCGGTGAGCTTGCGGCATGCGATCGGTAGGATGGCTGCGGTGGCTGCGATGGCGGCGCTTGCAGCAGCCGGCCCTGCCGTCGGGACGAACATTGCCGATGTCGATATCGACATCGTCTCGCAGTGGCAGCGTGAGCGCCTCGAAAACGTCGGCGCCGTCACGGCCCTGAACCGAAGCACGGCCTCGATCATGCGCCAAATACTCGACGATCCGGCATCGCCCTATAGCGGCTTGCGGCCTTCGCCCGACTTCATGAACGACGTCGACTGGGCAAGCATGCTCGCCAGGACGCCGACTGGCGCAGGTACCAGCGAGAATGCCCTGGCTGTGCTGCAATGGGATCTCGGCGCCACCCGCGCGCGACCGGACATCGATGTTCCGGTAGGAGCGGCGACCGGTTATCGCGATCGTTTCGTTGCGGCAAGCACACGCAAGGCCGATGTGGATGCCGATATTTTCTGGCACATGCTCGACCTCACCGGATACCGTCATTCGACCAGGGCTGCCTACTACGCGGTCGGCATGCAGATACTCCGAGCCCAGATCCTGGCCACCGCGCCCGATCGCCGCGCCGCGATCGGTGTGGACAAGGAGCTGTTCGATCGTGTCATGCTGGCTCGGCATCTGGGTCACCTGACGTCGCATGACCTGACCTATCTCTCGACCCTGGTCCAGCATCGGCTCATCCACTGGCGAGTCGGCGGGATGGCGTCGACCGGTCTTCGCCAGCTTCCCGTCGCCTTCCGCATCGCGCGCGTGGCCGCCGCTTATCGCGACGCCGAAGGCTACTTCATGGCCGCGCCTTGCCAGGCCGATGCCAGCCCCGCCGACCCGGCGACGGGCGAGGGGCAGGACGATGGCACCCGTGACCTGTGCTTCGTGGCCGCGACCGACCGCGCCGTGCATCGCTGGTATCTCGACGAGTCACGACGCCAGGCCAGCTACCGCCCACGGCAGGAATCCTCGCACCGGACCTCCTTGATCGCGGCCGTCATGGCAGTGGCCTTCCCGTTGCTGGAAATCGCGAGCATGGTCGAGGTGATGGAAGCCGCCATCGCGGACGACATGGTCACTACCGAAGTCCTGACGGTAGAAGAAGCCGAGATGGTTTCGGAACGCGCGGATCTTCTTACCTGCCGCATTCCCGGAATGCCATGAAGAATCCCGGACGCGCCGTCTTCGTCCTCGCCTGCCTGGCGGGCGCCAGTTCCCTGGCCCATGCGGGCAATGTCGTCACGGACGACCTGAGCCTCGACGAGGGCAACGTGACGGCCCTCCTCGAGGCCACCAGCCAGCGGTACGTCGACGCCATGCATCGGCTGATTGAAGCGCGGTATCGCGACGATTACCGGGCCATCCGCTGGGAAGACCTCGAAATCTCGATAACCAGGGCCCGCGTGGCCCGGTTCGAATACCACTACACGGCGAACGGCGCCGATCGCACGCGGGTGTACCACGCCATGGGCGGTGAGCCGCTGAGTTCGCTTGGCGGCCAGATCTTCGAGGGACCGACCCGGGCGGGAACCCCGGTCAGCCCCGACTCCCCCGCATCCATGGACGAGGCGGAAGTGTTCCGTGAGCCGCCGGCGCCCACGATCGATCGCGTGGCCGCCGATGCGGCGGACGATGCGCTCTTTTCGGGATTCGACGACGTCGATATCCGCGCACGCATCCTTCCCACCGGGAATTCGGTCCTGCAGCCGTTCCCCATCGACGGCGAGGACAAGGCGCTCGATCCCGAGTTCAAGCTGCTGCGGCATATCGAACACGATATCCAGAACGGGATCGTTCCCTCCGGCGGGCGCATCCAGGGCGCCATCGGCGGCAATCTCTGCTCCTCGTGTCGTTACGCCATGAAGAGCCTGTCCAACGAGTACGGTATCGAGGTGCGCGTCACCCAGATGTTCGCCTCGCTTCCGCGGCGAGAGCAGGATGCGCTAGTGCAGTCCGGTCGTGCCGTGCTCAAGGGCCGGCTACTCGTCGACGCCCGGTCCGAGCGCCCGCTCCTGGCCTACGATGCCCTGAATCGGGCCCGCACGGCACAGGTGCAACAGAAGCTCGGCCCCCGTGCCATGGGCCGGACGTTCAAGGGGATGCTCTGGCGGAATCGATCGTTCCGATTCAAACTCGACCCGCCACGCCTGCGCCGCGTATCGGAAAGTCCTCCGGACTCCAGCCCGCTCACGGCGAACCGCGACGTCGAGGAGCCCACGCCCCGATGCGACTGACGGCAAGCCCCGCCGACGCGCCGTCTCCACGGACGTGCGATCATGAGCGATGACCGATTTCCAGCAACTGCCCCTTTCGCCCGCCCTGCTCGCCGCCGTCGAGGGCATCGGTTATGCCTCGATGACGGCGATCCAGCGCGAAGCCCTGCCGCCCATCCTCGAAGGCCGCGACGTCATCGCCCAGGCGCGCACCGGCAGCGGCAAGACGGCGGCCTTCGCGCTCGGGCTCCTGCAGCGCATCGACGTACGACAGGTGAGGTTGCAGGCCCTCGTGCTCTGCCCCACCCGCGAGCTCGCCGATCAGGTCAGCAAGGCGATCCGGCGCTTCGCGGCGAACCTGCCGAACGTGAAGCTGCTCACGCTGTGCGGCGGCATGCCGCTGGGGCCCCAGCTCGCCTCGCTGGAACACGATCCGCACATCGTCGTGGGCACGCCGGGGCGCGTGCAGGAACACCTCAAGCGCGGCAGCCTGCATGGCGGCGGCATCAAGGTGTTCGTGCTGGACGAGGCGGACCGCATGCTCGACATGGGTTTCGAGGAAGCCATGGACGACATCGTCAAGCGCATCGCGAAGCATCATCAGACGCTGCTCTTCTCCGCCACGTATCCCGACGCGATCCGCGCGATAAGCGCGCGCATGCAGCATGACCCGGTCGATATCGCCGTGGAGGAAACACACGACGAGAGCAGCATCGAGCAGCGCGTCGTGGAAGCGGAGCCTTCCGTGAAAGCCGACGTGCTGGGGCGCATCCTCACCCAGGAGAAGCCCGAGGCCGCCCTCGTCTTCTGCAACATGCGCAAGGATACCGAGAGCGTCGCCGCCGAACTGGACCGCCGCGGTTTCTCCGCACTTGCCCTGCATGGCGACCTCGACCAGCGCGATCGCGACGAGGTGCTGGTGCGTTTCGCCAACCGCAGCTGCACCGTGCTCGTCGCCACCGACGTGGCCGCGCGCGGCCTCGACATCGCCAACCTCCCGCTGGTGGTGAGTTACGACGTCGCGCACGATCCCGACACGCATACGCATCGCGTGGGCCGCACCGGCCGCGCGGGTGCAACGGGCCTCGCCATCGTCCTGGCCGGTTCGCGCGAGCTCAACAAGCTGCGTGCGATCGAGGAACGCGTCGGCGCTCCGCTGGGCCGCTATCCGGCGAAGGGTGGCGGCGACGGGCGCAAGGTGCTCAACCTCGCACCGATGAAAACCCTGGTGATCGACGGCGGCCGCAAGGACAAGATGCGCCCCGGCGACATCCTCGGCGCGCTCACCGGCGACGCGGGGCTCGACGGCAAGGACATCGGCAAGATCGACGTCTACGCGACGCGTGCTTATGTCGCCATTCGCCGCGACCTCGCCAACAAGGCGCTGGAACGGTTGCGCGCGGGAAAAATCAAGGGTAGGAACTTCCGCGTCCGCCCGTTGGGCTGAGCGAGAGCGGCGAGGAAGTATGCCTTGCCGCTTCATCGCACTGTGGGCTTCTCGCCGCTATAGCGGCTCCTACAGGAGCCTTCAGGTACCGCGCGGTTTGGCGCGGTGGGTCGCCGTGGCCGTCCACGGATCGTCGGGCCAGGGATGCCTGGGGTACCGTCCCTTCAGTTCCTTCTTCACCTCGGGATAGGTCCGGTTCCAGAAGCCGGCGAGATCCTGCGTCACCTGGATAGGCCGGCCTGCGGGCGACAGCAGGTGCAACATCACGGGCACGCGCCCGTCGCCGACCCGCGGCGTATCGGCCAGGCCGAACAGCTCCTGCAACTTCACGGCCAGCACCGGCGGGGCGCCGGCATCGTCCTCGCGCGTGCCGTACTCGAGCCGGCGCGTCATCCCGCTCGGCACGGTCAGCTCTTCCGGCGCGTGCGCGTCGAGCGCGCGACGCTGGTCGTAGTCGAGCATCGAGGCAAGGGCCTGGGACAGTTCGGCCGCCTGCAAGGCCTCGAGTCGCCGCTTGCCCGAGAGATGGGGCGATAACCACGCACCGAGCTCGCGCAGCAGCGCCTCGTCGCCGACATCGGGCAGACCCAGCTCCGGCCGCCACGCGCGCAAGGCGCCGATGCGCGAACGCAGGCGCAGGGCCGGCTCGCTCCACGGCAAGGCATTCACGCCGCGCGAGCGGATGACGGCGAGCAGCACGGGCAGCGCGTCGTCGTCGGTCAATGGCACGGAGCGGCGCGACATCACCAGGGCATCGAAGCGACGCTCCTCGAATCCTTCGGCGATCTGCCGCTGGTCGTCCCAGCGAACGACGCGCTCCGTGACGAAGCGATCGGCGTGATCGCGCTCGAGCACGTCGGGATCGAACGGGGCCGCCGCGAAGACGAGGCTGTCGCGCGCGTCCAGGCGGAGATCGAGCACGACGAGCCACGGTTCGCCATGCAGCGCGCTCGCCTCGTGCAGTCGCGCGCCACGCCCGTTGGCGAGCTGGTAGCGCATCGGCTGCGCATCGTCGCGACGGGCCACGCGGTCGGGGAATGCGTGGACGAGGAGATCGCCCACGGCATGGCTGTCGGGCACTCCGCTCGCGGCGCTGCGCACGCCAAGACGGCGACGCCACCCCGCCGCCGCCTTCTCGATGGCGGCCAGTGCGCCCACGTCGGCGAAGCCGCCGCGGGCGGCGCGGGCCCCACCGTCGCGCCATAGATGCAGGGCACTCACGCGTTGACGGAAGTCGTCGCTGCGTCCGTGCTCGCCACGCAGCGGCGAGCGCGCCTCGACGAGCGCCAGCAGGTCGGCGACAAGCGCCCGATGTGTCGTGGGCGCTCGCAGGGCGGCGGCGCCAAGGCGTGGCGTCGCACCAAGCACGAGCATCTCCCGGCCAAGCGACGTGATTGCCGCCCCTGCATCGATGGCGCCGAGGCGTTGCAGGAGATCGCGGGCCTGTCCCATCGCGCCCGCGGGCGGCTCGTCCAGCCAGGGCAGGTCGTCGCTGCCCCAGCCGGCCAGTTCCAGCGCAAGACCCGACAGCTCGGTGTGCTCGATCTCGGCGCCGCGCGATGCCTCGAGCCGGCGGCTCTGCGGCCAGAGGCGATAGGCGATGCCTTCGGCGACACGTCCCGCGCGTCCGGCACGCTGGTCGGCGGAGGCCTGCGACACATGCACGGTTTCGAGACGTGCGAAGCCGGACTGCGGGTCGAACCGCGGCTCGCGCGCGAGGCCCGTGTCGACGACCGCGCGGATGCCCGGCAGGGTGACGCTCGACTCCGCGACGTTCGTGGCGAGCACGACACGGCGCGTCCCCGGTTCGGCGGGTGCCAGCGCCAGCTGCTGCTCCGCGAGCGACAGCTCGGCATGCAGCGCGACCACGTCCACGTTTTCCTCCACGCGCTGGAGCATCCCGCGGGCACGCTCGATCTCGCGCCTGCCGGGCAGGAACTCGAGCACGTCGCCATCGGTGTCGCGCAGCGCCTGCGTGACGGTCCGGACCAGGTGCTGTTCCACCGTTTCCTGGGTTCTCGCCGGCGGATACGCGATACGCACCGGATAACTTCGGCCCGGACTGGACAGGCGCGGCGCGTCCAGCCAGCGCGCGATGCGCTCGCCGTCGAGCGTCGCCGACATCACCACCAGGCGCAGATCGGGCCGCAGCCCGGTCTGTACATCGAGCGCCAGCGCCGCGCCAAGATCGCCCGCGAGGTGGCGCTCGTGGAATTCGTCGAAGAGGATCGCGCCGATGCCGTCGAGCGATGGATCGTCCTGGATCATGCGGCCGAGGATGCCTTCCGTGACGACTTCGATACGCGTGCGCGGTCCGACGCGCGATTCGAAGCGGATGCGGTACCCGACGGTTTCACCGACCTCCTCGCCGAGTTGCCGGGCCATGAAGGCCGCCGCCGCCCGCGCGGCGATGCGTCGCGGTTCGAGCATCACGATACGGCCGCCGGCCAGCCATGGCGCATCCAGCAGCGCCAGGGGCACCTGGGTGGTCTTGCCGGCCCCCGGCGGCGCCTCGAGCACGAGTCGCGGGCATTCGCCGAGCGACGCGGCAATCTCGGGAAGGAGGGGTGCGATGGGAAAGGCGACATCCATCCCCGTTATGTTACGCAACCCCGCACCGCACCGTCTCAGCCCTCGGCGTTTTCCTGCACCGCCGGACGGGACGCCTCGCGGGCCGCCGCCTCGAAGGGCTGCAACGAGCGGAACTTGAGCCTGTAGTCGTCGGAGACACGCTTGGCGTCCTCGCCGTTCGCGATGACCTTGGGCGTGATGAGCACGATCAGTTCGGTGCGTCCGCTGCCGCTCGAACGATCGCGGAACAGGGCGCCGAGCAGCGGGATGCGCGACAGTCCGGGAACGCCGTCTTGCTTCGTGTGGGCGCTGTCCTGGATAAGCCCACCCAGCAAGACGGTCTGACCGCTCTGCACCGCCACCTGGGTGGTGAGCTTGCGCTTGGAAATCGCAAGATTGCCCTCGGTTTTCCTTGTCTCGTCGGGCCGGCTCACTTCCTGGGTGACGTCGAGGTAGACCAGGCCACCGGGATTCACCCGCGGCCGCACGTCGAGGATGACGCCGGTGTCCTTGTACTCGACCTGTCCCACCGGATTTCCACTGCCGAAGCCAGGGTTCACGAACGTCTGCGTGACCGGAATCTGGTCGCCCACCTGAATGCGCGCTTTCCGGTTGTTGACGACGACGAGGGAGGGCGCCGAAAGCGTCCTGGTGTTCCCGCTCTGTTCCATCGCGCGGATCGCCACCGATACATTCCTGTTCGCGAACGAGTAGTAGAAGGTATCCTCGGACTTCGCCGGTGCGTTGCCCAGCTTCCAGCGCTGCTTGTTGCCGGGCTGGGTCACCTCGCCGTCGCCACCGGCGAGGCCTTCCAGGTACCACTGGACGCCGAAACGGAATGCGTCGACCAGATTGACCTCCAGGATGCGCGTTTCGATCTGCACCTGCAGCGGCGTGGCGTCGAGCCGCTCGATCGCCTGACGGATCTCCGCCCATTGCGAAGGCCGCGCGCGGATCATCAACTGGTTGTTCGCATCGACGGCGGTGATCCGTATCCCGGACTTCGCGTCGCCCGGGTGGCCGGACGAGGCCGCGGGTTTCGGCGGACTGAAGAACGCCGACGCTTCGTCCGCCGGGTTGTCGCCGGTAAGCGAGGCCGGGTCGTCGCTCTTCGCGTCGATTCCCAGGCCGCCGAACAGCGAGGTCGCCGAAAGACCGGGCGCGATGCTGGGCGGCGAGTCGCCAGCCACCGCACCGCCGAAGACGTTGCCGACGTATTTCGCGACATCCGAGGCCAGGAGATTGCGTACCTCGTAGACGAACAGGCGCGGTTCGTTGCCGCCACCGCGGTCGATGCGCGCGATCCAGTCGCCCACCTGGTCGACATGCTCGGCGCGCGTGGCGATGACGACCAGCGCGTTGGTCCGCTCGATGGGAATGAAACGGAACAGGCCCGCGATGGGCGTATTGCTCTTCTCGCCGAACACCGATTCCAACGCCGGCAGCAACTCGCCGACGTAGGCGTTCTCGAGACTGAAGACGCCGACCGACATGCCGGCCACCCAGTCGACGTCGAAGGTCTCGATGGTTTCCTGGTAATTGGCCAGTTCGTCGCGCGTGCCGGCCACGACGAGGACATTACGCGCGGGATCGGCGAGGAGGATCGCGCCGGGCAAGGCAAAGGGCTCGAGCAGCTTGGCCATCGCCGGCGCCGCCACGTGGCGCAGCGGGAACAGTCTCGCGTTCGTTCCCGCGGCGGGCTTGGCCGCCTTCAGGCTGGGCGCGATACGCCCTGCCACGGCACGGCTGGCCGGCAGGATGCTGTAGCGGCCGTGCTCGCGCACGAGCGCATTGCCCGTCCAGGAAAGCAGGGTTTCGAGGATCGGCAAGGCTTCTTCCTGCTTCACCGGCTTGGCGGTGGAAAAGGAAATGGCGCCTTCCACGCCGGGCGCGATCGAATAATTGGCATCGAGGAGATCGCCGAGGATGGCCTTGACCACGGCTTCGATCGGCTGGTTCTCGAAGTTGAGCGTGACCGCGCCCTCGCCCTTCGCTTCCGGCTTCGGCGTGGCGACCCCGTGCGGACGGATGAAGTGTCCATTGCCGCGGCTGATGTCGCCGATGCGGCGCCCGGCCGGCGTGTCCGACGCCTCCGGCGCGTCCTCTCCGCCAAGCGGAAGCGCCGCCGGTACCGGGTCGTCGACACCGGCCAGGGCTTCGCGCTCGAGGACGCCATCCGATTTCACGTTCTTCGAGGTGCAAGCCACCGTCAGCAAGGCCGCAAGGACGGCCGTGCCGAGCATTCCGCGTTTCATGATGTGATTCCTCCTTCCGTGGGGGCAAGACGCCCGCTATCTCGAATCCGTGGCCTGCTGCTGTCGTTGCTGCTGTTCCATGCGGCGCCTCTGGACCGCCTGTTTCAGGGCCTCGATGCGGGCGCGCTGGAGCGCGTCGTCATCCTGCCTGGGCTGCGGTGCGCGCGCCGTGCCGGCGGCGGCCGGTCGCGGGAGCGCCGGGCCGGTCATGCCGGACGACGCCTGCCGCTCGATGTGCACGCCGTTGCCGGTGGCGGGTTGCGGACGCGACGGCACGGGCGGCTGACCGGGTATCGGCGGCATCCCGGGACGTTGCGGGCCTTTCGCGGGTGCGTCGGGAGCGGCCACCTTCAAGGTAAGTTCGCGCCGCTCGCCGCCGCTTTCGAACACCGCGCTGCGTGGCGACAGGGATGCCAGCGTCCAATGGCCGTCGGCGAGCGCGCTGCCCTCCTTCACCCGCACGGTACTGTCCTTGGTGCGGTCGCGCAGCAGCGCCATGCGCAGGCCGGGGGTCACGATGATGCCGGTGAGTTCGAGGTCGCCGATGTTTCCGGTGTCTTCGCCCGTTTCGGCCACGGCGGCCGGTTTGCGATCCGGCATGAAGAGCGGGCGCTGCCAGACCTCGGCGAATCGCGCCAGCAAGGTGGGCGGCGGCATGGCCACCGGCCGCACGGCCGGCAAGGGCTGGGGTTCGCCCGGAGGGTCCCAGCGTACGCCGCGCCCCAAGCCCAGGACCAGCGACACGACGAACAGCGCCAGCACGATGGCCACGATGGCGAGGACCGGCGTAAGGCGTCGCTGACCGGCCGCGTTCACGAGGACACCTTCGCCACGCGCACCGCGTGGATGTAACCCGAGACGGTGAACTGGACTTCCATCGGTGCCGCCGCGCCGTTGCGTGCGGCGACGGGATTGCGATAGATGCTGAAGTCTTCGATGAAGAGATAAGGGGTTTCTTCCTCGATGTCGTGCAGCACCGCGGCCATCGGTTGCATCTGGCACCGCAGGCTGATGTTGACGGTGACTTTCCGGTAGGGATCGCCGCCTTTCTCCTGGCTGGGCACGGGCATCTTCTGGACGACGTCGCAGGCGCCATCCTCGCGATGCGCGGCGGCGACGTCCACGATGCGCTGCATGAGGCCGGCGGCCGCCGCGTTCGCGTCGTCGCCGGGCAGGAACGCATCGCTGCGCGTCTGCCCCTGCTCGAGCGCGGCGAGGCGTTTCAGCAGCTGCGGACGCTCCGCGATGGCCGCGGCATAACGGCGCTCCGTGTCGCGGAGGTCGCTCATCTGGCTCGCGATCGCCAGCTGCGGCGCCACGAACCACCAGTGGATGAGGACGAAATAGCCGGCCACCAGCACGGCCACCAGCAGCAGGATCGCAGCGGCGCGGGATTCAGCGGGCTTCAGGCGCATTCGCGGTCTCCGGCTTCGGCATCAGTGCCTTCGCCTGCATGTAGAAGCGCTCCTTGCCGGAGGTGGGATCGGACTGGATGGTGCCCTGGAAGCTCGGTTCGCCGAGGGTGCGCGCGCCCTTGAGCGCATCGATGAGCCGCGCCGCCTGCGGGCTCTGGCCCTGGAAGCCGAGCTGGCCCGTACCGTTGAGCGTGAACCGCTCGAGCCAGGTGTCGTCGGGCAGGCGATGGGTCAGTTCCTCCAGCACGGGCATGATGGAAGGACTTTCGGTTTTCTTGCGCGCCAGGAATCCCGACGCGCCGGCGCTGTCGGTCAGCCGCTGGCGCAATGCCGAGACCTTCTGCGCGTCGGCGCGCATCGATTCGACGGTGGCGCTCATCGTGGCGAGCGCGGCGTTCCGGTTGTGCAACCAGGTGAGCATGCCCGCGAACACGAGCAGCACGATCGCGGCGACGAGCGCGGCATTGAGGCGCCGGCGCCGGTCGACGCGCCGCGGCGCGCGCGCCGGAGGGAGCAGGTCGACGCCGGCCAGGGCGCTGCCCTGGGCCACGTCGACGCGATCCGGGTGGATGCCCAGCACGGCGAGCTCGTCGAGCAGGGGATCGAGCGTGGACCGCGGGGTGGCGGCGAGCTCCGCGACGAAGCGGCCTTCGCTGGCGGTCTCCTCGAGTTCGCGCACGCCGTAGTGGATGTCCTCCGCACGGAACGGGGTTTGCCTGTCGAGGTCGAAGCCGACCACCTGGCGCAGGTTGTCGCGGGCCGCGACCGGCAGGACGAGACGGCGGCGCAGTACCTGCGCGGACGGGAGCACGAGCGCCACCCGGCGGTCGGTCGGATCGGCTTCGCGCAGGGCATGGGCCAGCACACCGGCGCGGTGTTCCGCGCCATCGATATCGGCGATTTCCGCGAGGCTGGCCGCCTCGCCGGCGCGGCGCAGCCGCCAGCCGTCCTCGCCTCGTTCGATGGCGTACCAGCGCTGCCCTCCCGCAAACGCCGCGCGCCAGCGGGCCGGAACGAGGGGGGACAGTTCGCCACCCCACCAGCGCAGGAAGCCCGGCAGCGCGCTGCCTCGCCAGGCGCGGCGCATGCGATCGAGCTGTAGCTGGGAGGCGTCCTGCAATGTCGTCATTCAGCGTCTCCTTCGCGCCAACGCAACACGGCGTAGGGCTGGTTTCCCGATCTTATCCCACGCAGTCGGATCGTCGATGTAAGGGAACTCCTGGTTCCGTCGTCAAGGATCGCTTCCGCACGTATCGTGTGCGTGACACCGTTACCGCCCGCGACGGTGGAAGCGTCGACCTGGCCGCGCTTCGCCAGGATCGCGGCCACGCCCGCCTGGCCCAGGC
Source organism: Luteibacter yeojuensis (assembly GCF_011742875.1). Taxonomy (NCBI): domain Bacteria; kingdom Pseudomonadati; phylum Pseudomonadota; class Gammaproteobacteria; order Lysobacterales; family Rhodanobacteraceae; genus Luteibacter; species Luteibacter yeojuensis. The sequence continues at coordinate 2,594,432 of NZ_JAAQTL010000001.1, forward strand.
CGGGAATCGCCGCCAGCGCCAGTGGCTGCGCGTGTTCGCTGTTGGGCCGCTCGCGACCGGACCAGATGGTCAGCGCGGGAGCGACGGCCGTCCAGGTCTTCGCGTCCATGCCCAGCACCATGCGCGCTTCCTCCACCGAGGCGAAGGGGCCGTTGCGCGGACCGTAAGCCAGCCCCGCCGCCTCGTATTGCGGTTTCTTCGCGCCGTTGGGCGAAGCCGCGTCGCCGGGACGCCGCCAGTCCTGGACGGCGGCGGAAAGACGGTGGGCCTTGTCGTCCGCCACGCCCGCCGCCTTGAACAGTCCGGTGAGCACGTCGCCGGATGCGGCGTTCAGGTCCACCTTGCCGTCCTCGTCGACGATGGTGATGGCTACCTTCGCACCGTCGAACTCGAAGGGATAGACGCGGCCATCGGCGACCCAGCGCGACGCGAAGTCGCGGCTCTGCAGACCTTCGATCGCACGCATGATGCCGGCCTCGGCCGCGTAGTGCGCACGCGTCTGCGCGTACTGGTAACGGGCCTGCAAGCCCTCGGTGCGAGCCAGCGCGGCGAACCCGCCGAGCATGATCGCCAGCAGGGTGCATCCCCACAGGACGATGAGCAGCGCCACGCCTCGGTCGCGTCGGATCGTCATCGGTTCCCCCGCCCGCCCGGCAGCCGGCCGGCGCTGAGGCCGTTCCGCGACGCGGACGGATCGATCCGCACGGGCGCGACCATCGCCGGGAACGCGACGTTCCCCTGCACTTCGAGTTCGATCCGCACCAGCGACGGCGTGCGCCGCCCGTCGGACCAGGCTTCGGTCCAGTCGCCCGGACGGTTCTGTTCGTCCATGCCACGGTAGGCGAACGCGCCCTTGCGGATGCCGCGAAGGAGGACTTCCGGTTCGCCGAGCGGCTGCGGGTCGCTGCCGTCGGGCGGCAGCAGCGCCAGGCGTACTTCCAGGCGATAACCCGAGTGGCCGTCCTCGACCAGCGAGACCGTCTGCAACTGGGGACCGAGCCTCGAAAGGTAGCCCGGCAACGGCGCGACGAAACGCAACGTGTGGTCGTCGCCACCGAACACGATGGGGTCGCCCTCGTCGGTCTGGTCGAACGGCACGACCAGCGCCTGCGCCAGTTCGCCGCGCAGGAAATTCTGCGCGGAACGTATTTCGTCCATCCGTTCGATGGCGGCATCGCCGCTGCGCACGATGCGCGTCGCCGTGCTGATGCCCGAGTAGACGCCGAGCAGCACGATCGTCAGCAGCGCGAGCGCCGCGAGCACTTCCATGAGACTGAAACCGCCCGCGCGCCTCATGGCGCGTTACCCCCGGCGGAACCGGCCAAGCGCAGCGTGGAGAAACGCGCATGCCGCTCGCCGCCGCCCTGTCCCCAGATCACGTCGAGGTCCAGGCGATACATCCCGCCCGCGCCGCCATCGAGGCCAGGCTGCGCATCGCCGGGCGGCACGTCGCCGGGTGGCTGGTAGCGGGTGACGTTCATCCGCCAGCGATAGGTGTCGTCGAAGCGTCCGTCGCTTACGCCTTCGCGTACCGGTTCCATGACGAAGGCGCCGTCGAGCAGGGTCCGCGCGCGCAGCGCCGCCTGGGTGCGCTCGTTCGCCCGTGCGGTGAGGCTGAGCGAACTGCCCGCGACCTGCATGAGCGCCGCGAACGCGATCGCGAGTATCGCGATGGCGGCGATCACTTCGAGCAGGCTGAAGCCGCCCTGGTGGAAGCGCCGCTTCATTTCGTGTCCACCACGCTCACCGCACCGGTAAGCCAGGCGACGTTGACGTGCCACTCGCGCTGGCCGCGCTTGAGCGTGATGCGGCCCCCGGTGGAACTGCCGTCGGGAAAGAAGCGGATGCGTCCGGCGGTCGCGCTGGCCTGATCCTCGCGCGCGCTGGTGATCGACACGCGCATGTCCTTGGGCAGGCGGACGTCCGCCTTGCCCGGCACCTTATAGGTCGACGCCGCGGTGTCCACTTCCAGCGCGAGGCTCTTCCCGCGCACGATCGACTGCGCGCGTGTCCAGCGCAGCGCCGCCGCGAGTTCGCCACTGGCCGCGTTGACGCGCGCGCTGGCGAGCCCCTGCGTGACCGGTATCGAGACGGCCGCGGCGGCGATCCCGATCAGCAGGATCACGGCCAGCATCTCGAACAGCGTGAATCCGCGCGCGCGCATGGCCGTGAACCCCGGGTGTCCTTTTACTGCCAGTTGCCCGCGTCGGCCGAATAGCCGTCGCCGCCGGCCTGTCCGTCCTGGCCGTAGAACACGAGGTCGAAGCTGCCATGCTCGCCCGGGTAGCGGTAACCGAACGCGTGGCCCCACGGATCCTTGAGGTCCGATTCCTTCGCGTAGGGACCCTGCCAGTTGCTGGCGTCGGCCGGCTTCTTCGTGAGGTCTTCCAGCGCATGCGGCGGGGTGCCGTTGTCCAGCGCGTAGTTTTCGATCTTCTGGCTCAGCGTGGTGAGCTGCGCCTTGCCCGCGCCGTACTTGCCCTTGTCGACGTTCTTGCCGACCTGGGTGACCACGATGGCACCGATGATGCCGATCAGCACGATCACCGCGAGCATTTCCAGCAGGGTGAAGCCGCGGGCATGGCTGTGGCGGAGGGTACGGTTCGCACGCATGGGAAAGCTCCTTGGAACGGTTCGATCAGTTGATGTTGCTGGTAAGGCTGAGCAGCGGCAGCAGGATCGCCGCCATGATGAAAGCGACGAGCACGGTCATGACGATGGTGAGGGTGGGCACCAGCGCGGCCAGCAGGCGATCGATGGCGCGCCTGGCTTCCACGTCGAAGGTGTCAGCCACCTTGAGCAGCATGGCATCCAGCGCGCCGGCTTCCTCGCCCACCTGGATCATCTGCAGGGCGAGCCGCGGGAAACGCTCCGTCTGGGCCAGCGCCGTGCCCAGGCCCGCGCCGCCCTTCACCCGGTCGGCGGCCTGCTCGAGCGCGAGGTCGAGCGCGCGGTTGCCGGTGACCTGGCGAGCGATGGCGAGCGAGGACAGCAACGGCACGCCGTTCTTCAGCAGCGTGCCCAGGGTGCGCGCGATGCGCGCCGTTTCCACTTTCAGCAGGAGCGGGCCGGCCACGCGCATCGTCAGCAGATAGCCGTGGAAGGCGAGCTTCGTGTCCGGATCGCGCAGGCGCATGCGCAGCACCGCGACCACCAGCACGAGCAGTACGAGGAACGCCCACCACCAGTCGCCTATCGCCGTGCCGAGCGCCAGCACCACCTGGGTGATGAGCGGGATCGGCACCTGCATGTCGGCGAAGATCGGTACGAACTGCGGCACCACGTAAGCCAGCAGCAGCACCAGCGAACCGAGCACGCCGACCATGAGGAAGGCCGGATAGATCAGCGCGTTGACGATGCTGCCACGCAAGGCCTGCGCGCGTTCCAGGTAATCGGCGAGCCGGCGCAGCGTCTCGTCCAGCGAACCGCCGGCTTCGCCCGCGCGCACGAGGCTCACGTACAGGCGCGGAAAGACGCCGTTTTCCTCGTCCAGCGCCGTGGACAGGGTGGTGCCGCCGCGCACGCGGTCGCGGATGCGTTCCACCATGTTCTTCGCGCGCTCGCCTTCGGGCAGGTCGAGCAGGATGCCCAGCGCGCGATCGAGCGGCTGGCCCGCGCCCAGCAGGGTCGCGAGCTGATGGGTGAACTGGGCGAGCTGGTCGCCGGTGAAGGGGCCTTTGCGGAACATGGCCGCGATGCCGCCGCCCGACGATTCGCCATCCGCGGGCGCGGCCTCGAGCGGCGTATGCCCCTGGTCCTGCAGACGGGCGACCACGTCCTCCACGGACAAGGCCTCCATCCGGCCCGAAAGGACCTCGCCGGCGGCGCTGATGGCTCGGTAGCGGAATTGGCTCATGCGCGCGGGCCTAGGATTCCTGCGTGACGCGCAGGACTTCCTCGATGGTAGTGATGCCGGCCACGGCCTTCGCGAGACCGTCCTCGTACATCGTGCGCATGCCCTCGGCGCGCGCCTGGCGTTCGATCTCGCCGGCGTCCGCGCGCTGCATCACCAGCCGGCGCAGGGGATCGCTCATCACCAGGAATTCCATGATGGCGCGGCGGCCGCGATAGCCGGTGGGGTTCGCCGCGCTGGAGCCCGGCTTCCACAGGCGGATGGGCCGCTCGTCGGTGTACTTGTGCAGTTCGAACTGCTCGATCACCTCGGGCAACGCTTCATAAGGAATGGCCGTTTCCGGATCCAGGCGGCGGACGAGGCGCTGGGCCAGGATGCCGTTCACCGTGGAACCGAGCAGGTAGTCCTCCACGCCCATGTCGAGCAGGCGGGTGATGCCGCCGGACGCGCTGTTGGTATGCAGCGTGGACAGCACCAGGTGGCCGGTGAGCGCGGACTGGATGGCGATGCGGCAGGTTTCCAGGTCGCGCATTTCGCCGATCATGATCACGTCCGGATCCTGGCGGACGATGGAGCGCAGGGCGCCGGCGAAGTCGAGGCCGATCTGCGGCTTCACCTGGATCTGGTTGATGCCTTCGATCTGGTATTCGACCGGGTCCTCGACAGTGATGATCTTCACGTCGGGCGTGTTGATCTGGGAGAGCGCCGTATACAGCGTGGTGGTCTTGCCCGAGCCGGTGGGTCCGGTGACCAGCAGGATGCCATGCGGGCGGTCGAGCACTTCGACGAAGCGCCCGCGGAAGTTGTCGGTGAAGCCCAGCGACGCGAAATCGAACACGACCGATTCGCGATCGAGGATTCGCATCACCACCGACTCGCCGAAGCTGGTCGGCACCGTGGAAACGCGAAGGTCCAGTTCCTTGCCTTGCACGCGCAGCTGGATGCGGCCGTCCTGCGGCAGGCGGCGCTCGGCGATGTTCAGCCGCGCCATGATCTTCACGCGCGAGATCACCGCGGCGGTGGAACTGGAAGGCGGCGCTTCCACTTCGTGCAGCACCCCGTCGATGCGATAACGCACCTTGAGCCGGTTCTCGAACGGCTCGATGTGCACGTCCGATGCGCGCTGCTCCACCGCGCGCTGGAGGATCAGGTTGACCAGGCGGATCACCGGCGCTTCGGAAGCGAGGTCGCGCAGGTGCTCGACGTCGTCCTCCACCGCGGCGTTGCCGTCGAGGCTTTCCACGATGCTGCCCATCGCCGAGCGGCCCTGGCCGTAATACCTTTCGATCAGGTCGTCGATCTCGGAACGCAGGCCCACGCGCAGCTGCACCTCGCGGCCTGTCGCGAGGCGCACCGCCTGCAACGGGTACGGATCGGCGGGATCGGCCACGAGCAGGGCCAGGCCGTCGTCCCCCTCGCGGACCGGCACCACGTGGTACTGCTTGAGGAAGCGGAGCGACAGGTCGGTGTCCGCCGGCGGCAGCTCCGGCGCATCCTTGGCGGCCAGGAGGGGCAGCCCGAGGAGGTCGGCCCAGGCATCCGCGAGGTCGCGTTCCGATACCAGGCCCAGACGGGCCATCAGCGCCGTGAGGGTGCCCTCCGGCGTTTCGTCGTGCAGGCGCCGCGCCCGCGCGAGGTCGGTGTCCTTCAGGCGGCCATGCGCGACGAGGTGCGCGCACACCTGCGCCTCGCCGGGCTCCCCGGTGAGCATGTCCCTGTGCTCGGTCATCGCAGACATGCCATCTCCACACGTTCCGTTGAATGCATTGTCCGTCCCGGTTGTTCCTGCCAGGACGGGCCGCTATTGGTAGCACATACCGTGCGTCGGCGGCGACCGCAAATCGAGTGATCCGAGACACGGCGCAAAAAGAAAAAGCCGGCGTTGCCGCCGGCTTTCAAGGACTTGGCGGCGCCCTGTAGGGCGCCGCCGGGCTTATTACCAGCCTACGCCTACACCGACGCCGCCCGAGCTTTCGCCGCCGCTGATCGCGGCGCCGAAGGTGACCGTGGCATTCGGCGTGATGCTGCGCGAGTAGCCCACCGACAGGGCGCCCTGACCCTTGTAGCCGCCGACGCCCACGCCGAGCCGGTTTTCGCCATTTACGCCCTGGGTGCTGAAGGCCATCTGCGACATCGCTGCCCCCATGGCGCCGACCTTGTCCAGCCGGTCGTTGAGGTTGGTGAAGCGGCGGTCCACCGTTCGCTTGTACTCGTCGAAGGCGCCGCCGCTGACCACATCGCCGAACTTCTGGTCCGTATAGGTCTTTGCGGCCTGCAACGTGGTGGCATCGCCCTGGTCGGCATAGGACTTGGCGGTGGCCACCGCCTGGTCGACCTGGCTGACGTTCGCCGCGTCCGTCGGCGCGGTACCCGCGGCGACATTGGTGATCGGCGCGCCGCCGCCGTCGATGGCCGTCGGGGTGACCGGCAAGGCGGCCGCCGCGGGTGCCGGTGCGGCCGCCGGTGCCGCCGCGGCGGATGTCACCGCCGCCGTGACCTCGGGGACCGTCGCCGCGGGTGTTGCCACGGAGCGGGCCGCGACCGACGGCGCCGCCGTCCGCTGGGACGCCGGGCCCGGCTTCAGGCCGCCGTCCGGTGGCGTCTCGAGCGCGCCCACGCGGCTGTCGAGGGACGAGATGGCGCCATCCAGCGCACCCACCGCGTCGCCCACCGAACCGTAGGAAGCGCCCTGCACCCGGTACACCGGGCCGACGAGGCCGTTCACACCCATCGTCGCGCCGCCGCCCAGGGCCATGGCCACGGCGTTACCCGCCGTGCTGGACGACCCGGAGAAGGCGCCGGAGAGGGCACTGTTCAGCTGACCGAGGTTCACCGCATCGGTGTTCTGCGTACCGGCCGCCACGTTGGTGATCTGACGGTTGTTGCCGGCACTGCCCACCGACACCGTGTTCGCCCGCGTCGCCAGCGATCCGGCACCGAGGGCCACCGAGTTTGCGGCCAGCGCCCGCGCGCTGTCGCCGATCGCGGTGGATGCGGCACCGCTGGCGGTCGAGAACGTCCCCACCGCCGTGGTCGATTCGTTGCTCGCCGTGGCGAAGGCGCCCGAGGCCGTCGAGAGGTCGCCCGTAGCGCTGCTGCCGGCCCCCGTAGCCGTGGCCAGTTGGCCGGTGGCCGACGCGTCGTCCGAGCCATCCATCGCGCCGGTGGCTTTCACGTAATGGGCCGCCGGGGCGACGCTGTCGGCCAGCGTATCGAGCTGGCCCTTGTTCACCGCGTCGGTGGCTTCCGTGCCGGCGGCGACATTCGTGATCTGGCGCTCCGCGCCGGCGTCGCCCACCGAGACCGTGTTCGCGCGGTCGTTGTACGAACCCGCGCCAAGGGCCACCGAGTTGTCCGCCGAGGCGTAGGACGATTCGCCGATCGCCGTGCTGCTCGCGCCATCGGCCCAGCTGTTCCAGCCCAGCGCCGTCGCATAGTCGTTCGTCGCCCACGCGCCGGCACCGAACGCCGCCGCGCCCACCCCCGTCGCCTGCGCCGGAATGAGCCCGAAGAACGTCGTGCCGCCGACGGCGACGCTCTCGTCGCCGAGCGCCTGCGCACTCTCGCCCACCGCCGTGCTGCTCACGCCGGTGGCCGCGCTCAACGTACCGACCGAGGTCGAGTAATCGCCGATCGCATTCGCCACCGCGCCGAACGCCGCCGACTGCGCGCCGGATGCGTAGGCACCCACGCCGTTCGCCGTCGAGGCGAAGCCGCTTGCGTTCGCGCTCGCACCCACCGCCGTGCCACCCACCCCCGCGCTGGTCGCGCCGGTATCCACCGGCACGCCGCCGTTGGTGATCAGCGGATTGCCGTCTTCGTCCACGGCATTGCCGCCCACCGCCACGCTTCCCGGACCGTCGGCCTGCGCGCCCGAACCATAAGCCGCGCTGTTCTGGCCCGTCGCCACCGCGCCGTAGCCAACGGCGGTCGACTGCTGCCCCGTCGCCACGGCGCCACTCCCCAGGGCGCTCGCGCCCTGGTTGCCGGCAAAGGCCCCGGAACCGGCCGCCGTGGCTTGATCGCCGACCGCCAGTGCATCGTCGCTGCCATCGCCAAGGCCGTTTGCCTTGAAGTAATGGCTGGCGTCGGTCACGCCGCCGGCCACCGCGTCAAGCTGGCTCTTGTTCACCGCGTCGGTAGCTTCCGTGCCGGCGGCGACATTCGTGATCTGGCGTTCCGCACCCACGTCGCCCACCGAGACCGTGTTGTCGCGCGTGGACACCGAGCCGGCGCCGAGCGCAACCGAGTTCACTCCCGAGGCATGCGAGGAATCGCCGATCGCCGTGGCACTCGTGCCATCCGCCCAGCTGTTCCAACCCAGTGCCATGGCATAGTCGGCCGTCGCCCAGGCACCCGTGCCGAAGGCCGCCGCACCGATACCTGTCGCTTGCGTCGGAATGAGGCCGAAGAACGTCGCGCCACCGACGGCGACGCTCTCGTCGCCAAGCGCCTGCGCACTCTCGCCTACCGCGACGCTGCTCGCGCCAACGGCCGCGCTTTGTGTACCCACCGCCGTCGACAGATCGCCGATCGCATTCGCCACCGCGCCGAACGCGGCCGACTGCGCGCCGCTCGCAAACGCGCCCACGCCGTTCGCCGTCGAGGCGAAGCCGCTCGCGTTCGCGCTCGCACCCACCGCCGTGCCACCCACCCCCGCGCTGGTCGCGCCGGTATCCACCGGCACGCCGCCGTTGGTGATCAGCGGATTGCCGTCCTCGTCCACCGCGTTGCCGCCCACCGCCACGCTTCCCGGACCGTCGGCCTGCGCGCCCGAACCATAAGCCGCGCTGTTCTGGCCCGTCGCCACCGCGCCGTAACCTGCCGCGATGGATTGCTGTCCTGTCGCTACCGCTCCGCTACCGAAGGCACTGGCGCCCGATGCTCCGGCGAAGGCACCCGAGCCAGCTGCCGTGGCGTAGTCGCCGGCCGCCACGGCGTCATCGCTGCCGTCGTTCAGGCCATTCGCTTTGAAGTAATGGCTGGCGTCGCTCACTCCGCCGGCCACCGCGTCAAGCTGGCTCTTGTTCACCGCATCCGTATCTTCCGTGCCGGCGGCCACGTTCGTGATTTGACGATCGAACGCCTCGTGCACCACGCCATTCGTATCGGTCCACGCCTGCGACGCACCCACCGATACGGTGTTGTCGCGCACGGTCATGGAGTTGGTGCCGAGCGCGACCGAATTCGTGTTGTTCGCATACGCGTTCGTACCGAGAGCCACCGCGCCATCGAACACACCGATGCTGTGCGAGCCGATGGCGATGGTGTCGGGGTCCGCCGTGCCGGCCTTGTAACCCAGCGCGATGGAATTGTTGCCGTACGCGGAAGATTCGCCGCCTATGCCCGTGGAATTGACACCGTAGGCGATGGCGAACTCGCCGAGCGCCGTCGCGTTCTCCTGGTAGGTCAGCGCGCTCCAACCGACGGCCGTCGTGTTCGCCGCACCCGCCACGGCCAGGAGGCCGACGGCCGTGCCGTAATCGCGGGCCAGCGCGCCAGCACCGATAGCGGTCGAGCCATAGCCCGCCGCTTGCGTGTCGAAAAGAAAGGTGTAACCGGTGCCGTAGAGCACGTTGGCCGGGCCACCGATGGCCACGCTGGACTCGCCGTTTGCCTGGCTCTTGTAGCCGATCGACGCGGCGTAGTCGCCAAGCCCCTGTGCTGCGCCGCCGACTGCGACGGTCTGCAGACCGCTGGCCGTCGCCGCATTGCCGAACGCGGACGCCTGCGCGCCGGAAGCCAGCGAATCCGCGCCATGCGCCGTGCTCTGCTCGCCCGTCGCCTGTGCGTTCGCGCCGTGCGCGGAACTGCCTGCACCGGTGGCGACACTGCCGTAACCGCTCGCCGTGGCGAAACTTCCCGTGGCGACCGCACCGCTGCCGTTCGCCGTCGCGCCGTCCGCACCCGCGAACGCCCCCGAACCCGACGCCGTGGCGTACTGGCCCGTCGCCAGCACATCGTCGCTGCCGTCGCCGTTGCCTGTGGCCTTGAAGTAACGCGTCGCGTCGTTCACCGACGCATCGAGCTGGCCCTTGTTCACCGCGTCGGTAGCTTCCGTCCCGGTCGCGACATTCGTGATCTGGCGCTCCGCGCCGGCGTCGCCCACCGAGACCGTGTTCGCGCGGTCGTTGTACGAACCCGCGCCAAGGGCCACCGAGTTGTCCGCCGAGGCGTAGGACGATTCGCCGATCGCCGTGCTGCTCGCGCCATCGGCCCAGCTGTTCCAGCCCAGCGCCGTCGCATAGTCGTTCGTCGCCCACGCGCCGGCACCGAACGCCGCCGCGCCCACCCCCGTCGCCTGCGCCGGAATGAGCCCGAAGAACGTCGTGCCGCCGACGGCGACGCTCTCGTCGCCGAGCGCCTGCGCACTCTCGCCCACCGCCGTGCTGCTCACGCCGGTGGCCGCGCTCAACGTACCGACCGAGGTCGAGTAATCGCCGATCGCATTCGCCACCGCGCCGAACGCCGCCGACTGCGCGCCGGATGCGTAGGCACCCACGCCGTTCGCCGTCGAGGCGAAGCCGCTTGCGTTCGCGCTCGCACCCACCGCCGTGCCACCCACCCCCGCGCTGGTCGCGCCGGTATCCACCGGCACGCCGCCGTTGGTGATCAGCGGATTGCCGTCTTCGTCCACGGCATTGCCGCCCACCGCCACGCTTCCCGGACCGTCGGCCTGCGCGCCCGAACCATAAGCCGCGCTGTTCTGGCCCGTCGCCACCGCGCCGTAGCCCGACGCGATCGACTGCTGTCCTGTCGCCACGGCGCCGCTGCCAAAGGCGCTCGCCCCCTGCGCACCCGCGTAGGAACCCTGTCCGGCCGCCGTCGTGTAGTCGCCGTTCGCGAGGCTGCCGGCACCGAAGGACGATGCGCTGTTGCCGCTGGCGATCGCGCCATGACCGTTCGCCGTCGACTCGTCGCCGATGACCGTGCTGCTTTCGCCCGTGGCGGTCGAGCCGCTGCCCTCGATCGTCGTATTCGCGCCGACCGCGGTGCTGTTGTCGCCATCGATGTTGGAAGCGCTGCCGAGACCGGTCGCGTTGTCGCCCCAGACGAAGGTGTTCGAACCATAGGCCGAGGCGCTCTCGCCCCAGACGAAGGAATTCGTGCCGACGGTGGTCGTCTGCGTGCCGATGGCGGCGCTGCGATAGCCCACGGCCACCGCGCCGACGTCGAGGGCGCCCGCCACCGCGCCGACCGCCGTGGCGTACAGATGATCCGCCGTGCTCGACCAGCCTAGCGAGGTCGTGTAATCCGCCGAGCCCCAGGCTCCGTTGCCGAAGGCCGACGAACCCACACCGCTCGCGAGCGTCGGCACGAAACCGCCGTACGCCGTACCGCCGACGGCGACGCTTTCCTCGCCGGTGGCCTGCGCGCTTTCGCCTACCGCCGTGCTGCTCACGCCAGTAGCCGCGCTCTGCGTGCCGACGGCGGTCGAGTAATCGCCGATCGCATTCGCCACCGCGCCGAACGCCGCCGATTGCGCGCCGGATGCGTAGGCACCCACGCCGTTCGCCGTCGAGGCGAAGCCGCTCGCGTTCGCGCTCGCACCCACCGCCGTGCCGCCCACGCCCGCGCTCGTCGCGCCGGTGTCCACCGGCACCCCCTGGTTGGTGATCAGCGGGTTGCCGTCCTCGTCCACCGCGTTACCGCCCACCGCGACGCTTCCCGGACCGTCGGCCTGCGCACCGGCGCCGAATGCGGCCGCGTTCTGGCCCGTCGCGACCGTGCCGTAACCCACGGCGGTCGACTGAACGCCCGTGGCGACCGCACCGCTGCCGTTCGCCGTCGCGCCGTCCGCACCCGCGAACGCCCCCGAACCCGACGCCGTGGCGTACTGGCCCGTCGCCAGCGCATCGTCGCTGCCGTCGCCCAGGCCGTTCGCCTTGAAGTAATGCGCGGCGTCGCTCACGCTGTCGGCCAACTGGTCGACGCTGTCCGACACGCCGTCGACCGTCTGCGACAGCGCGTCGACGCGATGGGATACGCCCGTCACCGACGAGGACACCTTGTCGAGCTGCCGCTTGTTCACGGCATCGGTCGCCTGGGTGCCGTCGGCGAGGTTGGTCAACTGGCGCTCCGCATTCACCGAGCCGATCGACACCGAGTTGGCGCGATTGGCGATGGAGCTTTCGCCGAGTGCGACCGAATTCTTCGCGGTGGCCTGCGCATCGGTACCGAACGCCGAGCTGGCGGAGCCGCTGGCCCGCGAGGATTCGCCGATCGCCACGCTGTCCGTGCCGGTGGCACGCGAAGCCTGGCCGATCGCGGTGGACCAGGCGCCGAGCGCCTGCGCATCGTTGCCGAACGCCGAGCCGGAGAGGCCGTCGCTACGCGCCTTCGTGCCGACCGCCGTGCTGTAATCGCCCTCGGCCTTGGCCGAGGTACCGCAGGCGAAAGCGTCGTCGCCCTTCGCCACCGGGGCCTTGCCCTGCAGGCCGAGCAGATAGCCTCCGCATACGTTGCCCGCCTGCGCCGGCGAACTAGCCAGCGCCAGCATCGCGCCGGCGGCCAGTGGCAGCGCGGCCATCGCGGCGCGCAGGCGGCGGGAGGTACCGCCCTTGCCCTTGGCCCGTGCGAGTTCCGAAGCGACGACCAGAATGCCTAGCGATGTGTTCCAGACCTTGCTGTAAATGGTATTCACGTCAACCTTCCTCCCAAGATGTCCGCATGTAAGCGATCGATGCGCGGGCGCGCGGCGCGCTGCCCCTCGCCAGTCCGTCGCGACCGCGGCGGACGATGTGTCCTGTGACTGGTACCCCTGGTTCCGGATCGGCGAATGCATCGAGGCATTCTTCGATCCGGGGTGTCTTCCCCGCGAAAGCAGGGGCCCCGGAGAACCGGGGCCCCTGTCCGTCACTGCGTGTAAGTACCCAGGACGGAGACGCCGGAGTACGCCTTCTCGCCCTTGACCGTCAGCGTCCAGGTTCCGGCCGCCGGTTTACCGGCGGTGAACATTTCGCTGTTGCCCGGACGGTTCGGCTGGTTCTTCACCGTGCCGCCGGGACTGGTCACCGAGATCGAGACGTCGCCCGAACCGCCGAACGTGCGCAACGACAGGACCTTCGCGCCGGCCGGCACGTCGAGCAGGTAGACCGTCGTCGCACCCGCGGCGCCCTGCTGGCCGGAAAGCGCCTGGTTGTTGCTGAGCACGATGCCCGGAGGCGCCGGCGGCGGACCCCATTCGTCGTACTGCGCCTGGGTCTGATCGTCGGCGAGGCAGGCATTGAGGCTGCTTGCCTGGTCGGCATTGATCAAGCCGTCGGTCGCGAGCTGCGCGGCGTACGCCGTGACGGCCGCGCGATAGGCACCCACGTCGGCAGCGTTGCCGGCGAGGATCTTCGCGTTGGCGATGACGTTGGCACCGACGATCATGCCGCCCGGCACGAGCTTCGGAATGCCCGTATCGCAGGTCAGCAGGAACTGGTTGCTACGGTCGATGCCCCAGCCGATGTCCTGGAACAGTGCGGGGCCGAGGTCGAGGTCGATCTCGCCACGGAGGTCCTGGTTGATCGCGTACTCCATGATCGCGTTCGGCGTCAGGCGCGTGTCGTAGTGCGAGAACGAGGAACCCGGCGAGAGTTGCGCCGGCGCATAGATCAGGACGCCGTCCGCGTTGGTACCGGAAAGGCCCGTGCCCTGGGCCACTGCGCCGGTGAGGCCGGAGAGATTGGCCTTCAGGGTGTTGCCGTCCGCCTGGCTCACCAGGATCACCGGGATATTCACCGGTGACGCCGGCGTGCCGCCCGGCGTCACCGCCGCGGGCTGATTGTTGGCAAGCAGCACGGCGCTGGCGCCGGCGGCCTGGGCGTTGAGCGCCTTCACCGTGAAGTCGCAGGTGCCACGGTCGATGAGCGCGACCTTGCCCGCCACCTCCGCGGCGTTGGTGAGGGCCGCGCAACCGTCGTTCGGCACGCCGCGCGCCACGCTGCCGGCGAAGTTCGCCGAGGTGGCGACCGGACCGAAGGCGGCCTGGGCGTACTCGTAATCGCCGGCGGCTGCCGCCGGGGCGGACACGCGGTAGACGTTGGGCTGGCTCAGGGCGAGCGGTGCCTCGGCGATCACCGTCGGACCGGAGAACGCGAGGTGACCGTCGTCCAGCGCCGCCGAGACGCGCTGTGCCGGCGTCAGATCGTCCCAGAACGTACCGTTATGCTTGACGAAGGTGCCGTAAATGTCCGGATGCGAATCCGCGCCGCCCGGGAAATCCTCGCCGGTCTGCAGGTCCGTGAGGCCCAGGAAACCGAGACCGTGCGACATCTCATGCAGCACGACGTTGAGGAAGTCGATCTGGCCGGCGGGAACCTGGTGGTCGAGACCCATGTACCACTTCGAACCTTCGATGCATCCCGGCGAACCCAGTGCGCCGTTGAACTGGCTCTGGATGTCGGCATTGCCCGGATCGAGGTCTTCGCCGGCAAGCGCGTCGGCTTCCGGACCGGCATACCAGGTGTTGGCAATGGCACCGGCCGGCAGGCTCGCGCCGGCATCGAACGTGAAGACGGACAAGGGGCCGGACGAACCGAGCACGCCACCGGTGGCGTCGCACTCCAGCGGTTCGAACGTCGCGTTGTTGACGATGGTCACGTCGCTTTTCAGGTAAGCGCCGTGGATGTCGGCTGCGAACTGGAAGACGTTGAGCGCCTGCTGGCCGAAGGTCGTGCCCGGGTTGCCACCGACAGGCGTGGCGGGGGTGTGGTCGTCGAGGCCCTGACCGGTGCCGACGTCCTGGTTGACGATCTTGATCTCGGCGGCGCCGGCGCTCATGGCGCCACACAGTCCGGCTGCGAGAAGGGCTGAGTAGAGGAGGCCGCGGCGGATCATCGGGTTGCCTCCGGTGCCTTGGGCGCGGCCTGCACGCCGTGGTCGTCGTGATGGATGCTGAGGCTGCCGTCCGGCGCGCGCGTGGCGACGACGCTGCTCATGCGTTCAAGCGGCACGCGCATGCCCGTGACTTTGGCTCCGTTGCGCAAGGTGATCTTGCGGGCGGTCTTCGCCGCATCGGCATTGGTGCGCGGTTGGCCGGTGAGCGCGGAGACCCTCGCCTGCCGCGTCTGCGCCGCCTTGGAGAACGCCGCACGCTCGGCAGCGGTCGGCGCCCGCAACTGCCCGGTCGACGGGTCGACGGCGACGACCTGCATGGCCTGACCGGATGCGGCCTGTGGTTTGGCTTGGGCGGCGGGGGTGTCGGCGGCGTAGGCCGCTCCCGCCACGGTGAACATGCCCGTCAGCACGAGACCCAAGGCCTGTGCCAGTGTTCGTGAAGTCATTACCAGTACCTCCCTAGTGCGGCGCCGGGACCCCTCCCTGCACGCCCACCGGCGAAGACCCCCTCGCCGGCGTAAACACCCGAGGATTCGACGTTCCCCTCAACGCCAACCCAAATCCTGTCCCCCGCCGCGCAGGGCGCGACGGCGACGATTCATGACGTGAAGAGGTCCATCGGACCGGTGACGACACAGGGAGCGGTGCCCCTGGCGAACGAAGCCTTGGCCGGCTCCGCGGCGGAACGGTTTACCATCTGCACTACCCCTAGCCACGTGGTATTGCCGTAGACGGCCGTCTGCGCCGTCTTCCCTTTTGATGTCCTCGCGAACATCCCCTGCCGAAAAAAGAGTGGATCCTGCGATCCTTCTGACCGTGGTCCCCAGCGTCATCTTCTTGACGACTGTCCATGGACCGTAGCAGCAAGAAAAAGCGAGCGTCAATGTTTTGACGCACATTTCCTGATCGTCCGAATGGCCTATGCTGAAACCCCGGTGAAAGTTCGTTCGGACGTCCATATGCGTTTCGATTCATGACCTTGCACGCCAATAACGCGTAACGACACCTCCTTGCCCATTGCCCCAACACGAAAGAAAACATGGACTTGATCGATATCGGTGCGAACCTCACTCACGAATCCTTTCGTCAGGATTTTGACGAAGTCCTAGGAAGAGCGACCGCTCACGGCGTCGGGCGGATGGTGGTCACCGGCGCCTCGCGCGAAGGCAGCCTTCACGCGCTGGAGCTCGCCCGCGCCAGCGCGGGCCGGCTGTTCGCGACCGCGGGCGTGCATCCGCACCATGCCGTCGATTACGACGACCGGACCGACGCGCAACTGCGTGAGCTGGCCCGCGAGCCGGAGGTCCGCGCCATCGGCGAAACCGGACTCGACTACAACCGGAACTACTCGCCGCGGGACATCCAGCGCGACGTGTTCGAACGGCAGCTGGACATCGCCGTGGAAGTGGGAAAGCCCCTGTTCCTCCATCAGCGCGACGCCCACCACGACTTCCTCGCCATCCTGAAGCGCTACCGCGATCGCGTGCCGGCGGCGGTGGTGCACTGCTTCACCGATACCGCCGAGGCGCTACGCGACTACCTGGACCTGGACTGCCACATCGGCATCACCGGCTGGATCTGCGACGAACGCCGTGGCGCGCACCTTCGCGAACTGGTCCGGACGATCCCGGCGAACCGCCTGATGCTGGAGACCGATGCGCCCTACCTGCTCCCGCGCACTGTCCACCCGATGCCGAAGCACCGGCGCAACGAGCCGATGTACCTCGCCCACATCCGCGACGAGGTGGCACGCGATCGCGGCGAAACCCCCGAGGAACTGACCGAGACGACGACACGCACGGCCGAACTGTTCTTCGGCCTGCGTTCCGTCGCATGACATCGCGCCTTGTAGGAGCCGCTATAGCGGCGAGAGCAATCTTGCGGAGATGTCGCGAGGTTCCCTCGCCGCTATAGCGGCTCCTACAGGAAGGTCGCGCTCAGTCTGAATGCAAGCCTGTCAACGCCGCTTCGGCAAGGTCTACTTCGCGGGCGAGCATCCGTAGCGTCTCATCGTTGATCCGGTGGTCGCGGCGCAGTTCGGTGAGCTCCTTCCGCTCCGCGCGCAGCGCGGCCAGCCGCATGGCGCGTTCGGCGCCCGCTTCGGCGCGCGCCTTCTCCGGCACGTCGCCTTCCTCTCCGGCCGCCTCGATGCGTTGCCGGTAATCCGCCATCACGCGCGCGGCGACGCGCGACGCCAGCGCGATGGCGTTGTCGTCGCCCACCTCCTCGACACGCTTCTGTTCGTCGGCGATGCCGCGCAAGGCCGCCTCGGCCGTCAGCGCGCGCGCCATCCGTTCCTCGCGCACGCGCGGATCTTCCCCGCTGAGCTTGAGTCCTTTCACGAGCAAGGGAAGGCCGATCGCACCGAAGACCAGCGTGCACAGGATCACGCCGGTGGCGAGGAAGATCATCAGGTCACGCGCGGGAAAGGGAACGCCCTCGGCTTTCATGAAGGGCAACGACAGCACGCCGGCCATCGTGATCGCACCGCGCACGCCCGCGAGCGCGGTGGTCCAGACGAGGCGCGTGCCGACCTTCGGCCGCTTCTCGCCGCGATGCCACGCGCGCATCAGCACGAACCGCAGCGAAACCCACACCCAGACAAAACGAAGGATCACGAGAGCCAGCGTGATCGCCACCACGTAGACCAGGAGATGCCAGGTCTCCCCGCCGCCCGCCTGGCGGATGTCGATACCCGCGTTGTCGACGATACCCGGCAGCTGAAGACCGAGAAGCAGGAAGATGAACCCGTTGAAAACGAATTCCACCATCGACCACACGGCACCGTTCTGCACGCGCGTGGCGACATAGCCGCCCTTGGAGACGTCCGTGTGGTGCATCGTCATGCCCGCCGCCACGGCAGCGAGGATGCCCGACGCATGGAAGTGTTCGGCAAGCAGGTACGCCGCGAAAGGCAGGACCAGCACCAGTCCGACCTGGCTCGCGGGATCCACCTCGCTGGCCCAGCGGATGAGGCGACGCCGCACGACACCGAAGACGAAACCGACGAACGCGCCCGCCACCACGCCGCCGATTGCCATCAAGGCAAAGTCGCGCGCAGCGGGAACCAGCGAGAACGTCCCGGTCATCTCGGCGGCCACCGCGAACTGCAAGGCGACGAGACCGGACGCGTCGTTGAGCAAGGCCTCGCCGGAGAGAACGTGCATGAGTCGCGGCGGCATCCTCGAACCGCCGGTGATCGAGCTCACGGCAACCGCATCCGTCGGCGACAGCACCGCCGCCAGCGCGAACGCCACGGCGAGCGGCACGGTGGGAATCATCCAGTGCACGAAGTAGCCGATGCCGACGATCGTGAAGAACACCAGACCGATCGCGAGGGCGAGAACCGGCTTGCGCAGGAGGAACAACTCGCGCTTCGGAATACGCCAGCCGTCGGCGAACAGGAGCGGCGGAATGAACAACAGGAAGAACAACTCCGGATCGAATTCCACACGCAGGCCGAAGGGCCTCGCAAGCAGCGCGCCGAGGGCGATCTGCAGCAAGGGCAGCGGAAGCCGGACCGGGAGTATGCGCACCACCGCGCCCGACAACGCGATGACGAGGAGCAGCAGGAGGATAGTGATGACGAGGTCCATGCGGCGACGCTAGCGGGGGCTCCCGACGGAGGCAACAGGAACCTTCGAGCGCACGTAATATGCTGCGTATCATACGTAATAACCTGCTTAGGACTTATTCCTATTGTTCCCTTTGTCGACAGAGGTTTACGTTTTGCAAACGCACCGGTTCCGATGCGTTCGTCGACGACGATTTCGCTCCATGGACGATGTCCTTGCATGAGCTTTTTTCAGGGGAGACAAGCAATGCCGTGCCTACTTCGGTCCGCACCCTCTTCCGCAGGAGATGGCAGGCGACGCCGCGTGCCATGACGCCGCGCCGTCGTCCGCATGAAGCGTCGACGACGATGCGATAAGCCACCACTCCCGGTATCCCGACCGCCGTGTCCCGGCGGAACGTCCGCGTGCCGCGCGGACGCGGGGCCTGCCGTCTTTTTTTCTCGTCCCGTTTCACTTACAGGAGGGTCTTTCATGCAGTACGCAATCCGTTCTTCGGCGGCGGCCCGTCGCCGGCTCGCCACGGCGGTGGCCTTCGCCATCGCCGCCGGAGCCGCCGGCGGCGCACTCGCGCAGAGCAACGCCACCGGCTCGATCTTCGGTTCGGCCACACCGGGCGATGTCGTGCACATCGAGAACACGGCCACCGGTCTCCGCCGCGACATCACCGTCGATGCCAGCGGACGTTACCGCGCCAACTCGCTGCCGATCGGCAGCTACGACGTGTCCCTGATGCATAACGGCGCCGCGGTCGACTCGCACAAAGGCGTGCAGACCTCGATCAGCCAGGGCACCGACGTGTCGTTCGCCTCCACCGCGGCCGATGCCACCGTGCTCGGCAGCGTCCAGGTCACCGCCAACAGCCTGCCCAGCATCGACGTCAGCTCGGTCGACTCGCGCACCGTGCTCTCCGCCGACCAGCTCGCCAAGCTGCCCATCGCGCGCACCTCGATCAGCTCGGTCGCGCTGTTGGCACCAGGTACCACGCCGGCCGTGCGCGGCTACGGCAACGCCCTCTCCTTCGGCGGCTCGTCGGCTTCGGAGAATGCCTATTACATCAACGGTTTCCAGGCCACCAACCCGCTGACCGGCGTGAGCTCGCGCCAGCTTCCCTATGACGCGATCGATCAGGAGCAGGTGCTGATCGGCGGCTATGGCGCGGAATACGGCCGCTCCACCGGCGGCGTGATCAACGTGGTATCCAAACGCGGCTCCAACGAGTGGAAGGGCGACGTGCAGGTGCTGTGGTCGCCGGACTCGCTCCAGCAGCAGCCGCGCAATATCGTGCAGCGCGATGGCACCCTTCTCCAGCGCGGTAATCCGTACACCTGGCGCGACCAGGAGAACCTGCAATATTCCGGATCGCTGGGCGGCGCCCTGATCAAGGACAAGCTGTTCATCTTCGCCGCCGCCGACTGGATCAAGCAGACCGGCAACTACACCGGCCCGAGTTCGGTGAGCGACGACGAACGCGACAGCAACAAGACCACGCGCTGGCTCGGAAAGATCGACTGGAACATCACCGACAACAATATCCTCGAGTTCACCGGCATAGGCGATACCGAAACGGCCGACCGCTCGATCTACGCCTACAACTACCAGACCGGCCGCGGCGACTATCTCGGCCACCAGTACACCAAGAACTACAACGGCACGCAGACCAACGCGACGCCGGGCGGCAACATGTACATCGGCCACTACACGGGCTACCTCACGGACGACCTTACCGTGAATGCGATGTATGGCCGCTCCCATTCCGATCACGAGCAGACCGTCGACTCCGCCACCGGCGAGGCGTGCCCTAGCATTACCGACAAACGATCCGAATTCGCCGGCAACAAGCAGACGGGTTGCACGGTCGGTTCCACCACCTCGCTGCTGCCGGGCTCGAAGGACAGTACCCGGGGCTGGAGCGTGAACATCGAATACCGGCTCGGCGATCACGACCTGCGTGCCGGCGTGGACAATTACGTCCTGCGCGCGACGTGGGGCGCCGTGCCCGTGGGCGGCACCGGTTACACGTACAACGACCTGGGCGATGGCCAGGCCATTCGCGACCGCCTGACCAACCTCGGCCTCGACCCGGCCTTGTACAACCCGGCGAACTTCGCCAACGGTTACTACGTGGAGTCGACCGCGTTGTCCACGGGCACCTCGGCCCGGACCGACCAGCGCTCGCAGTTCGTCGAAGATAACTGGCAGGTGTCCGACCGCTGGCACGCGTATATCGGCCTGCGCAACGAGCAGTTCACCAACTACAACGGCTCCGGCCAGGCCTACGCCAACGCCCGGCACCAGCTCGATCCGCGACTGGGCGTGTCGTGGGACGTCTATGGCGACAGCTCGCTAAAGATCTACGCCAACGCGGGCCGTTATCACCTCGGCCTGCCTACGTCCGTCGCCGTGCGCGGTGCCGGTCCGTCGACCTTCCCGTCGCAACTCTATGGCTTCACCGGCATAGATCCCAGCAACGGCACGCCGACCGGCCTCGTCGAAGGACCGTACTCGGATGTCTACTACAAGAATGGCGCCAACGGCACGCCACCGGATGCCAAGACGGTATCGGCCCAGGGCCTGCACTCGTACTACCAGGACGAATACATCCTCGGCTTCGACAAACAGCTCGCCGATAACTGGACCTTCGGCGCCAAGGCGATGTATCGGAAGCTCCGGAGCCTCATCGACGACACCTGCGACTCCCGTCCCCTGCAAGCGTGGGGCGACGCCAACGGCCTGTCCGACGAAGTGGCGGCCGGCATCGGCCGCAGCACGGGTTGCTGGCTGTTCAACCCGGGCCGCGCCAACACGTTCACGTTGTCTCCCGCCGCGGGACAGTATCTGAGCGTCCCCCTCAGCGCGGATGCACTGGGCTTTCCGAAGCCCTCGCGCCATTACTACATGGTCGACCTGTACCTCGAACACCAGTTCAGCGACAAGTGGTACGGAAAGGTCGATTACACGTACTCGCGCAGCTACGGCAACTCCGAAGGCCAGCTCGATTCGAACATCGTGCAGGCCGACGTCTCGACGACCGAGAGCTGGGACTTCCCGGAAATCATGGAGAACACCAACGGCGACCTGCCCAACGACCAGAAGCACCAGCTTCGCATCTACGGAACCTATGCCCCCACCGACGAATGGCAGTTCTCGACGGTGACCCGCATCGCCTCGGGCTATCCGGTGAGCTGCCTGGGCCTCCGCCCGGAATCGGCCGGCGGCGACCCGTACGGCTACGGCGGCAATTACTTCTGGTGCAACGGCGAGCCCGCGCATCGCGGTACGTTCGGCCGCACGCCCTGGACGTATACGGTGGACGTGAGCGCGGCTTGGAAGCCGGCCTTCGCCGCGCACAAGCTCACGTTCACCGCCGATATCTTCAACCTGCTCGGCAAGCAGCGTGCGACGCAGTACTACGAGTACGGCGAAACGGACGCCGGTGTGGCCGACCCGCAGTACAAGAGCGCCCGTTCCTTCCAGGATCCGCGTTACGTCCGCTTCGGTGCACGCTACGACTTCACGCTCTAAGCCATAACAAGAAAAGAAAACACTCCCCAGATTGGCCGCTCCCTGGGAGGGGGCGGCCTTTTTTATGGTTCATCACGCATTACCGGGGAAGGCGACGGGCCGGCCTGCGAGCGCAGTGGACTCGCTACTACACCGTGGCCGGTTCGCGGCGCAGCATCCGAGGACCGAGGACGAATACCGCCACGCCGAAGAGCATGGCAACGATGCCAGCCCATATGGCCATGTCGAAACGCTCGTCGAAAACAAGAGACGAGGTGGCAATGCCGGATACCGGAACGATGAGCGATAGCGGCGCGACCTGCGCCGATGGATAGGTCTTCATCAGATCGTTCCAGACCTTGTAGCCGAAGATCGTCGTGACATAAGACTGGAACAACACCGACCCGGCGGCCCGTGGCGTCAATCCTTCCAGAAGGCTCACGAACGGCGCCGCACCATGCTGGAGCCAGGTGAGGAGAAACAACGCAGGCGCCGAGAACACGCTGGACCACACGACGAAGGCCAGCATGTCGCGGGGCTTGCACCGCTTCACGATGAGGTTGCAGGCACTCCAGCTGAACGCGGCAAGAAGCACGAGAGCCATCCCGGACGTCGTGGCGGCACCTTCGGTATAAACGATCACCAGCGCCAGCCCGGTCCCGGCGAACGCCATGCCCGCCCACTGTGGCGCGCCGATGTGCTCGCGAAAGAAGCCGGCGCTGAGGATAACGGTGAAGAAGGCACTGAACTGCAGCACAAGCGATGACAATCCAGGTGAAAGCCCCTTAGCCATGGCCAGGTTCACGACCCACCAGAGGCCCACGCCGAACAGAACGCCGTAGACTGCCAGTGCGCCGATCCCGACGTCTCGCGGCCTGCGCAGAAAGAACACCAGGGGAAAGGCCGTGAAAGTGAAGCGCAGCGCCGTGAGAAGGAAAGGATCGAGGTCTCGCAGCCCTGCTTCGATCACGGAAAAGTTGCTCCCCCAGATCACCGTCACGAGAATGCCGAGAAGAAGATGGCGGACCTTCATACCTGGACTTCCACGGAACGCGGTGGAGTTACTCCATCGTAGACAAAGCTATCGAACGACTCGTGTCGCCATGTATCGCCACGCACGTAATAGTTGAGCACGGCCGAGATCTTTCGCTCGTTTACCGTTGGCTCACAATCATGCAGGACTTCACGCCCCTTCATGACAAGAAGTGAGCCAGCGGTCGCATGAATGGATCGCCGCTCGGTCCATTGCCCTTTCGCCGGGTGGGACCGGGGAATCTGCATGCGTAAAGGGGCTTCGCGATTCGTCGTCAGGAACAACAGGACCGTGACGCCATTGGTATCGTAATGCTCACCAAGCGTACCCCCGCCGGGCGGATAGACCTTGATGTTGATGTCTGAACGAGGATAAGGGGAAAGCACAACATCCTGGGATGTCATCGAAGAAATCAGCGGAAGCACTGCCTGATATACCGCCGTGAGTTCCGGAAGGTGACGACGAATGTCGTCACCTTCGAAGATGTGGTGAAGATAGCGCCCGCCGGAATCGGATACCGCTTCCGTTCCCAGCCCTTGATGATCGACCAGCTTTACCCGGCCCTCGCCTATCAGACGCTCGATCCGCTCGACCAATACGGCGCAGAGCTCGTCCGCCATGACACCATCTATGACCGTGACGTAGTCGTAATGGTATTCGCGCATATGCCGCGCAAGATCGAATCCAGTGTGCATGCTCACTCTCCTCTCCGATGGCTGTAGCCAGGACGCTACTGACCGATCGGAAAAAGAGATATACGACAATTCTGAAATTGCGTTCAAATGCCGTGACGGCCATCAAAGTTCGCCTTGCTATCGTCGCTCGCGAACAAATAGCTGGAGCTGTTTACTCCCCGTCGTCCTCGAAGCGCAGGTGTTTCACGCTTCGACCGTGACGGCGGACCAGCTTGAGCGCTTCGACACCGACCTTGATGTGGCGCTCGACGAAGGTCGCCGTGACCGCGGCGTCGCTGGTCTCGGTCTTCACGCCCTCGGGAATCATCGGCTGGTCGGAGACGAGGAGCAGCGCGCCACAAGGGATGTGATTGGCGAAGCCGGCGGCGAAGATCGTCGCGGTCTCCATGTCGATCGCCATGCTGCGGGTGCGGCGCAGGTATTCCTTGAAGCCGTCGTCATGCTCCCAGACCCGGCGGTTGGTGGTGTACACGGTGCCGGTCCAGTAGTCGTGGCCGAGGTCGCGGATCATCGTCGACACGGCGCGCTGCAACTGGAACGCGGGCAGCGCCGGCACTTCGGGCAGCAGGTAATCGTTCGAGGTGCCTTCGCCGCGGATGGCGGCGATCGGCAGCACCAGGTCGCCAATGGCGTTCTTCTTCTTGAGGCCGCCGCACTTGCCGAGGAACAGCACGGCCTGCGGCTCGATCACGCTGAGCAGGTCCATGACGGTGGCGGCGTTCGGGCTGCCCATGCCGAAGTTGATGAGGGTGATGCCGTCGGCCGTGGCGTTGGGCATGGGCCGGTCGCGGCCGCGTACTTCCACCCCATGCTCCTGGGCGAAGCGGTCCACGTAATGGCCGAAGTTGGTCAGCAGGATGTGCTGGCCGAAGGCCTCCAGGGGCGTGCCCGTGTAGCGGGGCAGCCAGTTGGAGACGATCTCGTTCTTGGTTTTCATGTCGAACCCGGATGCGCTTGCGCGGTGACCGGCGACGCCACGCCGGCGGAGTGCCAAATTCAGTCGTGCAAGTGTAGCATCCGGCATGAAGGGCCCGAGGGGCCTTCGAGCGGGGTGACCGATGCGGATCGGCGTGGCGATCGATGCGGCCTGTGACGTGCCGCATGACTTCCTGGAGCGTAACGGCATCGCCATGATGCCCATCGCGGTGAAAGTCGACAACCAGCGGTTCAAGGACGATCGCGACCCGGCGGAGATCCAGCGTTTCCGCGACCAGAAACTCGGCAGCCGAAGCCATTCGGCCGAAACCGAGGCCAGCTCGGTCGAGGACGTGCAGACCCTCTTCCTCGACCGCCTGGTGAAGGAGTACGACTGCGTCATCTGCCTGACCATCATGGCGACGCGCAGCCCCATCCACGACAACGTGATCAAGGCGAGCTTCGCGATCCTCAAGAACTACCGCCCGATTCGCGAGGCGGCGGGACTGAGCGGCCCCTTCCTGATGCGCGTCGTCGACACGCGCAACATCTTCGCCGGCTCAGCGCCGGCCATCGCGGAAACGGTGCGGATGATCCAGACCGGCCGCTCGCCGGCCGAGGTGCGCGAGCGGGCGGCGCAGATCGCCGACTGCTCCTACGGTTACATGCTGCCGCGCGACCTGAACTATCTGCGTTCGCGCGCGCGCAGCAAGGGCGACCGCAGCGTGAGCTTCCTCAGCTCGATGCTTGGGACGGCACTCGACATCAAGCCGATCCTGCGCGCCCATCGGGGCGAGACGGGACCGGTGGGCAAGGTCCGCGGCTTCGAGCAAGGCGCCCTGTCGCTTTTCGAATACGCATCGAGGCGCGTGCAGGCCGGGCTCCTGGTGCCGTCGCTCTCGCTCAGCTACGGCGGCGACCTCGACGAGATGCGCAACCTGCCCGGCTACACTGGCCTCGTTCGAGCCTGCGGCGATGCCGGCGTGCAGATCCTCGAAAGCCCCATGGGCATCACCGGCATGGTCAATGTCGGCGAAGGCGCGATGACCCTCGGGCTCGCTTCCGAGGACCACGTGGCCGAGTTCTGAGCATGCGTATCCTTCGCTGGGCCGTCGCGGCGACTGCATGCCTGGCCATCGGCGCGGCGACGGCCGAGACCGTCTACAAGTGCGAAGCGGGTGGCCGCACGATCTACCAGCAGACACCGTGCGCGAAGGGCCAGCGCCAGCAGACGATCCGGTTGCAGGATGCGGCGCCGGCTGTCGATCGCCCCGCCCCGGCGGGCGTACCCCCGCCTGCAACGGAGGAAGCGCCGCCAACCGCTCCGCCGGGGCCTTCCGCGCCGCCTCCGACGCTGTTCGGTTGCATACGGGCCACCGATGGCAAGCCTTACACGAGCGACAACGGCAACCCGGAACCGTACATGGCACCGTTCGGCGTCCTTGGCGCGGTGAGCCAGCCGCTGGCGGACACGTACGGCAACCGTGGCTCGGCCGTCGCCTCCGCCCCCGAACTCAACCGCGGCAAAGGCAATGTCGCAGGCATCGCCACGAGCAACTACGTGTGGGTGCAGGATCAGTGCCGGCAGCTCTCGCCAGCGGAGGCCTGCGCCGCGCTGCGCGACGAGTCGGAAGCGAACCAGCGGTCGATCCGGAATGCGTTCAAGAGCGAACGCGGACCGCTCGAGGCGAAGGACGCGCGGTTACAGAAGCAGCTGCAAGGCTGCCGATAGACAATGTGGGAGCCGCTTCGGCGGCGATCGGTGCTCGCGGCAGGCTTGCCCGCTGCCGTGGGATCGCCGGCATGGCCGGCTCCCACAGCGCATGTGCTTCCGGCCGGCAAGGCGCCGAGTTCGGTCGCCGCGACCGCCAGCCCCGAGACCACGCCCAGCGAGGGATCGCCCTCCACCATCGGTATGCCCGGGAAACTGTCGCGCACCGCGGCCTTTACGACCGGCGAACGCGACGTGCCGCCGGTAAGGAAGACGCTGTCCGGAACGGACGGCCATTCCTCGCGGACCTCGGCGAGCAGGCGCTGCATGCGCTCGATGAAGGGCTCCACCGCCTCGTCCATGTCGGCACGCGCGATATGCACGCCCAGTCCCGTTTCGAGGAAGCCGAGATCCGCTTCGGTGCGCTCCTCGCTGCTCAACGCGATCTTGCTGCGTTCGGCTGTCTGGTTCAGTCGCGTGGTGGCCCCCGGTTGCTGCAGCGCCTGCAGGCGCGAACGCCACGGCTCGTCCAGGAAGCGATAGTCCTGGCGGCGGAACTCGCGCTGCTTCGGCAGGTTGTGGACGCTCGCCGCTTCCACGTAATGGTGCACGGGCACGCGCGTCACGTTATTGCCCAGATGCGGCATGAAGGCATGCATGCTGAGGTTCACGTCGAGGTCGGTACCGCCCTTCGCCAGGCCCCAGGTGCGCACGATCCGCGGCAGTTCGCCGCCGCCGAGTTCGGCGAACGCGACGTCGGTCGTGCCGCCGCCGATATCGACGATGAGTGCCGTCTGCCGCGTGTCGAGCCGCTTGTGGTAGTGCATCGCGGCCGCGGCGGGCTCCTCGAGGAAGCTGACGCTCTCGAAGCCCGCGACGGCGGCCGCCTCGCGGATGATCTCCACCGCCTGCTCGGAACCCTTCTCGCCCATGGAACTGCGGAAATGCACCGGACGGCCGATCACCGCCGTGCGCACGTCCTCGCCCAACTGCCGGCCGGCGGCGAGGCGGATGTGCTCGAGCACGTAGGTCGCGATGTGCACGATGACCTTGCGCACCTGCGGGTCCATGCGGAAACCGAGCATCGATTTCGGCGATTCGATGAGGTTGCCGTCGCCGTATTCGAGGTACGCGGCCACCGCCTCGTCGCCGAACAGCGCGTCCTGGAAGTTTTCCACTGTCGCGGCGCGCGCTTCCGCCGCGCGACGCTTCGCGGGATCGGGCACGACTTCGGGGAAGAAGACGGCGGTGCGGAACTGTTTCGCGTCACCGAACGTGACGTGGGTCAGCTCGCCATCGACGAAGGTCGCGGCGGCGGTGTAGCTCGTGCCGAAATCGATACCGATGTGCATGGAAGTTCCTCGGGGGAACCGCGCATTTTAGACGGTCAGAAGCCGTAGCGCAGGAATCCGCCGTCCACGGCGACGATTTCTCCGGTGACGTAGCTCGAGGCAGGCAGGCAGAGGAAGGCCACCGCCCCGGCGACTTCCTCGGGCTCGCCGATGCGCCCCATGGGGGTGCGATCGAGCACCTCTTCCAGGTATTCCACATCGGCCAGGGCCGGCTCGCTCCGCTGCGTGCGTATGTACCAGGGGGCCACCGCGTTGACCCGGATGCCGTCCTCGGCCCATTCGCAGGCGAGGTTGCGGGTCATCTGGTGGAGCGCCGCCTTGGTCATGCCGTAGGGCGAGCCGGTGCGCACGTGCACGATGCCGGATACCGAGCCCACGTTCACGATGGCGGCATTGGCGTGCTGGACCAGGTGGGCATACGCCGCGCGGCTCATCTCGTAGGCGGAGAACACGTTGAGCTCGAACAGCGCGCGATACTCGTCTTCCTCATAGTCCAGCGTGGGCTTCGGCGTATTGCCGCCCACGTTGTTCACGAGGATCGAGAGGTTTGCGTCCAGATCGGCCACCCAGTCGAAGACGGCGAGGCGGTCTTCATGGTCGGAGAGATCGGCGGCCATGCCGAGCACTTCCACGTCGGGACATTCCTCGGCCAGCTCGTCGCGCACTTCCTGGAGCGCGAGTTCGTCGCGTGCAACCAGCAGCACGTCGGCGCCGAGGGCCGCCAGTTCGCGCGCGCAGGCGTAACCGATGCCCTTGCTGGCACCGGTGACGAGGGCGGTGCGACCGTCGAGGCGCCAGCTTGCGAGTCGTGGATGCATATCGGATCTCCAGGCATTGTCCGTGATCGTAAGCGATTGCACTCGCCTCGCGACAGCGCCAGACTCGACGCAGACACAGGAGGAACCGCGCCATGATCCGATATCTTCCGCTATGGGGACTGGCCATCGCCTGCGCCGCCTGCTCGAAACCGCCGCAGCCGCACGAGCCGCCGACGCCGCAGGCACGCGCGGAAACGCCCTGGGATTCGCTCGAGGCACAGAAGAAGAAGGCACAGGACGTGCAGAAGACGGTGGACGAACAGGCCAAGGCGCAGGCGAAGGCGATCGAGGCGCAGACGCAGTGATCGTGCGGGAGCACCTGTGGGAGCCGCTTCAGCGGCGATAGGTGCTCGCGGCAAGCGTGCCCGCTGCCGCGGGATCGCCGGCATGGCCGGCTCCCACAAATGCCTTCTCAGCGCGGCGAGCAGAAACAGTACGCGTAGACGTGCGGCTTACCCGCCTCTGCACCGCGGAACAGCGACCACTCCGGCGCGAGCCGCGGAAGGTCGGCCACCCACGACGGCAGGCGCAGGCCCCACGACATCGCGACGCGCGCTTCGGAGCTGTCGCCGATGTTCGTGAGGAAGCGCTCGAACGCGCCCATCGGCTTCTCCGCGTAGCGCACGCTGAAATGCTTGCCGAGACCGGCCTGCTCCGCCGCATCGGCGATCGCATCGTCGAGGCTGCCCAGGCGGTCCACGAGGCCGCGGTCCAATGCCTGCTGGCCCGTCCAGACGCGGCCCTGTGCGATGGCGTCGATGGCGGCGAAATCCTTGCCGCGCGCCTTCGCCACGTTGCCGACGAAATCGCGGTAACCCTTGTCGATGATGCTCTGGATGAGCGTCCCCACATTCGGATCGAGCGGCCGGGTCATGTCGAAGGCACCGGCCAGCGGGCCGGTGGCGACGCCGTCGCTCTTCACGCCGATCTTCGCAAGCGTGTCCGGCACGGTGAAGAACATGCCGAAGATGCCGATCGAGCCGGTGATGGTGTTCGGCTCGGCGTAGATCCGGTTGGCGTTCATCGATATCCAGTAGCCGCCGCTGGCGGCCACGTCGCCCATCGACACCACCACGGGAATGCCGGCTTCGCGGGTCAGTTCGACTTCACGCCGGATCTGCTCCGCCGCGTAGACCTCGCCGCCGGGCGAATTCACACGCAGCACGAGCGCGCGCGTGCGCCGGTCCTGGCGTACCGCGCGGATGAGTGCCGCCGTCGAATCGCCGCCGATCCGGCCCTGCGCCTGTTTCCCGCCGGAGATCTCGCCCTCGGCGACGACCACGGCCACGCCCGGCGCCGTCTGCAGCAGGTCCACGGTAGAGAGGCCGCGGTCGGCCACATAACCGGCCAGGTCGACCTGACGGAAACCCTGCTCCTTCCTTCCCGCCGGCACGCCCTCGGCGCGCAGCATCCTGACGAACTGCTGCTCGGTGGCGAGGCCGTCGGCGAGCTTCTCGTCCACCGCCAGCTGGGCGAGGCTGCCCTTCGCATCGCGCACGCGCTCGGCCAGACCGTCGACATCGGCGCGCAGCACCGCGGGATCGAGGTGGCGCATCTTCGCCACCTCGTCGATCCACGTGTTCCACAAGCCGCCCAGCCAGAAGGCGTCCGCTTCCTTCGATTCGGGCGAGGCATGATCGAGGATGAAGGGCTCGGCCGCGCTCTTGAACTGGCCCACGCGGAAAAGGTGCACCTGCACGCCGAGACGATCGAGCATGTCCTTGTAGAACAGGCGGTAGTTGGCGAGACCGGTCGCCATCACCCCGCCCTGCGGGTCGATGTAGAGCTTGTCGGCGTGGGCGGCAAGGTAGTACTGCCCCTGCTCCAGGCTGACTGCCCAGGCGAGGACGGGCTTGCCGGTCTTGCGGAAGCGGTCCAGCGCGGCGCCGACCTCGCGGAGCGCGGCGAAACCGCCGGCCTGCAGCTTGTCGGGACGCAGCACGATGCGGCTGATCCGGTCGTCCTTCGCCGCACTGTCGATGGCGCGGACGAGGTCGCGGACCTGCACCTGCTTCACGCCGTCGCCGGTCATGCGGCCGATGGCGCGGGAAAACGGATCGGCGCTGTATTGCTCCACCAGGGCGCCTTCCGGCGCCAGCACCAGCACCGTGCGATCGTCGACGCGGTTCGCCCGTTCGCCGATGAACATCAGCAGCAGGAACGCGGCCAGGAGTCCGAAGAAGATCGCATTGATGATCACCAGCCGGGTGATGTTGAGGCCGCGCCCCAGGCTGAGCATGAACCGGCCAAACCCACCGCGCCGGCGCGGGGGTGGAACGGGCTGGGGCCGGCCCGGAAGGGGCGGGGGCACGGCGTCGTGGCGATCCGACATCTAGGCGTTTCCTCGAGGATGGCGTCCAGCGTAACGCGTCGGACCGTTGGTATCACGTGTGGAATGGCATGGGCGCCGCCGTATCCGGATCGTCGCGCCACGTGCCCTTCACGCTGCTCCGCCAGAACCGCGCGAAGAGCAGGATGGCGGCCATGCTCAGGCCGGCGATCAGGCCCATCCACATGCCGCGGGCACCCATGTCCCGGTGGAATGCCAGCCACCAGCCGATGGGCATGCCGATGACCCAGTACGCGAACAAGGTGATGCCCATCGGCACCCGCGTGTCCTTCAGCCCGCGCAGGGCGCCGTTCGACGCCACCTGGATGCCGTCGGAGAACTGGAAGAAGCCGGCGAGCACCAGCAGCTGCGAGGCCATCGCGATGACTGCCACATCGCGGGTGTACAGGCGGGCGATGGCCTCCGGGAAGGCCAGCATCACGCCCGAGGAAACCAGCTGCGTGACGAGCACCAGCGCGATGCCGGACAGGCCGGCGTAACGCACGCCGGCCGGATCGCGGCGGCCGGCCGCATTGCCCACGCGGACCGTGATCGCCATCGACAGGCCCAGCGGCACCATGAACGCCACCGAGGCCACGTTGAGCGCCACGTGATGGCCGGCCGTCACGGTTTCGCCGAGGCGGCCGATCAGCAGCGCCACCGCGACGAACAGCCCGGCTTCCATCAGCAGGGTCACGGCCATCGGCAATCCGATGTGCAGGAGGCGGCCGATCTCGCGCGGATCGGGCCTGGCCATGCGTCCACCCAGGTTGAGGTCGCGGTAGTTGCGATGCTTCAGCACGTAGGTGGCGAAACCGAGCATTTCCGCCCAGAGCACCAATGCGGTGGCGATGCCGCTGCCGCGCGCGCCCATGACCGGGAAACCGAGCTTGCCGTACATCAGCACGTAGCCCAGCGGGGCGAGCAGGACGAGGCCGCCGAAGCTGAAGTACATCGACGGTCGCGGCATCGAGAGCCCTTCGGACAGGCCGCGCAGGGCGAAGTACGTGGTCAGCGCCGGCGCGGCGAAGCAGATGGCGTGGAGGAACGCTCCCACGTCCGGGCGCATGGATTCCACCACACCGAACAACGCCATCAGCGGCGACGCATGCCATACCGCGACGGCCAGCAGCAGGCCGAGGCCCCATGCGATGTAGAGCGCCTGGTGGAACACCGGACCCACCTCGCCGCGGCGGCCCGCGCCGTCCAGCTGCGCCACGGTCGGCGGCACGGCCATCATGGTGCCGATGCCGGTCACGATGGCCAGCACCCAGATGCTGGCACCCGTCACGACGGACGCCTGGGTGTGCGCCGCCTGGTGGCCGGCAAGCACGGCGTCGACGACATTGGTGCCGATGGCGGAGAGTTGCGCGACGATCATCGGCAGGGCCAACCGGAGGGTGGCGCCGATCTCCCGCCGCGCGCGAGCGCGGTCGATGGTCATGGGGTGGATGACGATGTGGGCCACCCATTGTAGCGGTTGCCGTGCCATCATCCGCAGCCGAAAGGGGAAAATTCGGGGAAGAATGCGATGAACCAACTGACGCCGTCGCCCGGCCTTTGCTGCGCCAACTGCGGCGAGGAACTGAAGGGCGAGTTCTGTCACGGCTGCGGCCAGTCGATCAAGAGCGTCATCCGTCCGGTCTCGCACATGCTCGAGGACGCGGGCGACCTGTTCTTCCACATGGACGAACGCATCGTCCACACCCTGCCTCCGCTGTACACGAAGCCGGGCTTCCTCACGCTGGAATATTTCTCCGGACGGAGGGTGCGCTACATCGCGCCCTTCCGCCTGATGTTCGTGTTCTGCCTGCTCGCCTTCTTCTTCGCGCACCTGGCCCTCGACAGCACGCCGCTGGGCAGCGCACTGGCGGGCACCGCCTCCGAACGCGACGACATCGCCCAGCTCCAGGCGGCGAAGACGGCCGACGACGTGCGGGAGCTTTACAGGGAGCAGATGAAGCAGCTGGACGCGGCCCTGGCGAATCCGGGCCTGCCGGGGCCGGCTCGACCCGCTATCGAGATGACCAAGGACGTGGTCCGCGATGCGGCCAACAAGCGGCTCGCGGAGCTCAAGGCCGAACCCGTCGCCCCCGAAAGCGGCGACAACGGCTCGCACCGCTCGCGCCGCTGGGACCACTCGGCCACGGTCGTCGACATCGGCTGGCTGCCGGACGCGGTGAACCGCCGCCTGGCCCTGGGCATCGCCCACCTGAAAGCCAACCTCATCCAGATCGAAAGCGGCGGACCGGAGAAGACCGAGGCCCTGCGCAGGATCAGCGAGGGCTTCTTCTCGGTGCTTCCGCAGACCCTGCTGGTGATGATCCCCGTCTTCGCGCTCATCCTGAAGCTCTTCTACGTGTTCAAGCGCCGGCTCTATATGGAGCACATCATCGTGGCCCTGCACAGCCACGCCTTCCTGTTCATCTCGCTGCTCGGCCTGATGCTGCTGGGTTTCGCCAAGGACGGGATACGACCGCATTTCTCGCCCGGCGCATCGGCGATCTCGCTGGTCCAGGCGGCCATGTGGGTGTGGATGCCCCTCTACCTGCTGATCATGCAGAAACGGGTCTACCGGCAAGGCTGGCCGATGACCCTCCTGAAATACTGGCTGATAGGCAGCATCTATTTCTGGCTGCTTCTGTTCGCCCTCGTCGTGGCCGCGGTCCTCGGTGCGGCGCACTAGGATTTTTTCCTACGCGGCAGGGGGTTGTACACAGGCGCCGGCACCCCTTCGCGTTTGTCAAGGCGAGATGGACAGCCGATGAACGCACCCCGTGAACCAATTCGTAAGTCATTGAATAGAAATTATATTTCAGCTTGGTTAAAATGTACCCAAGCTAACCCGAACGGCCCAACCATGCGCCTTGGATGCCCCCTATCCGAGGCTCATCCACAGAGTTATCCACAGCACTTGTGGATAACACGGAAAGCGGTCCCGGGGCGGGCACTTACAGCTTCTTCCTCCCGTCGCCCACGTCATTCTTAGGCAAACCCATGTGTGACTGGTCAATCATTGACCAGCGTTTATGGGATATCCCTCTAAACTAGGCCTCGCATGATTGCCGTCCTCCGCGTCGCCCTGCCGGTGCCCCTGCCGACCCTCTTCGACTACCTGCCCCCCGCAGCGGGCGAGGCGCGCGCGGGTGCGCGGGTACGCGTACCGTTCGGCCGGGGGGAGATGGTCGGCGTGGTGGTCGATCCGGCCGCCGAGGCGGCGGTGGGCACCGGCCGCCTGAAGCGGGTGAGCGAGGTCCTCGATCCCTACCCCCTGCTGGACGACGAGCTCATGGCCACGCTGGCGTGGGCCGCCGATTACTGGGCCGGGGCACCGGGCGAAGCGTTCGCCAACGCCTTGCCGCTGGCCCTGCGCGAACCCAGACCCTTGCCAGCGACCGGCCGCGAGGCATGGGCGCTTACCGTGCAAGGCCGCTCGGCGCGGGACGCCAAGAGCCGCAAAGGCGGCTCGGCGGCGTTGCTCGACGCCTTGTACGACGGGCCGCGGGCCGCCGACGACCTGGCACTGGCGCTGCCCGCGTGGCGGGCGGCCG
This sequence comes from Luteibacter yeojuensis, assembly GCF_011742875.1. NCBI lineage: Bacteria > Pseudomonadati > Pseudomonadota > Gammaproteobacteria > Lysobacterales > Rhodanobacteraceae > Luteibacter > Luteibacter yeojuensis. The sequence goes on from NZ_JAAQTL010000001.1 coordinate 2,628,589, forward strand.
CGCGCCGCCTGCTCGACGCCGGCCTGGTCGAAAAGCTCGAGCTCGAGGAAACCTTCCCGCCTGCCTCTTCCACGCCGGGTCCCGTCCTGAGCGACGAACAGGCGACGGCCGTCGCCGCCATCGGCGAAGGATTCGGCAGCTTCCAGCCTTACCTGCTGGATGGCGTGACGGGCAGCGGCAAGACCGAGGTCTACCTCGCGCTGATCGAACGGGCGCTGGCCGAGGGGAAGCAAACCCTGCTGCTGGTTCCCGAGATCGGCCTGGCCCCGCAGACAGTGCGCCGGCTGCGCGAACGGCTTGGCGTGGCGGTCGAGGTGCTGCATTCGAACCTCGCCGAGGGCGAGCGCGCCCGAGCCTGGCTGCGCGCACGCGACGGCACGGCCCGGGTGGTCATCGGCACGCGCTCGGCGGTGTTCACGCCGCTTCCGCATGCCGGCCTGATCGTCGTCGACGAAGAACACGATCCCTCCTACAAGCAACAGGAAGGCTTCCGCTACCACGCCCGCGACCTCGTGCTGGTGCGCGCCCGGGCGCTCGGCGTGCCGGTGGTGCTGGGGTCGGCCACGCCGTCGCTGGAAACCCTCGGCAACGTCCAGGCCGGACGGTACAGGCGGCTGGTACTGCGCGCCCGCCCGGGTGCCTCGCAGCCCACGCGCGTCCAGATCGTCGACATGCGCGCGCAGCGGCTGGACCATGGACTTTCGCCTACCCTAGTGCACGCCGTGGCGGCCTGCGTGGAGCGCGGCGAGCAGGCGCTGGTCTTCCGCAACCGGCGGGGCTATGCCCCGGTGCTGCTGTGCCACGACTGCGGCTGGCACGCGGACTGTCCACGCTGCGAGCGGCCCATGACACTGCACGCCGGACGGCGCAGGCTGGTCTGCCATCACTGCGACAACACGACGGCGGTCCCGCCCGCCTGCCCCGCCTGCGGGTCGGCGAACCTGAGCCCTCAAGGCCAGGGCACCGAACGGCTGGAGGAGGCGCTGACCGAACGCTTCCCCGATATCCCGGTCGTCCGTATCGATCGCGAGACGACGCGGCGGCGCGATGCGTTCGGCGACATGCTCGACGGATTGCGCGAGGACAAGCCGGCGATCCTCGTCGGCACCCAGATGCTCGCGAAGGGCCATGACCTGCCCAATCTCACCCTCGTCGCCATCGTGGGCGTGGACGAGGGGCTGCACAGCGTGGATTTCCGCGCCGGCGAGCGTCTCGCCCAGCTCGTGGTCCAGGTCGCCGGCCGGGCCGGCCGCGCCAGCAAGCCGGGAAGCGTGCTGTTGCAGACCCACCACCCCGATCACGCGATGCTGCACGCCCTCCTGCGCGGGGGGTATCCCGCCGTCGCGGAAAGCCTGCTCGAGGAGCGCCGGCTGCTCGACCTGCCGCCGTACGCCCACCAGGTGCTGCTGCGCGCGGACGCGCTGGGTCGCACGGAAGTGGACGCGTTCCTCGCCGAGGCCCACGTGGCGATCGGCGATCCCGGCGATTTGCGCATCGCCGGCCCCATGCCCGCCCCCATGCCGCTGCGCGCGGGCCGCCATCGCGGGCAGCTCCTGGTGGAAGCCGCGTCGCGTGCGCGCCTGCACGCCTTCCTGAGGCCCTGGCGGCAGGCCCTTGCCGGACTGCCTGCGGCGCGCAAGGTGCGCTGGTCCCTGGACGTGGACCCGATCGACCTCTATTGACGCTTGATTCGCGAGGTTTCGCTCACACCTCTTGGATATCGCTGAACCCATACGTTCGGATGCCTACATTTGCACGGCGTTCGGCGCGACAATAGACGTCTTACCAGGTAACGGAACCCCCAACGTGACCAGCCAACTCGAGCAGCTCCGCAAGATCACCACCGTCGTGGCCGACACCGGCGACATCGCCGCCATGAGCAAGTACAAGCCGGAGGACGCGACCACCAATCCGTCGCTGCTCCTGAAGGCGGCCGGTATTCCCGAGTACGCCAGCTACATCGGCGAAGCCGTGGAGTGGGCGAAGTCGCAGAGCAACAACCGCGACCGGCAGCTGGTCGACGCCAGCGACCGCCTTTCCGTGCTGGTGGGCCGCGAGATCCTGAAGATCGTTCCGGGCCACGTCTCGACCGAGGTCGACGCCCGCCTCTCGTTCGATACGCACGCCTCCATCGAGAAGGCGCGCCGGCTGATCGGTCTCTACGAGGACATCGGCATCAAGCGCGAGCGCATCCTCATCAAGGTCGCGTCCACCTGGGAAGGCATCCGGGCGGCCGAGCAGCTGCAGAAGGAAGGCATCAACTGCAACCTCACGCTCCTCTTCAGCTTCGAGCAGGCCGTCGCCTGCGCCGAGGCGGGCGTGTTCCTCATCTCGCCGTTCGTCGGCCGCATCTACGACTGGTACGTCGCCAACACGGACAAGAAGACCTATGCGCCGGAGGAAGACCCCGGCGTGCAGTCGGTGCGCCGCATCTACGACTGGTACAAGCTGCACGGCTTCAAGACGGTCGTCATGGGCGCCAGCTTCCGCAATATCGGCCAGATCCAGGCCCTCGCCGGCTGCGACCGCCTCACCATCGCGCCGGAACTGCTGAAGCAGCTCGACGAGACGGACGCGCCGTTGCCGGTGGCGTTGAAGGACACCGGCCGCCGCGAGGAGGCGCCCGCGAAGATCGACGAGGCCAAGTTCCGCTGGGGCCACAACGAGAACGCCATGGCCACCGACAAGCTCGCCGAAGGCATCCGCAAGTTCGCCGCGGACCAGCGCAAGCTCGAGGAACTGCTCGGCGCGAAGCTCTGAGCGTCGTCGTACCGGCATGACGAACGAAGGGGCCGCCAAGGCCCCTTCTTCCTATTCGTGGTTCTGTAGGAGCCGCTACAGCGGCGAGAGAAATCTTGCGGGTTGTCGCGAGGTTCCTCGCCGCCATAGCGGCTCCTGCCATACGTCAGGCGCTCCAGCCGCCGCCCAGCGCGCGCACCAGCTGCACGCTCGCGCGCAATTGCCGGGTTTCCAGGTCGATCACGCTGCGTTCCGCATCCAACGCCGCGGTCTGCGCCTGCACCACGTCGAGATAGCCGACGGCGCCTTCGCGATAGCGGTTGAGCGACAGGTCGACGGAGCGCTGTGCGGCGTTGGCGGCGGCACGCTGGTCGGTGAGGGCCGTGCCGAGGTCGCGCAGCAGGGTGAGGTTGTCTTCCACCTGGGCGAACGCGTTGAGCACCACGCCCCGATATTGCGCACCGGCCTCGTCCGTGGCCGCCTTGGCCTGGTCGACGGCCGCCTTGCGGCGCCCGCCGTCGAACACGTCGAGCAGCAAGGTAGGCCCGATCGCCCAAAAACGGTTCGGCGCCGTGGCGATGCTGCCCCATCGGTTGCTCTGCCAACCGCCCTGGCCGTCGAGGGTCAGCTGAGGGAAGAAAGCCGAGCGCGCAACGCCGACCTGTGCATTCGCGGCGGCGGTACGCCGCTCCGCCGCGGCGATGTCCGGACGGCGCTGCAGGATGGTCGAAGGCACCTCCAGCGGAATGGTCGGCACCTTCACGGGCGCATCGTCGGTGGCGAGCGAGAAGGTCGACGCCGAATCGCCGACCAGCACCGCGATGGCGTGCAGCACCAGTGCGCGCTGCGCCCGCGCCTGGGTCAGCTGGGACTTCGCGTTCGACACCTGGGTCTGCGCGCGGGCCACGTCGAGACCGGAAGCGATGCCGCCGTCGTGGCGCGACTGGGTCAGCGCGAGGGCGCGCGTAAACGCGTCGATGCTCTCGCTGAGCACCTTGATCTGCCGGTCGAAGCCGTTGAGCTGGAGATAGTTGTCGGCGAGCTGCGCCTGCAGGCTCAGCTGCACCGACGCGAGATCGGCGGCGGACGCGGCCTGCTCCGCGGTGCCGGCGGCCACGCTGTCGCGCACTCGGCCCCACAGGTCCACCTCGTAATCCAGCTGCGCGCCGATGGTGTAGGCGTTGTAGCTGCTCGGCGAGGTCGCGCCCCGCAATGGCCGCGTATCGGATTCGCGGTTGCGCTGTGCGTTGGCCGAAAGGCCGATCTGCGGGAACAGGTCCGCACGTACCTGGCGCGTGATCGCCACGGACTGCTGGTAATGCGCCAGCGCCGCGGCAAGCGTGGCGTTGTTCGCCAGCAACTTCGCCTGCAAGTCGTCCAGGCGCGCGTCGCCGTACAGTTTCCACCAGCCGTTGCGATCGAGCCGGTCGGCAGGCTTCGCTTCCGTCCACGGGGTATCGGCGTTCGCGTACTGCGGCGCCATCGGCACCTCGGGCACCTTGTAGGTCGGAGCGAGCGAGCAACCGGACAGACCGGTGGCAACCAGGACGCCCAGGACCGCCCGCGCCCTGTGGGAGCCGGCTATGCCGGCGATCCCGCGGCAGCGGGCCAGTGTGCCGCACGCACCCATCGCCGCTGAAGCGGCTCCCGCACGGATTCCCACCACGCGAGATGTGTCACGCCTTGGCATGGTCGCCTTCCGCCTTCGGTGCGTTGACGCGCACGGTATCGCCGTCGGCGAGGCCGTCCGGCGGACTCTCGATGAGGCGGTCGCCCGCGGCGAGACCGGAGCCGAGCTGCACCGACTTGCCGAAGTCGCGCGCGATGGTGACGGTCTTGAAGGTCACCTTGTTCTGCGCATCCACCGTGGCGATACGAAGGCCCTTGTCGTCGAAGACCAGCGCGCTCGCCGGCACGCGCAACAGGGCGGCGTTGGCGGGAAGGTCGAAGGTGACGCTGGCATAGCCGCCGGGCAGCAGTTTGCCCTCGGCATTGTCGACGGAGACCTGCACCAGCGTCGTGCCGGATGCGGCATTGATCGCCGCCGACGTCGATTCGACAGTGCCGGTAAAGTACCGTCCCGGATACTCCGGCACCGAAAGCTTCACGGTGGCGCCGTCGCGAATCGACGGCACATAGTTCTGCGGCACGTTCACGTACATGCGCAGCTTGTGCACATCGGACACCACGAACAGTTCCTGCCCGCCGCCGCCCGCATTGATGAGCGCACCGACGTCGGTCTCGCGCGCGGTGACCACGCCGTCGAACGGCGCGACGAGCTTCGCGAAGCCCTTAAGCGCCTGGATGCGCTCCAGGTTCGCCTGCGCGGCCTGCGCAAGCGCGTGCTTTGCGTCGTAGTCCCCGGTCTTCTCGTCCACTTCCTGCCGCGACACGGCATCGGAATCGCGCATCGCCTGCCAGCGCCTGGCCGTGGTGAGCGCCAGCGCCTCGTTGGCACGCGCGCTGGCGAGGTCGGCCTTTGCCTGGAGCAGCTGCTGGTCGAGGTCGGGCGTCTCGATTTCCGCGAGCAGCTGGCCGGCCTTCACCTTTTGGCCGATGTCGGCTTTCCAGTACTTCAGGTAGCCGCTGGTGCGGGCGAAGATCGGCGCTCGCGCGTAGGCCTGGAGGCGCCCAGGCAGGTCGAGTTCGCCGCCGCCCTGCCCGCCTTCCGGCGAGACCAGGTTCACGGTGGGCACGGCCTGCGCGTCGGTCCAGTCGCGCAGCTTTCGCGATTCGTTGGCACGTGTGGCCACGCCGGCCACGACGATGGCGATGACGACGATCGCGGCGATGACGCCGGCCAGGCGAAGCCGGCGCGGCGGAGGTTGGTGCAAGGTGTCAGGCGACATGGACGGGCTCTCCGGAAACGTTCGCCGGGGTGGATGACGGATGGCCGCGACGGCCATGGATGATGCTGAAGACGATCGGCACGAAGAACAGCGTGGCGGTGGTGGCGAAGATCAGGCCACCGATCACCGCGCGGCCGAGCGGCGCGTTCTGCTCGCCGCCCTCGCCCAGGCCGAGGGCCATCGGCGCCATGCCGATGATCATCGCCAGCGCGGTCATCAACACCGGGCGGAAACGGACGAAGCCGCCCTCGAGAGCGGCCTTCGCCGCGTCGCCGTGCTCGGCCAGGCGCTCGCGGCAGAAGCTCACCACGAGGATCGAGTTGGCCGTGGCGACGCCCATGCACATGATGGCGCCGGTGAGCGCGGGCACGGACAAGGTGGTGTGGGTCGCGAACAGCATCCACACGATGCCCGCGATGGCCGCCGGCAACGCGGTGACGATCACGAACGGGTCGCTCCACGACTGGAAGTTCACGACGATCAGCAGGTAGATCAACACGATCGCGCCGAGCAGGCCGAAGATCAGGCCGGAGAAGGCGCTGTTCATCGTCTGCACCTGGCCGAGCAGCGCGGTGCTCGATGCCTTCGGCAGGAACTTCCTGTTCGCGTCGACGATCTTCTGGATGTCCGCCGCCACCGCGCCAAGGTCGCGATCCTGCGTGGTGGCGAAGATCTGCACCATGGAATTGATGTTGTACTGGCTCACCACCGAGCTCATCGCCGTGCGCGAAACCGATGCGAAACCGCCAAGGATCTGCGCGCCACCCGTGCCCGTGCTCGGACTGATCGGCACATTCTCAAGGTCGGGCAGGCTGTCGATGCTGTACTGCGGCGTCTGCATCACGATCGGGTAGGACACGCCGTTTTTCGGATTGAGCCAGAAGGTCGGAGCCACCTGGCTGGAACCGGCCAGGTTCACGCCCAGGCTGGCCGTGACGTCGCGCTCGGTGATGCCTACCTGCTGCGCGCGACTGCGATCCACGTCCACGTTGAACCCCGGCGCCGCCCGTGACTGCTGGATGCGCGCATCGACGACACCCGGCACGCGGCGGATCTCGCGCAGCAGACGGTCGGCGTAGCCGAAGTTGGCCGAGACGTTCGGGCCGCGGATCTGCAGGTCGATCGGTGCGGGCGAGCCGAAGTTGAGGATCTGGCTGATGATGTCCGCCGGCGGGAACGAGAACGTCGCGCCCGGGAACTGGCGCGGCAACGTCTCGCGCAGCTTGCGCACGTAGTCGGCCGTGGGCGCATGGCCTTCGTTCAGCGCGATCTGGATGTCGCCGTCCTGCGAGCCGATGGTGCCGGTGTTGTTGTAAGTGGTGTTGATGCCCGACACCGGCTGGCCCATGTTGTCCACCACGGTGCCCAGGTCTTCCTTCGGGATGACCTTGCGCACGGCCTCGTTCACCTGGGCGAAGAGCCGCGCGGTTTCTTCCACGCGGGTGCCGATAGGCCCGCGCACGTGCATCAGGATCTGGCCGCCGTCCACCGACGGAAAGAAGTTGCGGCCCAGCATGGGAACCAGGAGGAAGGAGAGCACCACGAAGCCCATGAAGGCCATGGTGAATACCTTGCGGTGGAGCAGAGCCATCTCCAGCAGCACGTGGTAGCTCGCGCGTACGCCCTCGAAGCGCTTCTCGAAGGTGCGCTGGAAGCGGACAAGTGGATTGCGCGACACCTTGCCGTGCTCGCCGTGCGGGTCGTCGTGGCTGTGCGGCTTCAGCAGGTACTTCGCCATCGTCGGCACGAGCGTGCGCGACAGGATGAACGACGCGATCATAGCGAACATCACCGCCTCGGCCATCGGCACGAAGAGGAAGCGCGCCACGCCGTCGAGGAAGAACATCGGCACGAACACGATGCAGATGCACAGCAGCGAGACGAAGGCGGGCGTCACGATCTGCGCCGCGCCGTCGAGGATCGCCGTTTCCACGTCTTTGCCCTGCTCCAGATGCCAGTTGATGTTCTCGATCGTCACCGTGGCGTCGTCGACGAGGATGCCTACCGCCAGCGCCAGTCCGCCGAGGGTCATGATATTCATCGTCTCGCCGACGGCCGACAGCGCCGCGATGGAGCCGAGGATGGCTAGCGGGATCGAGGTGGCGATGATGACGGTGGAACGCCAGCTGCCGAGGAACAGCAGGATCATGAGGCTGGTGAGTGCTGCCGCGATGACGCCTTCGCGCGCCACGCCTTCGATGGCGGCGCTGACGAACAGCGACTGGTCGCCGATGGGCGAGATCTTCAGGCTTTCGGGCAGCGCGTCCTTCATTTCCGCCACGCGCTGCTTGATGCCGGCGATGATCGCCAGCGTCGAGGCCGAACCGTTCTTCATCACCGTCATCAGCACCGAGCGATCGCCGTTGACGTGCACGATGTTGGTCTGCGGCGGCGAACCGTCTCGCACGTGGGCCACGTCGCGGATGTACACGGTGGCGCCATTCACGACCCTCACCGGCAGGTTGCCGAGGTCCTCGATGTCCGAAGGCGAGTTGTTGAGCTGCAGCGTGTACTCGAAGCGGCCGATCTTCTGCGTGCCCACCGGGGTAATCAGGTTCTGCGCGGCGAGCGCGTTGGCCACGTCCTGCGCCGATAGCCCACGCGCCTGGAGCGCCTGCGGGTCGATGTCGATCTGCACCTGGCGGGTCTTGCCGCCGAACGGGTACGGGATGGATGCACCGGGCACCGAGACGAGCTGCGGGCGGATGATGTTCAGGCCGAGGTCGCCGAGGTTCTGTTCGGTGAGACCCTTGCCGGACAATGCCAGCTGGATGATCGGCACGGTCGACGCACTGTAGTTCAGGATCAGCGGCGGCGTCGTGCCCGCGGGCAACTGTTTCAGCAGGGTCTGCGCCACCGCCGTCACCTGCGCGTTCGCGGTACGGATGTCCGCGGTGGGCTGGAAGAAGATCTTGACGATGCCGAAACCCTGGATCGAGTTGGCCTCAATGTGCTCGATGTCGTTCACCGTGGTGGTGAGCACACGCTCGAACGGCGAGGACACGCGCCCGGCCATCTGGTCGGCGGGCAATCCCGTGTACTGCCATACCACGGCGATCACGGGAATCTTGATGTCGGGGAAGATGTCCGTCGGCGTGCGCAGGGCGGCGAGCGGCCCCACGATGAGAATCAGCAAAGCGAGGACGACGAAGGTATACGGCCGCGTGAGCGCGATCCGGACGATGCCAATCATGGGGGGACGGATTCCGAGGCGTGTGTTGCGTCGCAGCGGATTTTGCGCCGACCGTCGGCGGCGGCGTAGTTAATATTTATTTAGGCGGTCGCGGGACAGGTCACCGAAAAGACGGCGCCCTGTTCGTTGCCGCCGACGGACAGCGAATACCCGTGCAGGCGCACGATGGCGCTCACGATCGCCAGCCCAAGACCGCAACCCGGCTTCGCGCGCGTCTCGTCGCCGCGGTAGAAACGACGGAACACGGCCTCGCGTTCGTCCGGCGGAATGCCCGGCCCGGTATCCGCGATGTCTACCCGCGCATCGCCGCCGGCGTCCGTCGACGCGACGAGGCGCACGGCACCGCCGTCCGGCGTGAACTTGATGGCGTTGCCGACGAGGTTCGCGAACGCCTCGAACATCAGCTGCGGATCGCCGCGCAGCGGCGGCAGCCGACCCAGTTCGAGTTCGAAACGCTGCCCGCGGTCCTCTGCCAGCGGCGCGTAGAATTCGTGCACGTTGCGCAGCACGGTGCACAGGTCCATCGTCTCGAAGCAGGCACTGCGCTGGCGGTCCTCCAGCTCGGACACCCGGAGCAAGGCGCGGAAGCGCGACAGCACGGTGTCGATCTCGCCCACGCAGGCGTCGAGCTGGTCGCCTTCCGGCCGGCTCTCGAACTGCTGCTGCAGGCGGTAGAGGCGCGTGCGCATCCGCGTGAGCGGCGTGCGCAGGTCGTGGGCGATGTTGTCGGTCACGCCTTTCACTTCGCCCAGCAGGCGCTCGATCTCGGTCAACGTGGCGTTGACCGTGCCTGCCAGCAGGTCGACTTCGTCGCCGGTACCGCTGATGGGCAGACGCACGCTCAGGTCGCCTTCGCGGATCGGCTCCATGGCCTGCTGAATGGCGCGAATGCGCCGCGCGGGTCCGCGCGCGATCAGCACGCCGCCGAGCAGGCCGGGGATGATCGTCAGGGACAGCCCCCAGAGGAGGCCGTGACGGATGATCGTGCCGATACCGTCGATGGTGGAGCTTTCCTTCGCCACGACCAAGCGCGTCCCGTCGGGCAACGCATGGGCGAGGCCGCGCACGCGCGCGGTGACCTTGCGCGTGGGGCTGGCCAGGTTCGCGCTGAGCGAGCGGGCGACGTCGTCTTCCGCCAGTTCCTTCGGCAATGTGGCGATGTTGCCGGCGAGGTGCCTGCCCTGTGCGTCGAACAGCCCCATCCACATCGCGCCCTGGACGTCGATCTGGCTGGCCGATTCCACCGTCGCGCGCATGTTGCGCGGAGCCGTGCCTTCCAGGTAGTGCACGCGCGACGCGAGCATCTGGTCGATGACGCCGGACAGGTAGCGCGACGTCTCCCACTGCACGATGCCAAGCAAGACCACGCACCAGACGGCGAACAACGCGCCATAGATGATGATCAGGCGCGAGGTGGTGGAGCGCCAGGCGTCAGTCAGCGGGCGCAAGGACGTATCCCGAGCCGCGCACGGTGCGGATGAGCGGCAAATGGCCGACGCCGTCGATCTTGCGACGCAGGCGGCCGATGTGGACGTCGATCACGTTGGTCCCCGGGTCGAAATGGAAACCCCATACGTGTTCGAAGATCATCTGCCGGGTCACCACCTGCCCCGCGTTGCGCATCAGGAATTCCAGCAGGCGGAACTCCGTGGGCAGCAGGGTCAGTTCCTGGTCGCGGCGCTGCGCGTTGTGCCGGACCAGATCGAGTTCGAGGTCGGCGACGCGCAGCCGGGTCTCGTTGGCGCCCTGGCGGCGCCGGCGCAGCAGCACTTCGGCGCGCGCGGCCAGTTCGTCGGGCGCGAAGGGCTTGGTGAGGTAGTCGTCGCCACCCGCGCGCAGGCCGCGCACGCGCTCGTCCACGTCGGACAGCGCGCTGATCATCAGCACCGGTGTGTCCACATCGCGCTGGCGCAGTTCGGAAACGACGTCGATGCCGTCCATGCCGGGCAGCATGCGGTCGAGCGTGATGATGTCGTAGCCGTCCTCGAGGGCACGCGCCAGGCCTTCCCGCCCGTCCGCCACCCAGTCGGCGACGAGACCGTGCGCGCCCAACTCCGCGACGATATCGCGGGCGGTAACCTCGTCGTCTTCGATGACCAGGGCCCTGGGCATCCGCTCTGCTCCTGCCGGATGGACAACGGAAAACGGCCCGCAAAGGGGCCGTTTCCGATCTTACGCCGAACCGCGGCCTCAGGCCGCGATGGCGACGCGCATCTTCTTCATCGCGTTCGCCTCGATCTGACGGATGCGCTCGGCCGACACGCCGTACTCGTCCGCAAGATCCTGCAGCGTGGCCTTGTTGTCCTCGGCCAGCCAGCGACGCTGGATGATGTCGCGCGAGCGGTCGTCCAGGTTGCCGAGCGCCGAGGACAGCGCGCCCATCTGGTTGTTGCTGGCATCTTCCTCGGCGAGGTTGTCGTACGGGTCGGCGCCTTCGTCGACGAGGAACGCGGCCGGAGCCGGCTTGTCGTCGTCGTCCGCGTCGGCCGGAGCCTCGAAGCCGACGTCACGGCCCGAGAGGCGGGATTCCATCTCGCGGACGGTGGCTTCCGGCACGCCCAGGTCGTTGGCGACCACGCGCACTTCCTCGGCGTTCATCCAACCCAGGCGCTTCTTGCTCTTGCGCAGGTTGAAGAACAGCTTGCGCTGCGCCTTGGTGGTGGCGACCTTCACGATGCGCCAGTTACGCAGGATGAACTCGTGCATCTCGGCACGGATCCAATGCACCGCGAAACTGACCAGGCGGACACCCTGATCCGGGTCGAAGCGCTTCACCGCCTTCATCAGGCCGATGTTGCCCTCCTGGATGAGGTCGGACAGCTGCAGGCCGTAACCGTTGTAGCCCCGGGCCACGTGGACCACGAAACGCAGGTGGGACATCACGAGCTGCTTGGCGGCGTCGAGGTCGGCGTCGTCGTGGAAGCGGCGCGCCAGCGACTGCTCCTCGTCCAGGCTGAGCACCGGAATGCGGTGCACCGCCGAGATATAGGAATCCAGACTGCCAACGACGCTCGGTAGCCCGTAGTTCCGGGTGGCGAGGGCTTGGGACATGTGTGGAACCTCCTGAAAGTCTGTTCGCAGATTAGCAGTCCCGAAATGAGAGTGCTAAGTCGGCCCGAAGTTCATCGGTTAACTGTACGCAATGGTACAGAAATGCCCCGACGATGTCCAGAGGGTGTACTGACGCGTTCAGGATTGGGTAGGCGCCCGGCCCGACGGGGCGGGTTTCGGGGCCACGCCGCCGCCCGGCTAGGCCGCCAGCTCGGCGCGCCGCGGCAGCGACCAATCGATCGGCGGCTCGCCGCGGGATTCCAGGTAAGCGTTCGCCTTGGCGAAATGCCCGCAGCCCATGAAGCCGCGGTGGGCGGAGAGCGGCGAGGGATGCACGCTGCGCAGCACCAGGTGGCGCTTGCCGTCGATGAGCTGGCCCTTGCGCTGGGCGTGGCTGCCCCAGAGCATGAAGACGAGGCCCTCGCGCTCGCGGTTGAGCGCATCGATGGCGGCATCGGTGAAACCTTCCCAACCCCGGCCCTGGTGCGAACCCGCGTTGCCCGCTTCGACGGTCAGTACCGCGTTGAGCAGGAGCACGCCGCGGTCGGCCCAGGGCGTGAGGCAACCGTGATCCGGTCGCGGGATACCGAGGCAATCCTCGATTTCCTTGAACATGTTCTGCAACGACGGCGGCACGCGCACGCCGGGGCGGACGGAAAAAGCGAGCCCGTGCGCCTGGCCGGGGCCGTGGTACGGGTCCTGGCCGAGGACGACCACGCGCACCTTGTCGAACGGCGTGTGCGCAAAGGCGTTGAAGATTTCCGGACCCGGCGGGTAGATCGTCTTTCCGCGCGCCTTTTCCTCGCGCAGGAACTCCGAGAGGGCAAGCATCTCCGGACGATCCAGGTACGCACCGATCCTCGTCTTCCAGGACGGCTCCAGCTTCACCCGGTCGTTCAATGCGCCGCCCTCGCCCGCAGGTGCCGGGCGACGCGCAGCTGGAAGAGCAGCTTGGTGATGAGGAGCTTCTCCTCGACCGGCTTCTCGACGAGGTCGTTCGCACCGGCGCGCAGCAGCGCGGCCTGGTTGGCGGGATTCTCGTCGCCGGTCATCACCAGCGTGGGCAGTTGGCCCTTGCCGTAGCCGAAGTCGTTGCGGATACGTTCCACGAGGTCGCCGCCGGTCAGTTCGCCTTTCAGGCTCACGTCGGTCAGCACGACATCGGCACCGACCTCGCCGCGCTCGTGCGCGTCGCGGAGGTGTTGAAGGGCGTCTTCCGCGCTGATGACGTGATGCACGGTGAGGCCGTACTTCTCCATCATGCGCCGCGTGGCGAGGGCGACGACGCGGCTGTCTTCCACATAGAGCACTTCGCCCTCCGCGCCGCCCTCGGGACGCACGTAGCCGCGGATGAATTCGGCCAGCGCGCCGAAACCCAGCGATTTGTCGAAGTAGTCGGTGACGAATTCGCCGAGCTCGCGCCGGTGCAGGCGCTCCTCGACGTCGCCGGAGACGACGACGATGGGCATGTAGATCTGCGGCGCGGATTCGCGCACGAAGCGGGCGACGTCGAGTCCGTCCATGTCGGGCAGGCGCAGCGCCACGGTCACGAAGTCGAACACGCCGCGCTGGAGTTCGGCCTGGGCCTCCGCGCCGGTGGACGCGCCGACGATCTCGACACCCGGCACCTCCGCGGCGACGACGCGCGCGATGAGCTGGCGGACGACCTTCGAGCCGTCCACCAGGAGAATGCGCGGCGTGGCGCCGGCAACACCCGAACCGATGTGAGATCCCACCCCAATGCCCCCTTAGTCAGGCCGCCGCGGCACGGCGGATCTGCCGCGCGCTCACGAGTCGTGCGCCGAGCCACCCCAGCAAGGCCGACGCGAAGGGTACCGAAAGCAGCAGCCAGGCGGGGAGCCCTCCGAAGTTGACGCTGCCGTCGTAGGCCGCCGCGAGCCGCTCCACCGGGCCTGCCATCGCCAGTTCCAGCACCACGGCCAGTGCCACGGCGAGCACGCCGGCGAGGAATCCGAGCCAGACGCCCGCGTACAGATAAGGCCGTCGGACGAAGGGACGGCTGGCACCGATGAGCAGCAGCACGCCGATCTCGGCGCTGCGGCTCTGGATGTCGACGCGGATGGTGTTACCGACCACCAGCAGCGCGGCGATGCCGAGCAGCAGGGCGAGCAGGCCGACGGCGCGGCGCCCCACGCCAAGCAGGGCATCCAGACGCTGACGCCATGCCCCGGTGTCCTGGACCATGTCGACGCCCGGCGTCGCCTTCATCGATTCGACCAGACGGCCGGCTTCTTCCGCGGAGAGGCCCGGATTCGGTTTCACGGAAAGCACGTACGGCAAGGGATTCGCATCGAGCGACTGCAAGGCGCCGGAGAAACCCTGCACCTCCGCCAGTTCGTCGAGCCCGTCCTTCGGCGTCCGCACGACGACCTCCGCCACCTCCGGACGGCCGCGCAGCGCGGCGGCGGCGGTGTCCGCCATGACGGCGTTCTGCCCCGGCTTCATGAAGGCACTGATGGACTGGTTGCGGCCGAGCGCGTCGCCCATCCGTTGCACGTTGCCGAGCAGCAGGTAGAACGTGAGCGGCAGGGCCAGGGCCACGCCCATCACGGCCACGGTGAGCAGGGTGCCGAGCGGTCGCGCGCCAAGGCGACGCAGGCTGATGGACAGGCTCCAGGCGTGGTGCTCGCGCCAGGCGCCGACCTTGCGCGGCCCGCTGCGGCGGGTTTTCTCCGGCTCGGGCGTGCGGCGGGGTTCCCGGACGGCGTTCATACCACCTCCGTGGCGGGCACGTCGGCGACCAGCTTGCCGTGGTCGAGCACCACCACGCGCTTCTTCATGCGCTTGATGAGCATGAGGTCGTGGCTGGCGACGAGGACGGCGGTACCGACCGCCTGGAACTCCGCGAACAGGGTCATGATCTCCATGGCCAGCTGGGGGTCGAGGTTGCCGGTGGGCTCGTCGGCGATGAGCACGGCGGGCTTGGCGACGATGGCGCGCGCGATGCCCACGCGCTGCTGCTCGCCGGTCGAGAGGGCTTCGGGCAGCTGTTTTTCGTAGCTGAGCAGGCCGACCTTCTCCAGCGCGGCACGCACGCGACGGCCGCGATCGGACGGGGCGACACCCGCGATGATGAGCGGCAGCTCCACGTTGGCGAAGACGCTGCGGTCGAGCAGCAGGCGATGGTCCTGGAAGACCATGCCGAGCTTGCGCCGCACCTTCGGGACATCGCCCGAACGAACCGTATTGAGCTTCTGGCCGTCCAGCGTGACCACGCCGTTGGTCGGGCGCTCGATCATCGCCAGCAGCTTCAGCAGCGTGCTCTTGCCGGCACCGGAATGCCCGGTAACGAAGGCCATTTCGCCCGCGTCGACTTGAAAGGACACATCGGTAAGGGCCTGGTGACCGCCCTCGTACCTTTTGCTCACCAGATCGAAACCGATCACCGCGTTACCCGTTGGCTCGTGAAGCTCCAGAGGATAAGGGATGTGGTGTAGAAATGTGGGAGCTACAGCAACCTTGTAGGAGCCGCTATAGCGGCGAGTGAGATTGCCGAACTGTGGGAGCCGCTATAGCGGCGAGAAGCCCACGGAGCGATGAAGCGGCGAGGGAGGTTCCCCTCGCCGCTATAGCGGCTCCTACAAAGCGGATTTATCGGCCGCCGAACAGGCGGCCGATGCGGCGCAGGAGGCCCATCTTTTCCTTGGGCGGCTGAGCGACCGGTGCCGGCGCCGGACGACTGGCGGCGACCTGGCGCGACGGGCGGCGGCTCGGATTCGCCTGGCCTTCGGCCTGGCGCGGCGCGCCCTGCTTCGGCTTGTCGGTGCGCACGGCATTGCCGTTCGCCGCGCCGTTGCCGTTCTCGGCGCCCTCGCGGGCACCGCGGCCGCGGCCGCCACGACGACGGCGGCGCTTCTTCGAGGCGCCGTCGGCGGACATCGCTTCCGTGGCGGCCGGGAGTTCGGCGACGGTCTCGGCGACCACCACCGTCTTCACCGGCACCTCGGTGGGCGAACCGGCAGCGGCCGGGCGATCCTCGCGCGGCGGGCGCGGTCGGCGCTCGCGGCTGCCGGAACGCTCGCCGGAACGCGGACCACCCCGGCCATCGCGACCGCCCCGGCCGCCCTTCTCGGGCGGGGCGCCGCGCGTGGGGATATGGCCGCCGGTATCGTTCGGATCGTCCACTTCGTCCTGCACGCCGTCGGCGCGCGGGCGCGGTGCCGGCATCACCAGCATCTTCGCCTCGATGGAGGCGGTGGGAATCTTCTGATTGATGTAGGCCTCGATGTCAGGCAGGCCCATGGCGTAGAGGTCGCAGGCAAAGCTGATCGCATCGCCTTCGGCGCCGAGGCGCGCGGTGCGGCCGATGCGATGGACGTAGTCCTCGGCATCCTGCGGCAGGTCGTAGTTGAACACGTGGCTGACCGCCGGGATGTGCAGGCCGCGGGCGGCGACGTCGGTGGCCACCAAGAGGTCGATCTGGCCTTCCTGGAAGCGCTGCAGCAGCTTCTGGCGCTTCACCTGCGGCACGTCGCCGGAGATGGCGCCGACGCGGAAGTTGTGCCGCTTCAGGCGGTCGGTGATGCGCTCGGCCGCGGCTTTCGTGTTGACGAAGATGATGCTGCGCTCGGCCTTGCTCTCCTCGAGCAGGTTGAACAGCAGCGGCATCTTCTCTTCCTTCGAGGGGAAGTAGACCACCTGGCGGACGCGGTCGGCGGTGACGTTCTCCGTCTCCACCACCAGCTTCTCGGCCTCGTGCATGTGCTCGTAGGCCAGTTCCAGCACGCGATGGCTGAGCGTGGCGGAGAACAGCAGCACCTGGCGCCGGTCGCGGGCAGGCAGGCGACGGAAGATGAAGCGCACGTCCTTGATGAAGCCGAGGTCGAACATGCGGTCGGCCTCGTCGATGACCATGACCTCGACGCTGCCGAAGCCGAAGACGTCCTGCTTGTAGTAGTCGAGGAGGCGGCCCGGCGTGGCGATGATGATGTCGCAGCCGTCACGCAGTTGCTGGCGCTGCTTGTCGTAGTCGACGCCGCCGTAGATCAGGGCGCTGCGCAGGCCGGTGGCCTTGCCGATGGCCTGGAAATCCTTCTCGATCTGGATCGCCAGCTCACGGGTGGGCGCGATGACCAGGGCGCGCGGGTCGGAATCCTTGCGGTCCGCATGGGCCGGATTCTTGAGCAGGCGATCCATCAACGCGACGAGGAAGGCGAAGGTCTTGCCGGTGCCCGTCTGGGCCTGGCCCGCGACGTCGCGCCCCGTCAGGGCGACGGGGAGCGTCAGCGCCTGGATGGGGGTGCACCGGGTGATGCCGGCGGCCGCGAGGCCTTGCTGGAGCAGCGGATGGAGGTCGAGGTTTTCGTAGAAGACGTCGGTGAGAACGGTTTGGGACATGGTGGAATGAAGGGCCTGGAAGCTCGCGCCGCGCTGGGGCGGCGCCGTCCCGGCGGCATGGGGAGCCCACGGGGACACGGAGGGTCCGGCCGGCGTCACGGGAGTGTCGGGAGCGGCCGGGTGCCATGCCGGCGGCCTGCGACGCGCCCGGCGCGCGATGGCCGGAGGCGGTGGTGGCCGCGCCCGAGGGTTCCCGCTGGCATAGGTGAACCGGCTGGAAGAACCGGTTCACCTATGTCAACGGAAACCACCCGCTGGCGACCTTGAATTGCTTGAATCGCGCCCCTAGTTGGGTTGGAATGAGGGCCGCCGGCTGCAATGGCCAAGACCTTCGGTTCCGGTTGGACCCGCGACATGGGGCTCCTTAGTGTAGCCGATGCGAGCGTCACGGTCGTCAACCCCCTATTCACCCTTTTTCTGGAGATCCCGGTGAGCGACAAGATCACCCATACGAGCGACGCTGCGTTCAACAAGGACGTCCTCGAGTCCGATACCCCCGTCCTGCTCGACTTCTGGGCCGAATGGTGCGGTCCGTGCAAGTCGATCGCTCCCGCGCTCGACGAGCTGGCCGCCCAGTACGACGGCAAGGTCAAGATCGTGAAGATCAACATCGACGAGAACCAGCAGACCCCGCGTCAGTTCGGTGTACGCGGTATTCCCACGCTGATGATGTTCAAGAATGGCAAGGTCGAGGCCACGCAGATCGGCGCCGTCGGCAAGGGCCAGCTCGACCAGATGATCCAGAAGGCGATCGTTTAATCGCCTGTTCCACCCCGCCGCCGCGTGAGGCGCTTTACGTCGCGCCTCACGCGATGCTAGGCTCTAAGGCGTTCGCCGGGACACCACTTGTCCCCCTGCCGCGAACCCTCTCCCCCTCTTCTTCCAACGGCGCCCCGTGAGGTTTGCCCGTGTCCGATATCGAAACCAAAGACTCCATCGACGCCAAGGGCGCCGGCGACCAGCCTGCGACCGAACCGCGTCCGCGCACCCGCCGCAAGGCGCCCGCCGCCGAGGCCCCCGCGGTAGAGACGAGCGCGCCCGCTCCGGCGCCCGCCCCTGCCCCGCAGGCCGAACTGCAGCTTGGGAACACCAACCCGCCCGCCCTTCCGCCCCTGCCGCAACCGCAGGCCGAAGGACGCGATGGCGGTCAGCCGCCGGCCCAGGGCCAGCAACAGGGCGGCGGCCAGCAGCACCACCAGCAGAACCGCAACGACCGTAACGAGCGCGAAGGCCGAGGCCGCCGTCGCCGGAACGAGCGCAACCAGCAGCGCCAGGGCGGCGGGGGCGGCAACGCCGGCGGCAATTACCAGCATCCGCGCAACAACAATGGCTATCCCGTCGACGACGACGAGAACGCCGACGCCGGCAGCAACGATCGCCTGATCAACCTGACCGAGCTGAAACGCAAGAACTCCATCCAGCTCCTCGAATTCGCCGAGTCGCTCGGCATCCGCGAAGGCGTGGCCCGCCAGCGCAAGCAGGACGTGGTCTTCAACATCCTCAAGGCCCACGCCCGCTCCGGCGGCGGCATCTGGGCCGAGGGCGTGCTCGAGATCCTCCAGGACGGCTTCGGCTTCCTGCGCTCGGCCGACGAGTCCTACCTGGCCGGTCCGGACGACATCTACGTCTCCCCCAGCCAGATCCGCCGCTTCAACCTGCGCACCGGCGACTACATCACCGGACGCGTCCGCCATCCGAAGGAAGGCGAGCGCTACTTCGCGATGCTCAAGGTCGACGACATCAACGGCGACCCGCCGGAAGCGTCGAAGAACAAACTGCTGTTCGAGAACCTCACCCCGCTGTTCCCGCGCAAGGCGTTCAAGCTCGAGCGCGGCAACGGATCCACCGAGGACATCACGGGCCGCATTCTCGACCTCGTGGCGCCGATCGGCCGCGGCCAGCGTGGCCTCATCGTCTCCCAGCCGAAGTCGGGCAAGACGATGATGCTGCAGAACATCGCGCAGGCCATCCAGTACAACCATCCCGACGTCCACCTGATCATGCTGCTGATCGACGAGCGTCCGGAAGAAGTGACGGAAATCGCCCGCACCGTCCGCGCCGAAGTCATCAGCTCCACCTTCGACGAACCGGCCGTGCGTCACGTGCAGGTCGCCGAGATGGTGATCGAGCGCGCCAAGCGTCTGGTCGAGCACAAGAAGGACGTGGTGATCCTGCTCGACTCCATCACCCGCCTCGCCCGCGCCTACAACACCGTGGTGCCGAGTTCGGGCAAGGTGCTCACCGGCGGTGTCGACGCCAACGCGCTGCAGCGTCCGAAACGGTTCTTCGGCGCCGCGCGCAACGTCGAGGAAGGCGGCAGCCTGACCATCATCGCCACGGCGCTGACCGACACCGGCTCGAAGATGGACGAGGTGATCTACGAGGAGTTCAAAGGCACGGGCAACATGGAAGTCCACCTGTCCCGCCGCATCTCCGAGAAGCGCGTATACCCCGCCATCGACATCAACCGCTCCGGCACCCGTCGCGAGGACCTGCTGATCGATCCGGACCTGCTCGCCAAGATCTGGATCCTGCGCAAGCTCCTCCACCCGATGGACGAGCTGGCCGCGATGGAATTCATGCTCGACAAGATGAAGAACACGAAGTCCAACGACGAGTTCTTCAATTCGATGAAGCGCTGATCGGGCGCCTCGGCGAAACGAACCGCGAAAGGCCGCCTCCGGGCGGCCTTTTTCTTGCGCCGATTCCTGAACCCGCCCAGCGCGGCGGGACACTTTGGACACGGCGCCCGCGCGCGATGCTACGCTCCGCGCGCAGGCACCTTTTGCTTGCGGAAACCCGTCCCCATGTGGTCCGGCTACCGGCCGAAAGCCCCAACGTCAAGGAAAGTCCGTGTCCATCCCCAGCGCCGCGAAAAGCACGCCCATCGGCGACCGCCACGACCTGGTCGCCTACCTCGCCAAGGGCGAGAAGCCGCGTGAGGCCTGGCGCATCGGCACGGAGCACGAGAAGTTCGGGTTCTATACCGACGACCTCACGCCGCCACCCTTCGACGGCGACCGACCCGGCATCCGGGCCATCCTCGAAGGACTCGCGGCGCGCTACGGCTGGGACATCGCGCGCGAAGGCGACACGCCCGTCGCCCTGACCAAGGGCAAGGCGAACATCACCCTCGAGCCGGCGGGTCAGCTCGAACTTTCCGGCGCTCCGCTGGAAACGATCCACGAGACCTGCGACGAGGTCACCGACCACCTCAGGGAGGTGCGGTCGGTCGCCGAGGAACTGGGCATCGGCTTCCTCGGCATGGGTTTCCAGCCGAAGTGGCGCCGCGACCAGATGCCGTGGATGCCCAAGGGCCGCTACAAGATCATGCGCGAGTACATGCCCAAGGTCGGCTCGCTCGGCCTGGACATGATGACGCGCACCTGCACCGTGCAGGTCAACCTCGATTATTCGAGCGAGGCCGACATGGTGAAGAAGTTCCGCGTCGGCCTCGCGTTGCAGCCGATCGCCACCGCGTTGTTCGCCAATTCGCCGTTCACCGAGGGCAAGCCTAACGGCTACAAGTCGTATCGCTCCCATGTGTGGACGGATACCGACAAAGATCGCACCGGCATGCTCGATTTTGTCTTCGAGGATGGCTTCGGCTATGAGCGCTACGTCGACTACATCCTCGATGTGCCGATGTACTTCAGCTATCGCGATGGGAAGTACGTCGACCTCTCGGGGCAGGACTTCAAGGCGTTCATGCGTGGCGAACTGTCTGCGTTGCCGGGCATGAAGCCCACCATGACGGACTGGGCCGACCACCTCACCACTGCGTTCCCGGAAGTGCGCCTGAAGCAGTACCTGGAAATGCGCGGCGCCGACACGAGCACCTGGAATTCGCTGTGCGCGCTGCCGGCATTCTGGGTAGGCTTGCTTTACGACGATGTTGCACTCGACGCGGCGTGGGACCTGGTGAAGGACTTCAGCAAGACCGAGCGCCACGCGCTGCGCGACGGCGTACCGAAGGAAGCGCTGGACCTGGGCTTCCGGAATCACAAGGTGCGCGACCTCTCACTCGAGGCGCTGAAGATCGCGGAAGCGGGCCTGAAGCGGCGCAACCGTCAGGGCAATCGCGGCGTGGACGAGTCGATCTACCTCGAGCCGCTGATGGAGATCGCGATCTCGGGCAAGACGCAGGCGGACGTGAAGCTGGAGTTGTTCCATGGAAAATGGAACGGCAGCGTGGATCCGCTGTTCCGCGAATACGCCTACTGACCGAACCGCTTTTTGTAGGAGCCGCTATAGCGGCGAGGGGCGGCTGCGATACGGCTTCATGGCTTCGTAGGCTTCTCGCCGCTGTAGCGGCTCCTACAAAGGATGAAAAAAAACCTCCCCGTTGCCGGGGAGGTTTTTTTGTATCAGCCGATCGAGGGAACGATCAGAACGAGTACTTGGCCGACACGCTCAGCAGGTTGCCCTTGTCGTCGTTCGAGCCGACCAGGCGGTCGCCGGTCGAGCTGCTCACGCCGTCGATGTGCGCTTCATTGACGAAGATGTGCGCATAGCCGGCGTTGATCTCGAAGCGGTCGGTCGCCTTGTAGCCGATACCGAAGGCCAGCCACTTGCGGGTCGAATCCGGCACGCGCGGCGAACGGGTGCTGGCGTGGGTCGGGGTGGTATCGATGGCCACACCGCCACGCAGGGTCAGCTTGTCGCTGAGGTAATACTCACCACCGACCGACGCGAACCAGGTGTTGCGCCAGCTGTAGTCTTCGCTGGTGGTCGGCTGGTTCGGGTTCGAGTACTTGACGGTGAGATCCTTGAAGACATCCCACTTGGTCCACGACAGGTCGATACCGAGGCCGAACTTCTCGTCCTGGTGCCAGAAGCTGGCGGTGGCGATGGACGGCGTGGTGAACCCTGCGCGGCCGTCGGTGTGGGTGAACGGCGGCTGGCCGCTGCCGAGCAGACCGCCCACGGCGGGATTGGAGAGCACGGCCGTCACGTTCGACGGCATCGTAAAGTTACCGGTGCCCTCGAGGTTGTGCTTGATCTTGCTGCGATAGCTCAGCGCGAAGCGATCGTTGGCGGTCAGCTTCCACAGACCGCCGACCTGCCAGCCATAGGCCCAGTCGTCGCCCTTGATCTTGGCGTAGCCGTCGCTGCCAGGCGGTACCACGGCGGCGTACTGCGCGGCCAGCTGGCCGGCGACCTGCGGCGGCAACTGGCCGGCCATGGCGGCGCGCTGGATCAGGCCCAGGCCGACGGTGTTGTAGTTGATGGCGCTGGTCAGCTCCGCGCTCGTCTTCTGCGCGATGGCACTGACGCCCACGGCGAAATCGTCCGTCACGTCGAACGAGGCCGACAGGGTCGCGTCGAACGACTTGAAGTCGGACTTGACGCCGTTGTAGCGGCCCTTCCAGTCGGAGTCGTATTCGGTCTTGAAGCCGAACGGCGCGGTGAGGCCAAGACCGATGTGCCAGCGGTCGCCAACCTGCGAGGCGAAATACAGCGCCGGGACCGGCATGGTGGTGCCCGCGTCGCCGCCGTTACCGCCGCTGATGGGGCGGCCCTGGGCGTCGGTGGCCGTGCCGTGGAACTTGGTGCTGAAGTTGATGCCGGTCACGTCGGCCTGGAACACGTTGCCCTTGAGCATCGACATCGCGGCCGGGTTGTTGACGATCACCGAGGCGTCGTCGCCCGCCGCGGTCGAGCCCGCGAACGCACGGCCGAGGGCCTTGGCGCTGTTTTCCTTCAACTGGAAGGCGCTGGCCTGGGCAGCCTGGGGAGCCACCAGGGCACCGGCGACGGCCAACGAAAGGGCGGCGATGGCCAGCGGACGAATAGGGAGATTCAGCTTCTGCATGCGGGGTCGGCTCCTGCTTATTGTTCTGCTCGAGGGCGAAGGTAAGCACGCGTGCAAAAGCGGAAACTTACCCGATTTCATACGCGCGTTTAACATTCTGGCTGTGCATGCTGGACGAGTTGACGTCCGTTTTGCAAGTCCCGCTGCAACAAAGGTGAAACGGGTCACGTGTACGTCACCCCGCGGGCGCCCTCCATTTGCTACCGTTGGCTACCCGCCCCCGACCGCGAGACCTGCCGTCATGCACTGCTTCGTCTACGCCAGTCAGCGCAAGCCGGACACCTACGTCTGGCTCGTCCGCCGCGAGGGTTTCGACCTTCTTCCCGAGCCGCTCGCCCTCCTGCTGGGCGACCTGCGCTTCGTGCTGGAGGTGGAACTGACCCCGCAGCGCAAGCTGCCGCACGAGGATATCGAGCGTGTGCTGGGCCATCTCGCCGCCCAGGGCTGGCACATGCAGACGCCGCCCAACGAGACGCTGAGCGTGTGCAACCAGCCGAACCACAACAGGGAGATCGATCCGGACGAAACCCTCGTCCGCATGTGATCCGGCCGAATACGCGCATATCGGAGACGTGCAACGCGAGTTAACGCCACGTTACCGCGTGCGCGCGTACGGCTCCGTATACTCGCGCGCATGGCCAATTCCAAACGTCGTCGACCGCCGCTGATCAAGGCGCTGCCCTGGTTCCTCCCCGCTCTCGCAGCCGTCGCCTGTGCAGGCCTGACCGCCTCGCCCCTGGCCCTCATCCCCCTGTTGCTGGCCAATGCCCTGGCGATGAGCGCGGTATGCCATGCGATCGGCTTCGACCCGGAAACCAGCTACCTGCGCACGGTGCTCCGTCGCGGTGCCGCACACGTCGTGATGTTCACGGGCTACACCTTCCTCGTCTTCGTCCTGGTCGCCTGGCCGCTGCTCAAGCTTACCCAGGCCCCCAGCCTCGGTGCCGCACTGCTGCTGGCGGCGACGCTGGTCGTGGCGCTGGCCGCGCTGTGGCGGGTCTGGCCGGCCTTCGGGCTCGTCTTCGTCTGGGACGACGCCTATCCCGAACAGAGCGGCGACGGTTCCTGGATCTTCACCGCCATGGCCCGCTCGATCACCTTCGGCCGGCACCTGTCCGCGGAAGAGCGCTTTTTCTCGCACTTCCTGCCCGCCTCGCTGAGCCTGCTCGTCCTCGCTTTCTGCGCCGTGGCGCTGTCGGGACTCTATGGCGTGTTCCCGCCGGAGATGCGCATCGCGGCGCTGGGCATCTATGCGCTGGTACTGCTGCCGCTTGGCTGCATGGTCATCGCCAACCGCACCCTGCGCGCCCTGCTGTGCGACCGCCGCGGCCACATTCGCACCGCACGCGCGGAACCGCGCAACGACGCGCCGGCCGAGCCGGTCCGCTCACCGATTCCGGTGCTCGGCAGCGAGGAAAGCCAGCCCGGCGTGCGTGAACGTTCCCTGCTCGCCGCGGCGCGCGAAGGCGACATCGCCCGCGCCGTGGCGCTCGTCGAAGCCGGCGCCGATCCGGACACCGGCGCGGAGCCGGGCGAACGCGACCAGCGGCCGGTGCTCACGCTCGCCGCGCTCTCGCCCGATACGCGCCTGCTGCGCGCGCTGATCGGCAAGGGCGCCCAGGTGAACCGCGTCCACAACGGCATGACCGCGCTGCTCGCGGCCTGCCGCGACAGCTGGCACGGACGTCCGGAAGCCGTGCTCACCCTGCTCACCAACGGCGCGAACGCCGCCGGCACCGACGCCGAGGGAAATACGCCGTTGCACGGTGCCGTGCTCAGCGCGGAGCCGACGGTCGCCGCCATGCTGCTGGACGCCGGCGCGCCGGTGGATGCCGTGAACCACGCGGGCGAGACGCCCCTGGTGATCGCCTGCCGCACGGCGAACTGGACGCTCGCCCGCTTCCTGCTCGATCACGGCGCGAAGCCCGCGCCCGTGGGCACCGAACCCGCGCTGGTGGCCGCGGCAGGCATTCCCGACGACGACGGCGAGGGTGTGAAAGCGCTGCTCCGTTACAAGGCACCGGTGAACGCCACCGACGCCGATGGCCGCACCGCCCTGCTCGCCGCGGCCGCCGAGGGTCACGAACAGATCGCCCGCATCCTGTTGCAGGCCCATGCGAATCCGAACCTCGCCGATCGGCATGGCACCACGCCGCTCATGGAGGCCGCGCGCGCGGGCGCGCACGGCATCGTGCAGATGCTCGCCGACGCCGACGCCGACGCGTCGCCGCGCGACGGGCACGGGCGCGACGCACTGACGCTCGCCTGCCAGTCGCCTCGCGCCCAGGCGGCAACGGTGCGCGCGCTGCTCACGCTCGGCGCGCAACCGAAGGAACCCGCGGTCGACGGCCGCAGCGCGCTCGACCATGCCGCGGCTGCCGGTCGCTGGGACTTCGTCGCCCTGCTCGATCCGGAAACGCCGCTGCCCACGTCCCTGAGCGAATCGGTCGTGCCGGAAGCCGGCGCGGATTCGCCGATGCACCTTTACGACGCCCTTCGCTTCGGCCACTGGGCGGTCGCTTCCACGTTCGCCGCGAAGGTCCGCGAGTGGCCGGCGCACGAGCTCGCCGCACTGTACGTGGACCTGGCCGGCACCGGATTCGACGCGGCACGCGCCTGGCTGCTCGATCACGGCCTCTCCGCGGAAGCGCGACTTGCCGTGCACGCGGATGAGGAAGGCGCGCTCGGCCGACGCCTGTTCGATGCATTGCTGCCGCAGTTGCCGCAGTCCGCCGACGCGCTGCTCCAGCTCATGCGCGCCGGCGCGAGCCCGGCTGGCGCCGGCTTGCTCGGGCATGCCATCTGCCGACTGGAGGGCGCCGACGAGCGGCTGACCCTCGCCATGCTCGAGGCTGGCGCGGACCCCTTCGGGGCCGACGCCCGCGGCCGTACGCCCGTGCACATGGCCGCCGCCACCGGCCGAGTCGGCCTGCTCGGCGCGCTGCTCGCGCGAGGCATGGATCCGAACGTGCGCGATGCCGGCGGCCGCACGCCGCTGCACGCCGCCCTCGAGACGGGCGACGACAGCCTTCCCCTGGTCCGCCTGCTGGTCGCGCACGGTGCCGACCCCGAGGCGGCCGACATCAACGGCGAGACGCCTTATGGCCTGGCCATCGGCCACGGTGGCGTCGAACGCTGGCTGAGCTGGTCCGCGTGGCCGCTGCCGCGGCGCGCGCTGCGGCCCGACGATCTTCCCGCGGCCGCCGCCGCAGGCGACCTGCAGGCCGTCGATCGCCTGCTCGAACTGGGCTTCGACGTGGACACGCGCGACCGTCAGGGTGCCACGGCCCTGCTCCGTGCCGCGGGTGCGGGTCACCGCGACGTCGCAGAGCGACTGATGGCCGCCGGCGCCGACGCGACGGCCACCGCGGCCTCAGGCGTGACGCCGCTCGCCGCGGCGGTAAACGCCCGGCGCGAGAGCATGGTCGCGCTGTTGATCGAACGCGGCGTCGCCGTCGACCAGCGCCTGCCGGGCGAGGCCACGGCCCTGATGATCGCCGCGACGCTGGGTTATCCCGACATCGCCGACCTGCTGCTGGCGGCCGGCGCCGACGTGACCGCCGAAGACGCCCATGGACACACCGCCCTCCATGCCGCCGCGCAGTACTGCTTCGGCAGCAGCGACAGCCTGCGTGCCCGGCGCCTGTTCGATGCGGTGATCGGCAAGGGCGCCGACGTGAACAAGCCGGACAAGGACGGCGTCACGCCGCTGCTCATCCTCCTCGGCGCGCATATGCGTCCCGGCGCCGATGCGGACGCCACGCACCTCGGCGCGCTGGTGCCGGTGCTGCTGGATGCGGGAGCGAAGCTGGAGCATGCCGACCATCGCGGCGTCAGCGTGCTGCATGCGTGCGCGATGCACGCGCTGCTGCCGCCGGCTCGCGTGCTGTTGCAGCGCGGGGCGAACCGCAACGCGGCGGATGCATTCGGACGTACCGCCGGCGACGTGGCCCGGCACCTCGGTTATGTCGATGTCGCACACGAACTGGGCGCGCGGGTCGGCGCGATTCCCAGCGTGAGGCAAACACTGCGCCAGCCCGCGCAGCCGGACTGACTACTTTTCCTCTTCCCGTTCGCGCTCTTCGACGGCATCCGCCTCGAAGAGCTGCTGCAGGTCGTGCAGGGCCTCCTTGGTCGTCTGCACCAGTGCGGTCTCGTCGTCGTAGACGAGGTACTGCGCACGGAGCACCTGGTCGTCGTGCCTCCGGAAACGCTCCAGCCGGCTCTCCGCCACGTCCGGGCTCATGCCGAGGGATTCCAGCACGTTGCGGGTCATTTCCAGGCTCGAGTAGAAGGTCTCGCGCACCGGATCCTCGACACCGATATCCATCAGGCGGAACGCGTGCTGGCGATTGCGCGCGCGGGCGACGATCCGGAGGTGCGGATACTGGCGGCGTACGAGACGCGCGGTGCGCAGGTTCGCTTCCGGATCGTCCGTGGCGATGACGAAGACCTCGGCCTTGTCGGCCTGCGCGGCGCGCAGCATTTCCGGCCTGCCGGGATCGCCGAAGAACAGCGAGGTGCCACCGAAGCGGCGCGACGTGTCCACCTGTTCGACCGAGCTTTCCAGCGCGACGAACTGGATGCCCTGCGCGCGCAGGATACGGGCGACGATCTGCCCCATCCGCCCGAAGCCCGCGATGATCACGCGCGGCGTATCCGTTTCGATGTTGTCGAATTCCCTGTCGGGCTTGCGCACGCGTTCGGTCATGAGCCGCGAGGCCACCAGCACGAGCAGCGGCGTCAATGCCATCGACAGCGAGATGGCCATCACCATGAGGCCGCGCTGGGTCTCGGTCACGAGACGATTCTGCTGGGCCAGGTTGAGGATGACGAAAGCGAATTCGCCGCCGCAGGCGAGCACGGCGGCGAGCCGCACCGAATCGGCCAGGGTGAGTGCCCCGACGAGCCGGCCCAGGGGCAGGATGAGCACCGCCTTCACGGCCAGGAGCAGCCCCACCATGCCCAGCACCAGCAGCGGCTTGTCGATCAGCATGGCGAGGTCCACCGACATGCCCACGCTGATGAAGAACAGGCCCAGCAACAGCCCCTTGAACGGCTCGATGTTCGATTCGAGTTCGTGGCGGTATTCCGAATCCGCCAGCAGGAGGCCGGCGAGGAAGGCGCCAAGGGTCGTCGAGATGCCCGCGAGTTCCATCAGCCACGCGGTGCCCATCACGACCAGCAGGGCCGTGGCCGTGAACACCTCCGTGCTCTTGGCCCGCGCGACGAAGCGGAACACGTGGCGCAGCAGCAGCCGGCCGCCGACGATCACGGCGAGGATCGTCCCGACGACGCGGACGACGCTCATGAGGTCCGGCGAGTGGGCGTCGCGCGCGATGGCCCCGCCCAGCAGCGGCACGGCGGCGATCAGCGGGATCGCCGCGAGGTCCTGGAACAGCAGGATGGCGAAGGCCTGGCGGCCATAGACGGTGCCGGCTTCCTTCCGCTCGGCGAGGATCTGGAGACCGAACGCCGTGGACGAGAGCGCAAGGCTGCCGCCGACGATCACCGCGGATTTCCAGGTCAGGCCGAAGAGGAAATAGCCGATCGCGCCGATCGCCAAAGCGCAGGTGAGGACCTGCAGCGTGCCGCTGCCGAACACCGCGCGGCGCATCACCCACAGGCGCGACGGCGACAATTCCAGGCCGATGACGAAGAGCATCAGCACCACGCCGAAATCGGAGATGGTGGCGACGCCCTCGGTGTCGTTGACCAGGCCAAGCACCGATGGACCGATGACCACGCCGGCAAGCAGGTAACCGAGGACGGCCCCGAGACGGAAGCGCTTGGTGAGCGGCACGGCGATGACCGTCGCCAGCAGGAAGACGACCGCCGTCTCAAGGAAATGATGCCCGTCCATCCCGACTCCCTAAGTGTCGGCCGGGATTATGTCATGCGAAAGCGCGCGGGTTTTGGCGAAAACTGTAGGAGCCGCTATAGCGGCGAGAAGCCAACGGAGCGATGAGGCCGTGACGCGGGTTTTCTCGCCGCTATAGCGACTCCTACAGCAGCATCAGCCCTTCAGCCAGCGGGCCACATCCATGGCGAAGTAGGTCAGGATCGCGTCCGCCCCCGCGCGCTTCATGGACAGCAACGACTCCATCACCACGGCCTTCTCGTCCACCCACCCATTCTGCGCGGCCGCCTTGATCATCGCGTACTCGCCGCTCACCTGGTAAACGAACGTCGGCGCGCCGAAGGCGTCCTTTACCCGGCGCAGGATGTCGAGGTACGGCAGGCCCGGCTTCACCATCACCGCGTCGGCACCTTCGGCGAGGTCCAGCTCCACCTCGCGCAGGGCTTCGTCGCTGTTGCCCACGTCCATCTGGTAGGTGTGCTTGTTGCCCTTGCCCAGGTTCGCCGCCGACCCCACGGCGTCGCGGAACGGCCCATAGAAGCTCGAGGCATACTTCGCGGAATAGGCCAGGATGCGGGTGTGGATGTAGCCGGCGTCCTCGAGCGCCTCACGGATGGCACCGATGCGGCCGTCCATCATGTCGGAAGGGGCGACGAAATCCATGCCCGCCTCGGCCTGGGCGAGCGACATCTTGATCAGCGCCTCGACCGTCGGATCGTTCATCACGTAACCGTCGGCGTCGATCAGGCCGTCCTGGCCGTGCGTGGTGTACGGGTCCAGCGCCACGTCGCCGATGAGGCCCAGTTCCGGGAAGCGGCGTTTCAGTTCGCGGGTGGCGCGCTGGAAGAGGCCGTCCGGATTCCACGCCTCGCGGGCATCCTCGGTCTTCACCGATCCGTCCACCGAGGGAAACAGCGCCAGCGCGGGAATGCCCAGCGCGACGCATTCCGCCGCCAGCTTCACCAGCTCGTCGATCGAGAGACGCTCCACGCCCGGCATCGAGGGCACCGGCTGCCGCACGCTTTCGCCGTCGACCACGAAGGCCACCATGATGAGATCGGACACGGTGAGCACGGTCTGGCGCATCAGCGCGCGGGAGAAGGCGTCGCGGCGCATGCGGCGCATCCGTACGGCAGGAAAGGTCATGGGACGGGCCTGTTCGTGGGCGATCCGCCCATTTTACCCCTCGCGACCCGCTCGTCGGGGGACAAGGCGTCGCAGGCCGTCCTATAGCAGACTATGCCTTCGCGTCGGAGAGGGTGGAACGAGGTCGATGGCAACGAAACTTTATTCGGGCACGCGCAACGCATCGAGCTGGGCCATGCGGGCCTGGCTGGCATTGAAGGAGGCTGGCGTCGCCTTCGAGGAAGAGGTGGTGGACATCCGCCCGCCGCAGCGTTTCGCCAACCTGGCGCGGATCGGCGGCTTTTCCCCACCCGCCGCCGTGCCGGTGCTCGTCGTCGACGGCGAAACGATCTTCGACTCCCTCGCCATCATGGAATACGCGAACGAGCTGGCCGGAGGACGTCTGCTGCCCGCCGCGCCGCTGGACCGCGCCCGCGCGCGTTCGGTCCTGGCGTGGCAGCACAGCGGACTGTCCGGCATCTGCGGACTGATCTCGTTCGAAAGCGCGTTCTATCCCGACAAGCGCGCGCTGACCCGGCGCGAACGGGCCGAATGCGACCGCCTGTTCGCCTTCCTGGAGGGGTGTCTTGCCCGCAGCGGCGGCCCTTATCTCTTCGGCGAACTTTCGCTGCCCGACCTGGCCCTCGTACCCACCGTCGTGCGTCTGACCAGCCACGCGCCGGACTTCGGCCGCTGGCCGCTCACCCTCGCATGGACGAAGGCACTGCTCTCCCGTCCACATGTCGCATGGTGGATGGACGAGGCGAGGAAGCAGCCGCACGTGTGGTACGACGTCTACCTGGCCGTGCCCGCCGACGACGCCTGACCGGCTCCGCTCAGGCGTCGATGCGCGCCGTGTTTTCCGGATCGAAGAAGTGCAGGCGTTCCGGCCGGAAGCCCAGGGCCACCTCGGAATCCGGCTGGATCGTCGAATGCGGCGGCACGCGGGCCACCCACTCCGCGTCGCCGCGACGCATGTTGAGGAAGACCTCGTTGCCCACCGGCTCGACCACCTCGACATGCGCGCGCAGACGCTCGGCCAGCCCGGCGTGGTCGTCCACCGTCAGCAGGTCTTCCGGGCGGATGCCCACGACGACGGGTTTATCCAGGTACGCCGCCAAGCCCGGCGCGTCCGCACCCAGTGCGATCGCGCCGTCCTTCATTTCGAGACGAAGACCGTCCGCGCGGCGCAGCGTGCCGCGGAAGAGGTTCATCGCGGGACTGCCCAGGAAGCCGGCCACGAACAGGTTCGCCGGTGTGTTGTAGAGGTTCATCGGGGTATCCAGCTGCTGCACGACACCGCCGTTCAGCACGACGATGCGCTGGCCCAGCGTCATCGCCTCGATCTGGTCGTGGGTGACGTACACCATGGTGGCGCCGAGGCGCCGGTGGATGCGCGCGATCTCGACGCGCGTGGAGAGGCGCAGCTTCGCGTCGAGGTTGGACAGCGGCTCGTCGAGGAGGAACACCGAGGGATCGCGCACGAGCGCGCGTCCCAGTGCCACGCGCTGGCGCTGGCCGCCCGAGAGCGCGGCGGGCCGATGCTCCAGGCGCTCGTTCAGGCCAAGCATGTCGGAGGCCGCGGCAACGCGCCGGTCGATCTCGGCCCTATCCACGCCACGCAGGCGCAGGCCGAAGCCGAGGTTCTCGCGCACCGTCATGTGCGGGTAGAGCGCGTAGTTCTGGAACACCATGGCGATGTCCCGGTCCTTCGGCGCCACGTCGTTCACCACCCGGTCGCCGATGGTCATGGTGCCGCCGGTGATCGACTCCAGGCCGGCGATCATGCGCAGCAGCGTCGTCTTGCCGCAGCCGGAGGGGCCCACCAGCACCAGCAACTCGCCGTCGGCGATCTCGAAGCTCGCCTCCTTCAGGGCCACATGCCCGTTCGGATATACCTTGCGCACCTTGTCGAGGCGAACCGCTGCCATCTCGTACTCTCCCGTGGGGCCCGGGGCTGGGCAGGCGATGCCTGCCATTGCCCCTGGCAATAAGGTATTCTGCCGACGTAATCGTTTACGTCAAAGTCTCGGCCTGGAGTGCGTCAAGCTGTATGCCCTTGCGGGCCAGAGTAAGCCTTCACTAGACGTCAGCCCCCGCCCAAGGCACCCTTGCGGGCTTCCGTGATACGACAGGTTCTCCAACATGGCCAACGTTAGCGCCCCGGCGCCGACCCTGCTCGCCGACCTCGGCGGCACCAACGTGCGCTTCGGCATCGCCCATCCGGATGAAGATCAACCGCTCATCCAGGAAAGCATCCGGCGCTACCACGTCAAGGACTATGCCTCATTGGCCGATGCGGCCAGGCAGTACTTCAAGGAAACCGGACACCCGGCGCAGCGAGCCATCATCGCGGCCGCCGGTCGTATCGACAACGGCGAGACCGTCAAGGTCACCAACAACCCCTGGGCCATCTCGGCGAAGACCCTCGCCAAGGCGCTGGACCTCGAGTGGGTGCACCTCGTGAACGATTTCGCCGCCCAGTCGATGGCGGTGATGCTGATGGGCGACAAGCCCGATGCCAAGGGCCACGCGGACCTCGTGCAGGTCGGCCCTTGCGCCATCCCGAAGATCGGCAGCAAGGAAGAACAGACTTTCGTGGTCGTCGGCCCGGGCACCGGCCTCGGCGTCGGTGGCCTGCTGATCCGCGGCGACAAGGTGAGCGTGCTGCAGACCGAAGGTGGCCATGCCGGCTTCGCCGCGCACAGCGCCGAGGACATCGAGATCCTCAAGGCGCTCAACCTGCGCTATGGCCGCGTGTCGAACGAACGCCTCATCAGCGGCTCCGGCCTGGTGAACCTCTATAACGCCATCTGCGAGATCTCGGGCCGGAAACCGGACGAATCGATCACGCCGGAAGACATCACCCGTCGCGCCACGGACGAAAGCTGCCCGATGTGCGGCCGCGCGGTGGAAACCTTCGCGGGCATCTTCGGCAGCGTCGCGGGCGACCTCGTGCTCACGCTCGGCGCGTGGGACGGCGTATACCTCACCGGCGGCATGACCCCGATCCTCCTGCCGTGGATCCAGAAGGGCCACTTCCGCGAGCGCTTCGAAGCCAAGGGCCGTTTCCGCGACACGATGGAAACCGTGCCCACGCAGGCCATCATGAACCCGGAACCGGGCCTCATCGGCGGCACCGCGCTGGCGATCGTGGAAGCCGGCGGCACGCCGCTGCGCCGCTAAGCCGGCCTGCGTATCGCCGTGAAGATGCCCGACTCATGCCGGGCATCGTCTCCACACAGGCCCCTTTCAATCCACGAGCGGCTGCGGCCAGGGATTGAACGATATGGCTTCGAGACAGTTGGGCGTCTTACCCGTGAAGGCAAACATCACTTCACCCCACTCGCCAAGTGCCGACCATACGGTCCTCGTCGTCCCCGGTGGATCGTGCGGTCGCGGCGCCTGGGTTAAGTAAAGCTCGGGGTAACGCTGCAGAACCTCGCTTCGCGAAATGCATCGTCCAGCCACATTCATGTATGCAAGGCCGACGCTGCCATCGGACCTCTGCCTGATTTCCGAATGCGCGACCGTGATCTGCTTCGACAGCGAACGCACTCCACTCCCTGCCTCGGCGGGCCACACCTCGCGAAGCTTCGATGCTCCCAATCGCGCCCGCTCCGCCATATCCTCGACGCGGTCCCACAACTCGGCATCAACTTCCACGCCACTTGATTCAACGGCAAGACCATAGTTAGCGTCATACCAGTTTCCGTAGTAGTCGATGTAGGTCTCCCCGGTCGGCACTCTGTTGCGTTCGCAGAACATGTACCCGATCTCATTCGCGTAAACCGGCGGCCGCTGCGCTAATTCCTCGTACTTGGCCAGAAAAAAGTCCGGTTCTGCGGTAATCAGACCCATATCCATGCCAGAACATTTCTTCAATGCTCGATGGGCGATGATGTTCTCCAGGAGCCCGAACCCTTCATCGACGCAGGCCTTTCGGATGTAGGCATCTCGAGAACTGAGATCTTCTCTGTAGTTGTAATTCGCATGCCCCACCTCGTGAGACAGCTGCGAAGCCATATTTAACGCCGAGGCTCCTTGGCGAATCGTGATCTGCTTCGTGGCGCGATTCGCGTATGCCGCATTACCGTACTCAAAGGTCCATTCATTCCTCTGTGCTTCACGGGTCTCTGAACGAAATCGCGAAGGAATATGGACGATATCGTCAATCTCCGCCCCCAATCCCGTCTCGTATTTCACCGCGCCAGGGCTGGTGCAAGCGATATCCTGCGCAAAGACTGTTGGCGGCAACGCCAATGTCATCCACGCTACAGCGTGCTTCCATGTGCCGCGTGCCCGCCTCGACCGATCTTGTTCCATCCGTTACCCCATCCAATGAGTCTGTCCATGGCGCTACGAAGAGCATCATCGCCTTGTGCGCGATCAACCTGCAGACGTAGTTGACCGGCGCGAATGGTCGCGATCACCGGGGTCTACGTCTTGAGAATCGCGCGACGCGCTTGCACGCATCTGAAGAACTGTGAGTGACCGCACATTCCGGCGACTGCCGAGGGCAGATCGAGTCACCGAGAATAGTCAGAAGCAGAGCCCTGCCATTACGAAATATCGGAAGTGACATCGATCGCAGCGCTGCGGTCGGCATGCCGAGTCATGCCGCGCGGCAGGCGCGCAGCTCGCGCGCGCATAGGGCAAACGCTGGAGCTTGCGGCGCGGCTGCGGTCACACCGCGTGCAGGTGGAAACCCAACGCATTCACCACGCGCATGATGGTCGCGAATTCCGGATTACCGCCCGTCGCCAGAGCCCGGTAGAGGCCTTCGCGGGACATACCCGTGGCTTTCGCCACCGAGGTCATGCCACGTGCTCGCGCGATATCGCCCAGCGCGGCACGAATCAGGCATCCATCGCCGGGGTCGTCGTCGATGCAGGCGTTGAAGTACGCGACCTGATCTTCCTCGGACCGGAGATGGTCGACAGGATGCCAACGGGTGAGCTTTTCTTTCATTCGGTTCAATCTCGTACAACCTAGTCCATAGGGTACGATCGTGAGCCATGGGTTACAACCTGCGAGACAAACCCTTACGGCACTGTCTGCTGAGCGTCACGCCGAAGGCGCCAGCAACGCGTCGAGGTCGCTTTCGTCGAAGCTCAGGCGTTCGCGGCTGCCGCCGCCTTCGAGGACGGCATCGGCGAGTTCCGCCTTGCGGGCCTTCAGTTCCTCGATGCGCTCTTCTACCGTGCCCGCGGTGATCAGGCGGTAGACGAACACCGGTTTGTCCTGGCCGATGCGGTGCGCTCGATCGCTCGCCTGCGCTTCGGCGGCGGGATTCCACCACGGGTCGTAATGGATGACGGTGTCCGCGCTGGTGAGGTTGAGACCGACACCGCCCGCCTTGAGCGAAAGCAGGAACAGCGGCACCTCGCCGTCCTGGAAACGCTGCACGGGTTCCGCGCGATCGCGCGTTTCACCGGTGAGCGTGACATAGCTGATCCGGCGACGGTCGAGTTCCACGGCGATGAGTTTCAGCATCTCGGTGAACTGGCTGAAGAGCAGCACGCGGCGGCCTTCCGCGAGCAACGCGGGAAGCATGTCCATGAGTAGTTCGAACTTCGCCGATTCGCGCACGCCCCGCGCCGCCTCGAGCTTCACCAGGCGCGGATCGCAGCAGACCTGGCGCAGCTTGAGAAGGGCATCGAGGACGACGATGCCGCTGTGCGCGATGCCGCGCTGCGCGATGACCTCGCGCAGTTCCTCCGCGAGGGAAAGACGCAGGCTCTCGTAGAGGTCGCGCTGCTTCGACTCCATCACGACGCGGCGGGTGATCTCCGTCTTCGCCGGCAGTTCGGACGCGACCTGCGCTTTCGTGCGGCGGAGGATGAACGGCGCGATGCGGCGATTGAGCCGCTCCTGGCATTCGAGGTCCTGGTGCTTCTCGATCGGCAGGCGGTAATGGCGGCGGAACGCGCCCTCGTCGCCGAGCAGACCGGGCACCGCGAGGTCGACCTGCGACCACAGTTCGCCCAGGTGGTTTTCCAGCGGCGTACCGGTGAGGCACAGGCAACGCGGCGCCTTCAGTGCGAGCAGCGCGCGGCGTGCCTGCGTGCGCGGGTTCTTCACCTGCTGCGCCTCGTCGAGCACCACGAGCGAGAATGCCTGTTTCTTCAGCGTGTCCACGTCGCGCGGCAGCAGCGCGTACGTGGTGAGGATGACGTCGTGTCCGGGAATGCGCGCGAAGGTTTCCGCGCGCTGCGGCCCGTGCAGCGCGAGCAGCGTCAACTCGGGGGCGAAGCGAGCGACTTCGGAAATCCAGTTCGGGACGAGGCTGGTCGGCACGACCACCAGCGCGGGCGACTCGAGGTTGCCGCTTTCCTTCAGCGCGAGCAGATGGGTGATCAGTTGCAGCGTCTTGCCGAGGCCCATGTCGTCGGCGAGCACACCACCGGTGCCGGCTTCGGCGAGCGCGTTCATCCAGCGCAAGCCGTCGCGCTGGTAGCCGCGCAGCTCGGCGCGCAGGCCTTCCGGCACGGCGTCGCTTGCGCGCTCGGCGGCCTCGCGCAAGCGGCGGGTGAAGCCGCGGAGGCGCTCAGGCGCCTCGAAGGAGCCGCCGCTGGGCAGCGCCTGCGCCAGTTCCTCGAGGCGGCCGGCCTGCACGCGCGGCAAGTGCAATTGCTGGCGCGGCTTTTCCAGGTATTCCGCGAGGGGTGCGAGCAGTCCGCGCAGTTCCTTCAGGCGAACCGGCACGCGACGGCGCTCGTCGACCGGTGCGTACCACACCGAGTCCTCGGCCTCGCCCGGCATGGGACTGAGGCTCAACTGATGCTCGGCAAGGGCTTGCGCGACGGCGGGAAGCAGGTTCACGCGCTTTCCCTCGACCTCGATGCCGATCTCCAGGTCGAAGGCGCGGTCCGCGTCGTCCTCGTTGGCCTTGCCGTACCAGCGCACCGGTCCTTCCAATACCTCGAAGGGGAAGCTCGGCGCGTATTCGAGCAGGAAGCCGTCGGCTTCCAGCCGCGGCCGGAGGGCAAGCCAGCGTGCCGGGGTGTTCACCTCGAGCGCGCCGGCGTAACCCTTTCCGGGAAACAGCCAGGCATCGTCGGGAAGCGTGTCGGCCATGTCCCAGGGCAGCCCTTCGGTGTCCACCGCGGGATTGAGCCCGGCGGCTTCCAGGCCCTCCATGGTCGCCAGCTCTTCGGCGCGACGGCGGGCGATCTCGAGCAGCGATCCGTTGCGCACACGGCGAACCAGGGGTTCGCCACCGCGACCGGGCAGCCGCTCGCCTGCGTAGTCGAAGGCCAGCCGTCCGTAGGCGAGCGGCGGTGTGCCTGCGGCGAGCCGCGCATGCCGTGTGAGCGCGTGCAGCACCAGCACCGGGCGCGGCGACACCTCGGCACGGCGCATCTCGCCAAAGACCTGGGGCTCGGGCACGCGCGGGCCCATGCGCGTGGCCTCCAGGCCGGCACGGAACGCGGCGGTGTGCTCGGGCGGGAGCGGCGGCAGGTCGAGCCAGCCGCTTTCTTCCGGATCGCTCTCCAGCAGGCCGACCTCGGCGTGCTCCGCATCGAGGAACCACAGCGAACCCACCCGGAACAGGCGCTGGCTGGCCGGGACATCGGGCAGCAGCTTCTGGCTGCCGTCCTTTTCGAGGCTCCAGCGCCAGCGCAGGGACTGCGGCCTGCCACGCGAGAGCTGCAGGCCCGCCACGCCGCCGAAGAAGCACGGCGCGCCGTCAAGCACCTCGGCGAGCAACTGGTCGCCCAGCTCCCCGCTGAAACGGGCGTAGCTGCGACTCTTGCGAAGGGTCTGCGGCAGGCCGAGCACGGTGGAGGCCAGGCGCTTCTCCACGACCGTGATCGCGGCCTCGGGCAGGTGCCGGCTGTCCAGCGGGAGCGGTCGCGAATAGCGACCGTCGGACCCGACCGTGAGCAGGACCGGCGCGACGTCGAGGCGGGCGGCCGGTTCGTGGTCGTCGTTCACGCCCTCGAGGAAGAAACCGAGGACGACGCCTTCGGACACCGCCGGTCGCGCCGGGGCGCCCAACGCGCGCTGCCAGGCCTGTGGCAGCGTGTCCACGGGATCCTCCCGCCTGCGCTTGTCGTCCGGTTGATGCATCCGTAGCGATCCCGCCCGCGCGACCAAAACAGGAAGCTTAGCAAAGCCGGGACGCCTTACCCGTAGGATTTTTTACCCTACGGACCGCCCCGGTTCAGCCAGCCGCGCGGCGCGGGCCGCCGATGCCTGTCAGCTCCGCCCGGGAAACAGGTCGACGGGATATTCGGCCTTCTGCTCACGGCTCATGAGCGTACGCAGCGCCTCTTCGGGCGTGACCTCACCGTGCAGCACGGCGCGCACGGCCGCCGAGATCGGCAGGTCCAGACCATGGAAACCGGCAAGACGCGCCACTTCGTCCGCCGTGACGACACTTTCGACCACCTGGCCGATCTGGCGGACCGCGTCGGCCAGCGGGACGCCGCGACCAAGAGCGAGACCGAGGCGCCGGTTGCGCGACAGGTCGCCCGTGCAGGTGAGCACGAGGTCGCCCAGCCCGGCCAGGCCCATGAGGGTTTCGGCGCGCGCGCCCAGCGCCACGCCCAGGCGGAGCATCTCGTTCATGCCACGGGTGATGAGGCCGGCGCGGGCATTGAGGCCCAGTGCCATGCCGTCGGCCACGCCGGTGGCCACCGCGAGGACGTTCTTCATCGCGCCGCCCAGCTCGGCACCCAGGATGTCGTTGCCGGTGTAGGCACGGAAGTTCGGCGCGTGCAACAGCCCGGCCAGTTCCTTGCCGAAGGCCTCGTCCGTCGCGTGCACGGTGACCGCGCTGGGCAGGCCGGCGGTGACCTCGCGGGCGAACGACGGCCCGGTGATCACGGCGGCCGGGCGCCCGGGCAGCTTTTCGTTCACCAGCTCATGGAGGAACCGCCCCGTGCCGGTCTCGAACCCCTTGGTGGCCCAGGAAATCCGGGCATCGGGGTCGAGCAGGGGCACGATCTGGTCGAGCAGCGCCGCGAAGGCGTGGCTCGGCACCACCAGCAGCACGATGCCCGCCCCGCGCAGGACCTTGGCGAGATCGGCTTCGTAGGCGAGTTCCGGCGGGAGGTCCAGGTCGGGCAGGTAGCGGAGGTTGCGGCGCGCGGCGGCCATGGCCGCCAGCGCGTCGGCATCGCGCCCCCACAGGCGCGTGGGAACGTCGTTGCGCGCCAGCAGGGCAGCCAGCGCGGTACCCCATGACCCGGCGCCGAGGACGGCGACGGTGGGTCGGGTGGTGGCGCTCATCGCTCAGCTGTTGAGCGTATGGGCACCTGCGCCTTCAAGCTGCTGGCGCTGCTGCTCGGCGTAGAGGGCGTCGAAGTTGATCGGCTGGAGCAGGAACGGCGGGAAACCGCCCTCCTGGATCATGGCGGAAACCATCTGGCGTGCGTACGGGAACAGGAGGTTCGGGCAGTACGAGCCCAGGATGCCGTCGCGATCCTCGGGCGAGAAACCGGCGATGCCGAAGATGCCGGCCTGGTGGACCTCGGCCAGGTAAGCGGTGCGCTCGCCCAGGTTGCAGGTGAGGGTAAGGCTCAGCACCACCTCGAAGAGGTCGTTGCCGAGATCCACGGCCTTGTGGCCCAGGTTGAGCTGGACCTGCGGCTGGGCTTCGGTCTCGCCCATTTCCTGGAACACCTGCGGGGCGTTCGGCGCTTCGAAGGAGGCATCCTTCACGTAGATCTTCTGCAGCACGAGCTGCGGCTGGCCGGCCTGGCCGGCCTGGCCGTTGGCGGTGATTTCTGCCATTGCGTGGTCCTCGAAAAGGCGTCGTGTGGGCTGATTGCGTGCCGCTGGCACGAAAGCAGGGATTGTTTCACACAACCCGGCGCCCCGCACAGTCCGGCTTGCATGAAGGCGCGGGATTCTGAGAGAATGCCCGGCTTCCCTATGCCAGCCCGATACGTCGGGAAAGTCCGTCACGCGATGCGGGCTTCGACTGGTGGAAGTGCTCCACTCTCCAGCCATCGCGTGGCAGCCGGTCGAACGGCATGCCGCTGGGCCGTCGCCGTCCTGGCCAAAGGGCGGTCCAACGAATCTAAAGGAGGCCCCCATGGCCCGTAGATGCCAAGTCACCAACAAGGGTGTGCAGACCGGCAACAACGTCTCGCACGCGAACAACAAGACCCGTCGCCGCTGGCTGCCGAACCTGCACGAGCGCCGCTTCTGGGTCGCCAGCGAGAACCGCTGGGTGAAGCTGCGCGTTTCCAACCACGCGCTGCGCACCATCGACAAGAACGGCATCGAGGCTGTGCTGGCCGACCTCCGTTCCCGCGGCGAAAAGATCTAAGGAGATCGAACCATGGCAAGCAAGCGCGATAAGCACCGCCTGATTTCCACCGCGGGCACCGGTCACTTCTACACGACCACGAAGAACAAGAAGAACACCCCGGAAAAGATGGTCTTCATGAAGTACGACCCCGTCGTCCGGAAGCACGTGGAATACAAGGAAGGCAAGATCAAGTGATCTTGAAGGAAGCCGCCGAAAGGCGGCTTTCTTTTTTTGGCCCCCGCAAAAGCGCAAGCGAGGTGCCGGCGAGCTGAAAGGCAAGGAGATGGCCGCAGTGTTGATGGTCATCGACGCCCTGGTGAGCCGTGGCCTCGACCGTGCGATGCAGGCGCGTACGCAGATGGCGAGGGAGCGGCTGCATGCCGCCACCACGACGCTCGGCGCAACCGCCTTGTAGGAGCCGCTATGGCGGCGAGAGCAACCTTGCCGCGTCGTCGTGAAATTGTCTCGCCGCTGTAGCGGCTCCTACAGCGGTATCGCGGCCCTTCGCTTTTGCTCTCCCATCGGTGTACCTCAATGATGGGAGAGGTGTCGGGGCGTGCCCCTCAGAGCGAGTTCGGTCGCTTGCGACCGCATGTTTGAGCCTGAGGGCACACCCCGGCGCCTCGCGCCAAGCGCGACGGTGTGCGCGGCCAAACACGATGGCGAAGCCGAGCCAGAAAAAAAGGCCGCCGTCTTTCGACGGCGGCCTTTTCGGTTCCACTGGCGGTATCGCTTACGCGCCGACCGCCGAATAACCCTTCAGGCGCTGGGCGAACTGCTGGAGCGAGCGGATGCCGCTCTGCTCGGCTTCCACGATCCACTGCTGCAGGGCCTTCAGCGACTTCTCGGCGCCACGCTCTTCCATCAGGGCGACGAGGCGGGCGCGGAAGTCGCACACCGTGGTCAGAGCCGGGCGGTTGGCCAGGGCGGCCTGCAGGCGCTCGCGGGCATCGTTGTCGAGCCAGCGGCCACCATCGGCCAGGGCGCGACGCAGGCGGCGCGGCACGGCCTTGATGCTCTCGCCGGCCTGGCCCATTTCCTCGCGCATCGTCGGCAGGATCACGTTGCGGTAGTAATCCGTGGTGGCCTGGAAGCGCAGGGTGAGCACACCCTTCAGCGTCTCCGCATCGGGCAGGTGCACGTTCGGGCGGATGTTGAGCGTGGGCGCCACGCGCAGCACCTTGGCGAGGCGCATGAAGCGCAGCCCGCAGATCGCCGCCCAGCCGATATCGAATTCCCATTTGCGCAGGGCGAACTTCGCCGAGCTCGGGAAGGCGTGGTGGTTGTTGTGCAGCTCTTCGCCGCCGATCCAGAAGCCCCACGGCGAGATGTTCGTCGCGGTGTCCGAGCTCTCGAAATTACGGTAACCCCACCAGTGGCCGATGCCGTTGACGAAGCCGGCGGCCCAGAACGGGATCCACACCATCTGCACGGCCCAGATCGCAAGACCGATCACGCCGAACAGCGAGAGATTGATGATCGCCATCAGCGTCGGGCCCCAGTACGGGTGACGACCGAACAGCGTCCGCTCGAACCAGTCGTCCGGCGTACCGCGGCCGTACTTCTCCATGTCTTCCTTGTTCTCGCTGGCGTCGCGGTACAGCGACACGCCGTCGAGGAAGACTTTCTTGATACCGAAGATCTGCGGGCTATGCGGATCTTCCTCGGTCTCGACCTTCGCATGGTGCTTGCGGTGGATGGCCACCCACTCCTTGACCACCATGCCCGTGGTCAGCCAGCCCCAGAAGCGGAAGAAGCCGTTGAGCGTCCAGTGGAAGTCCACGCCGCGGTGCGTGGCGCTGCGGTGGTAATAGAGCGTCACCGTGAAAATGGTGAGCTGGGTCACCACCAGCAGATAGACCAGCATCTCTCCCCAGCTCGCGCGGGTGAGTCCGTTGGACAGGAAATCGAGCAGGGTGTCGAGCATCGAGTCGTTACCGCACGGGTAGTTAGGGAGTCTTACCCGTCCAGTCTAACGAGGCTATGCCATACCCACCAGCATGGTTATCGGCAAATTGTGAAGAGGGTTGTTGTGGGATCGCGAGCCTATTGCGCACAATCGCGGCATGACACCGACCCCCTCCGTTCAGCAGCAGCCCTGCCCCTCGGCACGATGGCACCAGGTTTCGCGACGTAGCCCGTCGATAGCCGACGTAGCCGCATGAACCAGGGTGTTTTGCTGAACGTCGAAGGCGTTTCCCGTCGCCGCGCCGGCCGCGCCGCCGTGAACGAGCTCTCCTTCACCCTGAACGGCGGTGAAGTCCTCGGGCTCCTTGGGGTCAATGGGGCCGGTAAATCCACCACCCTGTCCATGCTTTCCGGCGCCCTCCGGCCCGATCGGGGACGCATTTTCCTCGGTGGCGACGACTTCGTGGCCCATCCGGCGATCGCCCGCCGGATGATCGGCTGGCTGCCGGAGAACGCGCCGTTGTGGCCGGAGCTATCGGTCGAGGAACACCTCGTGGCGTTTTCCCGCCTGCGCGGCGCGACCCGCCCGGCCGCCCGCCGCGCGGCGGAGGCCATCGCCGGCCGTCTGCAACTGGGCGACCTGCGCCGCCGTCTCGCCGGCGTGCTCTCCCAGGGCCAGCGCCAACGCCTGGGCCTCGCCTGCGCGCTTGTCCACGAGCCCGCCCTCGTCATCCTCGACGAGCCGGCCAATGCGCT
The DNA here is from genome assembly GCF_011742875.1 of Luteibacter yeojuensis. Lineage (NCBI taxonomy): Bacteria > Pseudomonadati > Pseudomonadota > Gammaproteobacteria > Lysobacterales > Rhodanobacteraceae > Luteibacter > Luteibacter yeojuensis. Next base: position 2,671,510 of record NZ_JAAQTL010000001.1, read on the forward strand.
CGATCCGGTCCAGGTCGGCGAACTGCGCAAGCTTATCCGGGAGCGCGCCGCCGCCGGCGCCGCGGTGATCCTGTCCACCCACGTCCTCGCGGAAGTGGTGGCCGTGTGCGACCGCGTCGTGATCCTCCACGAGGGCCGGCTGCGCCACGATGCGCCGCTGCGCGGGGACGAAGGCGGCGCGGCCCTCGAAGCCACGTTCTTCGCCGTCGCCACGGGAGCCGCCGCATGAGCGTCGCCGCCGTCGCAGGTCTCGAACTCCGCCGCCTCGCCGTGCGCCCCCTGGCGTGGGCGCTCGCCGCGCTGACCATCGCCTGGCTGGCCTGGACCTTCGTGCTCGGCCTGGGCCAGTTCCTGGGGGCGCAGGTCAAGCTCGCCGCCGTGGCCGACGCGCCCGGCTTCACCGACCTGGTGGCGATTCCCCTGCTCGCCGAACTCGCGAAGCTCGCCTTCCTCGTCGTGCCCCTCATGACCATGACCCAGCTCGCCGGCGAACGCCGCGCGGGCACGCTCGCCCTCCTGGCCTCCACCGGGCTCGCCCCCTGGCGCATCGTGACCGGCAAGTACCTCGCGGTACTCGCGTGGCTGGGACTGTGGCTGCTGGCGACGCTGGCGATGCCGCTCGCCATCGGCGCGGAATCCACCGCCGACTGGGGCAAGCTCGCAGCGGCCACGCTGGGTACCGCCTTGCTGCTCGCCACGCTGGCCGCCATCGGCATCGCCTGCTCCGCCGCCACCTCGTTCCCGGCCATCGCGGCGGCCATGGCGCTCATCGTCACGCTCGCCCTCTGGACCATCGATCGCGGCGCACAGGCCGCCGGCGTGAGCGGCGGCTTCCTCGAATGGCTCACCATGGCCACCCACCTGCAAAACCTGCTGCGCGGGCTGGTCGTGACCAGCGACCTCGCATGGTTCGCGCTCGCGATCGCCCTCTCGCTGTGCCTCGCCGTCCGTCGCCTCGCTGCCGACAGGGAGCGCCAGTGATGCGCCGCCTCGATCGCTGGTTCGTGCTCCTCGGCCTCTTCGTCGCCGCCGGCTGCCTCGGTTTCCTCAGTTCGCGGCACGCGTGGACGTTCGACTGGACGCGCGGCGCGCGCGCCAGCCTCGCGCCCGAAAGCGTCGCCGTGCTGGACAAGCTTCGCGGCCCTGTCGACGTCGTCGGTTACATCTCGCCGACCGGACCGTTGCGCGAACAGATCGCGGCGGTGATGGAGCGCTACGTGCGCGAGAAAAAGGATCTCCGCCTCTCCTTCGTCGATCCCGACCTCGATCCCGCCGCTTCGCGCCAGCTCGGTATTTCCGGCGACGGCGCGCTGCTCGTGCGCTACCAGGGCCGCGAGGAGCGCGTGGAAAGCCCGATCAACGAGCGCAACCTCTCCAACGCGCTCGAACGCCTCGCCCGTGGCGGCCAGCGCATCGTCGCCTTCGTCACCGGCGACGGCGAGCGTCAGGGCGACGGTCACGCCAACGCGGACCTCGGCACCTTCATGAGCCAGGTGGAACGCCGCGGCATCCGGGCCGTGCCGCTCAACTTCAGCCAGACGCAAGGCGTGCCCGAGCACACCGACCTCGTCGTGCTCGCGAGCCCGATGGCGCCGCTGCCCGCGGGAAGCGTGGCGGCGCTCGTCGACTACGTGCGCGGCGGCGGCAACCTGCTGTGGCTTACCGAGCCCTCCAACGACGACCTGGGCACCGGTGCGCTCGCCGATGTGCTCGGCATCCGCGTCCTGCCCGGCGTGCTCGTGGACGGCCAGGGCAGCACGCTCAACGTCGACGATCCGCGCATCGTCGTGCTCGGCGACTATCCGTTCCACGCGATCACCCGGGCGTTCCGCGACACGACCCTCTTCCCGCAGGTGTCCGCGTTGGCGCAGGTCTCTTCGCACGATTGGGCGGTCGTGCCCTTCCTCCGCTCGGGCGAGCGCAGCTGGACGGCCTTCGGCGGCATCGACAACGAGAAGCCCTCCACGATCGCCTTCCATCCCGAAGCGGGCGAACTGAAGGGCCCGCTCGATTTCGGCTTCGCGCTGAATCGCCTGTCGCCCAGCCCGGCCAAGAGCGAACAGCGCGCCGTCGTCATCGGCGACGGCGATTTCCTGTCGAACACCTATGTCGGCAACGGCGGTAACCGCGCGCTCGGCGAACGCATCCTCGACTGGCTGCTCGGCGACGACGTGCTCGTGGACCTGCCCGCGCGCGGGGCGCCCGATCGGGTGATCTCGGTATCGCAGGACGGCCTCAACCTCGTGAGCATCGCCTTCCTGGTATGCCTGCCCCTCCTGCTGCTCGGCCTCGGCGCTGGCATCGCATGGCGACGGAGGCGGCGCTGACGTGAAGGCCCGGATCGTCGGCAGCGCCTTGTTGCTTGGCCTCGTCGGTGCGGTGGCGTGGCAGTGGCAGGCGGACGAGGCGGAGGTGCGCGCGCATACGCTCACGTCACTCGATCCGCACGCGGTGACACGCATCGAGATCGACATGCGCGGCCTGCCGGGCCAGCGCTTCGAGCGGCGCGACGGGCATTGGACCGGGAGCACGGCGCACGCGGACGAAGGTCGCGCGCAAGACCTGGCCCTGCTGGCCGCCACACCGGTGGCCGACTGGCGGCCCGCCACCGACTTCGATGCCACGAAGATCGGCCTGTCGCCGCCGCTGGCGGTATTGGTGCTCAACGGCACACGCGTGGAATTCGGCGAGATGGCCGCACTGGGCAAGCAACGTTACGCGAAGGTCGGCGACCGCATCGCCATCGTTCCGGCGCAGGCGCTGCCGCGTCCGCCGCGCACGGCGTCGTTGCCGACGACGGCGGTTGGTGGCGGTCCGTAACGAAGGGCGGCATGCAGCCGATGGGCGTGATCGAACCGGCTTGCGTGTCGCCTCCGTACGCCCCATCTTTCGCCCATGCCCGAGCTGCCCGAAGTCGAAACCACCCGCCGCGGTATCGCTCCCCACCTGGAAGGGCGCCGTGTCGCCGGCGTCGTATTGCGCCGGCCGGACCTGCGCTGGCCGATACCGCCCGAGGTCTCGACCCTCCTGCCCGGTCAGGTGATCGATAGCGTCGAACGCCGGGCGAAATACCTGCTGCTGCATACCGGGGCGGGCACCGCATTGCTCCACCTCGGCATGTCCGGGGTGCTTCGCGTGTTGCCCGAAAGCACGCCCATCGGGAAGCACGACCACGTGGACATCGTGCTCGACTCCGGCCAGGTGCTCCGCTTCACCGATCCCCGTCGCTTCGGCGCGTTGCTGTGGCAGATGCCGGGCGAGACGCACGAGCTCCTCGAAGGCATCGGACCGGAGCCGCTTACCGACGCATTCGACGGCGACCTGCTCTGGCGGGTGTCGCGCGGGCGATCGGCGGCGGTGAAGACCTTCCTCATGGACAATGCGGTCGTTGTCGGCGTGGGCAACATCTATGCGAGCGAAGCGCTGTTCGCCGCGGGCATCGATCCGCGCCGCGCGGCCGGCAAGGTTTCGCGGGAGAGGTACGCAAGACTCGCCGGCGAAGTGAAACGCATCCTTGCCCATGCGATCGCGCGCGGCGGTACCACCTTGCGCGACTTCCTTTCGCCCGACGGAGCGCCGGGTTATTTCTACCAGGAGCTGTTCGCCTATGGCCGCGCCGGCGAAGCGTGCAAGATCTGCGGCACGTCCATTCGCGTGGTGGCGCTCGGCCAACGCGCATCGTTCTACTGTCCCTCCTGTCAGCGCTGATCCGGCGACGCGGCACGCCGTGAAGGCCCGTCCTTGTCCGACTCGTCGTGACGGGGAGCGTTGACAAGCGAAGGCCTTGTGCGTCGGCAGACCCCCGACAATGGCCCTGGCTACCCTTCGCGGACCTCCAACGCCAAGGAAAGCCATTGGACATGCTTCCGTCGCAGGCGCCGCCTGCCCACGTCGCCCATACCAACCAGTCCGCCCTGGACAGACTCCAGCGCATGCGGGACATCCAAGTCTGGATCCTCGAACAGCAGGCCGCGCTGCCGGGATCGATCGAGGGCACTGACTCCTCCCTCGCCCCATTCCTCGCCGCGCTGGACGCTTTCTGGGACGCCTCCGTCGAACATAAGGCAGGCCAGCCGGCTGTCCCGCGCCGACAGGCCCTGGCCCTGCTCCTGGCCCAAGCCGCCGACGACGATGCCGCGTTACGCCACAACGACGGCACCCTCTCCGCTGAAGACCTGCTCATCGCGCGCGCCGTCAGGCTGCCTCCGGGCGGCCCTCTATCCAGCCACCTCCATGCGAGCGAACTCCTCGTCGGCACCCGGCCCTACGCCGGCGCTCTCGTCCTCCAGGACGACCGCGATCCCGCGCGGGTACTGCTGTTCACCGTCGAAACCGGCTGGCGGGTCTTCGCGTCGCTCGACGTCCTCTACCGCGACGTCGAACTGGGCATGCGCCGGCAACTGGCCCAACGCGACGAGCTGCCCGGCATCGGCATGGACGACATGGAAGCGGTCATCGACACGCACTTCCTCGACACCCGGCCCATCGACGGCGATGCGTTCGATACCTTGACCCGCCGGCTCGTCGAACGGCTGCGCGAACGGGTCACGCTGGCCTTCGCGACGCCCGTCGACGAAGAACGCCAGGATGCCTTGCATGCCGCCCTGGACCTGCACGCCCTGCTCGACGTGCACGGCATCGTGCGCGACCGGGACCTCTCCCTGGCCACCCGGCTCGACGAGGAACGTCTGGCCGGACAGCCCAAGGCAGTCCGCGACCACTGGCGGCGCATGGCCGCCGACTACCGCGACAGTGCCTACCGAGCCCGCGACCTCCAGTCCTCCGGGACGTCGTCGCTGGACGCGTTCATCCTGGACGCGTTGGCCACGGCTTTGCGCGATCGCGGCATCGCCGTGTCGCCACGCGACGTGCGGGTCCGCCTGACCCGCCGCACGCTGGAGAACGGTCCGATCGCAACCGCCCTGTCGGGATTCGCGCGGCAGGAGCTCTCGTTGCTCGAACTGGCGTATCGCAACCTCGGCGACACCGACGGCCTGGAGGTCATCCACGCCGACGGCTCGTTGCGCACCGATATCCCGGCACCGGTCGTGCGCAAGATCGTCCGCGACCTGGATCTTCCCAACGCCTACGCCCGGCACCTGGAGAGCACGCTGGGCGATACGCCGCAGGGTCGTGGACAGCGCCGGACGTTCACCGGCCTGCTGAAGGCGCGCATGGCCTTCGAGGCCGCGGATGCGCGGCTGTCCTATTACGACGGCAACGAACCCCGGTCCTTCCATCCCGATCACCGGGAGCGTGGCTTCGCCTGGGTGAAGGCCGTGCTGGACCATCCGGCCTCGACGGGCCGGGCGCGGGTCGAAGGCCACGAGATCGTTATCCACCAACTGACCTACCAGGGCGCCGCGCTGACCGGGCTCTTCCTGATCGGCGCCCGCCAGAGCGGAGCCGTCGCCCGTGTCGTGCTCTACACCCCCGACGCGCCCGATGGCCTCGCGTGGCGTGAATTCGCCGACCGGGCCACACTGACCCGCGACTTCCTGCTCAACCGCCGGTTCGAGCATTACCTCCTGGCCCACCTGCCCGACGAACTCGGCGAGGCCGATCCCGCCCGACAGGGCTCGCGCCGTTTTCGGGTGCCGCGCTTCAACGACGATCGCTCCGCGAGCTGGATATTCAGCACGGGAAGCTGCCAGGGATGCACCGAACTGGCGGAAAAATTCCACTCGCGGGAGGTCGCGACCGATATCTTCGACCGGGCCTACGACGACCTCGTCGCCCTGGCCAAGCGCAACGCCAGCGACGTCGCCCGCTCGACCGCCAACACCGACGTCGGTGCCGCCAGGGACGTGCTATGGCACTGGAACCTACCCGTCCAACTGACCCGCGAACTCGTCGGCGGTGTGATCCGGAGCGTGCCGCAGACCGCCCAGGCGGCATGGCGTTTCTACGACAACGTGAAGGCAGGCGAACGCACCGAGGCCTTCCTCGCCTTCGTCGATGGCTATACCGCCGGCCTCGCCGTCCTGCCGCTCTACTCCCAGGTGCCCGTGCTGACCGGCGCCTACGTCCGCGCTACTGCCGGCTCGCGCGTCCTTGCATCCAACCGGAGCACGCTGTCCAGGCCGGACACCCTCTTTGATAAACGTTTCCTCGCGAAGGACGTCGTCATTCCACCCGGCGAATCCATGTCGGTCTTCCATGTCGTCGAGCATGCGGGAGTGAAGCGCGGCATCATCCGGCACGAAGGAAAGTCCTATCACGTGCGCTACGACACGACGCATGACAGCTGGCGGCTCTTCGACGCCGGCAACCCCGGGCGCCACGGTCCGCCGGTGGAACGCCTTGCCGACGGCACATGGCGCTTCCGGCGCGGCGGGCTGGCTGGCGGTGGCGGCGGGTCCAGCCGCCACGCCCGTCTGCCGACGGAAGATCCCCTCTTCCTGCTGTCCGACAACGAGCTGCTGAACGCCGACGTCGCGCGGCTCACGACCCATCAGCGCGGCGTGCTCCTGGACACGCTGTACCGGGACCTCGCCGCGACCGACTACGACCGTGTCCTGAAGCACATGCTCGGACGAGAACCCGCGCCACACCGCCTGTCGTCGACGCAACGCCAGGCCTGGAACGATGCGCTGCAAGCCGGTACATGGGCGCCCGCCGAGGCGCCGGTCGCGCCCCGCCTCCCCATCGATCCGCCCGGCCTGCCGGCGGGAACCGCCCCCCGCGGCGCGAGCCGGCTGCCCCGCCTGACCACGGTCGACCAGTCCTGGTGGCCTCAGCACGTCTACGCCTACCTTCCGGGTCAGATCTCAGGCCAGGGAACGGAAGTCGTGAGCGTGGCCTTGCAAGAGCTACGGGTTTCCCGCGGGCTGCACGTGGGAATCCCCGTGACGACCCTGCCTCCCACGACGCCACTCTCCTCCCTGCCGACCGGCCTGACCCCATGGATACCGCGCGCGGCGGGAACGACCGCCAACAGTACCCTCGGTTCCGCCTCCGGCCGCTGGGTCCGTATCGACCTGCACACGCTGATGCGCCGTTCCACGACACCCCGGAGCCGGTCCTATCAGCTATTCAGGATCGATGAGACGGACGCCTACCTGCTCCGTCCGGTCAACCGGCACAACCTGCATGCGAACGTCGACAAGCAGACGTCCGTGCGCTTCTCGGGCAATGAATTCGAGATCGGCTCGATGCCGTGAACGCCGACACGTAGCAGGCCGATAGGACTTGAGCTGCTCCGCAGGACTACAACGAGTAGGGAGAAAATCTGACGGCGGGGCGTGGGGAGTGGCTTCTAGACTCAACCCTCCCCACCCCCACACGGAAGTTCCCGATGAATCACGCCTACCTCGTGTCGGTGCGCACCGGCATATTCGCCCTCGCACTGTGCGCCGGCGCCGCCCTCGCCGGCACCCCCGAGGACACCAGTCAGCCTTTCGACCGCTACAGCTGGGTCACCACGCATAACGCCTTCACCAGCAACGGCCTCATTCCCAACCAGAACCAGACCATCGACGAGCAACTCGCCGCGGGCGTGCGCGGCCTCATGCTCGATCTCTACTACCATGAGGACCGCGTGCGGCTTTGCCACAACCGGTGCAGGAGCGGCTCGCGGACGCTCGCCGACCTGTTCATCACCACCTTGCTGCCCTTCCTCGACGAAAACGGCGACGCGATCGTCACCCTGCACCTCGAGGACTACACGAGTCTCGACCAGCTCACGACCGAGCTGAACAAGGTACCGGGCCTCGGTGGCCGCACGTTCGATCCATATGCATGGCCGACGGACGGTTGGCCCACCTACAAGGCGATGCTGGAAAGAGGGCAGCGCATCCTGATCTTCAGCCACAACTGGGACAGCAGCGGAACGCTGACGACGCGCTCCGGCGACGTGCATATCATGCCGAGCGAGGACTTCACCGTCGAAAACTACTGGAGCCTCGGCACCACGGTCTTCACGCACGACCCGCGTTGCTACAGCCGGTGGGAGCACCAGCCGCTGGCGTCGCCGGAGATCCCGGGCATGCCGGGATGGCGGCCGCTGTTCACCATGAACCAGTTCCATGGCGTGCCGATACCGCTGCACCACGACAACCGGTTCGACACGCTCGTGACCCGTTACCGCGACTATTGCTGGCCCGCCGCGCAACGCAAGCCGAACTACGTCGCCGTGGACTTCCACGAAAAAGGCGATACGCGACGCTTCGTCGACTGGCTCAATGCGCAGGCGGACGGCACGAAACCCTGATCGACGCCGATCAGTCCGGCCAGCGCATGGCCGCATGGGTGTTGTTGAAGCGCGGGTCTTCCTCGTCGCCCGACACGCTCACCGCAAGGCCACCGGCTACGCCTTCCACTTCGATCGCCTGCGCGGGATCGAAGTGGGCACCCAGCGCCCCGAGTTCGACGAAGCGCTCGGACAAGGCGCCCGCGCGATCGATCTCGCGATCGGGCACGTTCGTCAGGCTGATGTCCGGACGGCCGAACTTGCGCATGCCGCGGGTGCGGATCCACGAACGCCCCTTGGTTTCCTCGGGGCTGCACAGGATCAGCACGTGGTGGCGCGGCGGCGCGCCGCCTTGTACCAGGTAGTGCTCGCGCCACGACGCGGCATCGAAGAGCGTCAGGATCTGCGGATCGACCACGGCCTTGCCACCGACGTCGGTCAGCGAGGCGACGACGCCCAATGTATCGCGAAGGTAGTCGAGGCTTTCCCGATCGGGGAAGCGCCCACGGATGGCGATCACATGCGGCGCGGCCTTGGCCTCCGCGTACGCCTCCGGATTGTCCTCGCGCAGCAGTTCGCCGAGGGCGCCGGAAAGCGGATAACCCTCCCAGCGCGACAGCACCGCGTTCTGGAAACGCTGCAACTCCACGCCCTCGGGAAGCCCCGGGCTGCCGTAGCGGGCGGCGGGTATGGCCAGGTCCTCGGCGAAGGCGCCGAAGACGAAGAACAACAGCACGGCCTGCTCGTCGCTGGGCTTCCAGTAGGGGCGCGGCCACTCGGCGGCATGGGTGGTCGTCTCGGTCACGCGGGATTTCCTTCTTCGGGTTCGCTCTCGCCGAGCGGCAGCATCGGCTGCTGCAACTCGATACGTCCGTCGCCGCCGGTGATGCTCTTGAACTCGGCGCGGCTCACGGAGACATAGCGGTCGTTGCCGCCGATCTCAACCTGGGGACCCTGGGTCACGGCGCGCCCGTGCTCGTCCACGCGTACCACCATGGTCGCCTTCTTCCCGGAATGGCAGATCGTCTTGATCTCGTCGAGGTTGTCGGCCCAGGCCAGGAGGTACTGGCTGCCCTCGAACAGCTCGCCGCGGAAATCGGTGCGCAGGCCATAGGCCAGGACGGGGATGCCGAGGCGGTCGACCACGTCGGTCAGCTGCCAGACCTGGGCCTTGCTCAGGAACTGGGCCTCGTCCACCAGCACGCAGTGCAGGGCGCCGCGCCCGGCGATGTCCTTCTCGACGATCGCGAAGATGTCCTCCTCGCCGGCAAAGCGCACCGCCCGGGCCTGCAGGCCGATCCGGGAGGCCACCATGCCTTCCCCGTAGCGGTCGTCCAGGGCCGGGGTGAGGATCAGCGTGCGCATGCCGCGCTCGTGGTAGTTGTGCGCGCTCTGCAGCAGCGTCGTGGTCTTGCCGGCGTTCATCGCCGAGTAATAGAAGTACAGCTTGGCCATGCGGGTGGTTCCGGTGCGTGACCCCACATGGTAACGCACCCACCTGCTACCATCCGGGGCCTCGTCCGCCGTCGTCCCGGTCGATCCCATGCTCAATCCCCAACAACATGCGGCCGTCGAATACTGCGACGGCCCCTTGCTGGTGCTGGCCGGTGCCGGTTCCGGCAAGACCCGCGTCATCACGGAAAAGATCTCGCACCTCATCTCGCGCCGGCACCTCGCGGCGGAGAAGATCGCGGCCATCACCTTCACCAACAAGGCGGCGAAGGAGATGCGCGAGCGCGTGGGACGGCTGATCTCCGACGATGCGGCGAAGGCGCTTACCGTCTGCACGTTCCACGCGCTGGGTCTCAAGTTCCTCCAGATCGAGCACGATCGCGCGCGCCTGCGCCGCGGCTTTTCCGTGCTCGACGCCGACGACAGCGCCAACATGATCAAGGAGCTCTCGCCCAAGGGCGTGAAGCCCGAGGTGATCCTGGGCATCCGCAACCTGGTCGGCCGCGCGAAGAACGCAGGCATGACGCCCGAGGAAGCGATGGCATCGGCGCGCAGCCCGCGCGAGATCGAAGCCGCGACGATCTACGACCTCTACCAGCAGCGCCTCGCCGCCTTCAACGCGGTGGATTTCGACGACCTGATCCGCCTGCCGCTGCGCATCCTCGAGACCGACGACGAGGCGCGCGCCATCTGGCAGGAGCGCCTGCGCTACCTGCTGGTGGACGAATACCAGGACACCAACGACGCCCAGTACCGCTTGCTGAAAGCCCTCGCCGGACCGAAGGCGCGCTTCACCTGCGTGGGCGACGACGACCAGAGCATCTACGCGTGGCGCGGCGCGAACCCCGAGAACATCGACCAGCTCGGCCGCGACTTCCCGCAACTGCGCGTGATCAAGCTGGAGCAGAACTATCGCTGCGCGAAGCGCATCCTGCGCGCGGCGAACCAGCTCATCGCGAACAATCCGCACGTCCACGAGAAGAGGCTCTGGAGCGATCATGTCGAGGGACCGCCCATCCGCGTGCTCGAATGCAAGGACAGCGACCACGAGGCCGAGCGCATCGCCGCCATCGCCGCCAACCTGCATGAGAAGTACAAGGAAAAGGGTGTCCGCTGGGACGACTTCTGCATCCTGTATCGCGGCAATTTCCAGGCGCGCGCGCTGGAGAAGGCGCTGCGCGTGGCGCGCGTGCCGTACCACCTGAGCGGCGCGCTGTCGTTCCTCGACCGCGCCGAAGTGAAGGACATCCTCTGCTACCTGCGCCTGCTCACGAATCCGACAGACGATGCCGCCTTCCTGCGCGTGGTGAACGTGCCCAAGCGCGAGATCGGCGCCACCTCCCTGGAGAAGCTGGGCCAGATCGCGCAATCGCGCAACGCCTCGCTGCTCGATGCCGCGCGCAGCGACGCCGTGCTGAAGACACTGTCGCCACGGCCGGCCTCGGCGCTGGCCGGCTTCGCGCGGCTGATGGACGAGTTGCGCAGCCACGCCGTGCATGAAAGCGCGGCGGACCTCGTGAACTCGGTCATCGAGAAATCCGGCTATGGCGCGCATATCGCCGCATCGACGCCCGACGAGACGCTGCGAGAGCGCCGCCTGGGCAACCTGCGCGAGCTGATCGACTGGTTCCGGGCCATGGGGAAGGACGGCGGCCGCACGGGCGACATCGCCGCGCAACTGGCCTTGCTGAGCCACGCCGATCGCGACGACCCCGGCAACGCGCTGCGCATGATGACGCTGCATTCGGCCAAGGGCCTGGAATTCCGCTTCGTCTTCATCGTGGGCTGCGAGGACGGCACGCTGCCGCACGAGGGTGCGATCGACGAGGGTCGCCTCGACGAGGAACGCCGCCTGATGTACGTGGGCATCACACGGGCGAAGGAATCGCTGACCTTGTCGTTCGCCGCGAAGTCGCGCAAGTACGGCGAGATCCTGAGCAACGACCCCAGCCGCTTCCTGGAGGAGCTGCCACAGGACGACCTGCACTGGGACGGCAAGGACCCGGATGCCGACGCCGAAGTGAAGAAGGAAACCGCGGAGACGCACATGGCGCGCATCCGCGCGATGCTGGCCGGCGGCGCCTGATTCGTGCGCGCCTGTAGGAGCCGCTATAGCGGCGAGGACAATCCTGCGCATTGTCGCGAGGTTTTCTCGCCGCTATAGCGGCTCCCACAGAGAGCGCCTAGATCAGGCGCTCCGCTTCCAGTTCGCTCTTCAGGTACGCGTAGTAGATCGGCGCCGCCACCAGGCCGGGCAGGCCGAAAGCGGCCTCCAGCACCAGCATCGCCACGAGCAGTTCCCATGTCCGCGCGCGGATCTGTCCGCCGACGATGCGCGCATTGAGGAAGTACTCAAGCTTGTGCACCACGATCAGGAAACCGAGCGCGGCGATACCCACCCAAAGCGACACGGACAGGCCCGCGATGGTGATGAGCACGTTCGACACCAGGTTGCCCACGACGGGAAGCAGTCCGGTGACGAAGGTGACGATCACCAGCGTCTTCGCCAGCGGCACATGGACACCGAAGGACGGCAACGCCACCAGCAGGAAGAGCGCCGCCAGCGTCGTGTTGATCGCGGAAATCTTCAGCTGCGCGAAGATGATGTTGTGGAACGCGTGCGCCAGCCGCATGGCGCGCGTCGAAAGCTCGAACGACAAAGGCCGCGCCGCGCGGCCCCCGGCACCGTGCGATACCGCCACGATGGCGCCGAGCACCAGGCCGATGACGATATGCACGAACACACGCGCCGCGGTGGTCCCGACCAGGCGCAGGTCGCCGCCGTGATCGTGCACCCAGGCCATGCCCTGGTCGCGGAAATCGACGAAGCTGTCGGGGATGTTCGCGGTCAGCCATGCCGGCAGCTGTTCGTGGGCCTTGCTCAGCAGCGGCAGCAGCTTCGTATCCCACAGCTCCTGCGGGTCGCCCAGGTCGCGCCGGTAGAAGGTGAGCGCGGCAATCACGACGAGGATGATCGCGCCCACCACGACCGCCGTCACCAGGGCTACCGCGATCGGCCTTGCACGCTCGCCCGGGGCGATGCGCCGGATCAGCGGCGTGAGGCTTTCCACCACCTCGTAGACCAGCAGGCCGGCCAGCAGGGCGGAGATCAGGTGTAGCCACAGTACCGCCCACAGCGCCACCGCCGCCAGCACGTAGGTGGCGATACGGAGGCTGCGGGTGTCCTGCGCTGTTCCGACCATGGCGCGATTCCAGCAGTCGCGGGATGAACGCTAGATCAAACGCTCCGCTTCCAGTTCAGCCTTGAGGTAGGCGTAGAAGATCGGCGCGGCGACGACGCCGGGCAGACCGAAAGCCGCCTCGAAGAGCAGCATCGCCACCAGCAGCTCCCAGGCGCGGGCGCGGATCTGGCCGCCGACGATGCGCGCATTGAGGAAGTATTCGAACTTGTGGATGACGATGAGAAAGGCCAGCGCGCCAAGGCCGACGTAGAGCGACACCGAGAGGCCCACGATCGTGATGGCCGTGTTCGACAGCAGGTTGCCGATGACGGGCAGCAGTCCCACGATGAAGGTGATGACGATGAGCGTCTTGGTCAGCGGCAGGTGTACGCCGAACATCGGCAGCACGGCCAGCAGGTAGATGCCGGTGAAAAGGGTATTGAACAGCGAGATCTTGATCTGCGCGAACACGATGTTGTGGAAGGCGTCCGCGAGGCGCGCACTGCGCAGGCTGAGTTCCGCGGCGAAGGGACCGACCTGGTGCGTGGGGCGTGCCCGGCTCAAAGCCACGATGGCGCCGAGCACGAGGCCGATGATGATGTGCACGACGACGCGCGCCGCTTCCTTGCCGGCCAGCTGCAACGTGACCGCGTGCGAACGCGCCCAGTCCATCGCGGTAATGCGAAGGGCGTCCACGCTCTCGGGAAGGCGGTCGACGACGGCCGGCGGCAGCTGTTGGCGCGCGCGTTCCACGAGCGGCATGAGTCGGTTCTGCCACAGGTCTTCCGGGTTGCCGATCTCGTTGCGGAAGAAGCTGATGCCGCCGAGCACGAGAAGGGTGAGCAGTCCGACCACGATCACGCCGACCAGCGCCACGGCAAGCACGCGCGCCCGGTCGCCCGAAAGACGCCGCCCCATCAGCGGCGCCGTGGACACCACGACTTCGTACACCAGCAATCCCGCAAGCAAGGCCGGGAGCAGACGCAGGTAGAGAACGAGGAAAAGGCCGAGTCCGGCGGCGATATAGCTGGCGATGCGCACGGCGCGCGTTCGCGAGTTGGCGGCTTCCATGGACGGTCTCGTCGTGGATGAGGGCGCAGTCTGTCAGGACGCGGGGTACTGTGGGAAGCGTGCTTCCCCACCGCCCCCCTTGGGGGCAGTCCGACTTCACAGTGTCGTAAACTCCCCAGAGAATCGCCGCCCTCGGCGCGCTGCGTCATCCAAGGGGTTTCCATGATGAAGTTCGTTCCGGTCGCCCTGGTGGCCGCCCTGTCCCTGCTCGGCTGCGCCCATGCGCCGCAGACCGCCGCACCGCCCGCCACCGCGCCGCAGGTCGCCGCGCCGGCGGAGGCGTCCGCCGGTCCCGCGGCCGACGACAACCTCAACGCCGTCGCCTGGTCGCAGAAGGCCAGCGAACACGACTACATCTTCCTGCAGACCTACCGCGACGCGCAGGAGAAACTCCTCAAGGCGAAGAAGGATCCGACCTGGGACGCGCTGCCGGCGGACGACCGCGCGGCGCATCCCTCGCTGAAAGGGCTGAAGCCGGCCGTGATCCTCGACATCGACGAGACCGTTCTGGACAACTCGCCCTACCAGGCCCGCCTGGTCCACTCCGGCGGCGAGTTCAACGAAGCCGACTGGGCCGCCTGGTGCAGGGAAGCCATCGCCCGTCCGATGCCGGGCGCGGTGGCGTTCACGAACTTCGCGGCCGACCATGGCATCGCGGTGATCTACATCTCCAACCGCGCGAAAGACCTGGACGAGGCCACCCTCGCGAACCTGCGCGCGGCTGGCTTTCCCGTCGCCGGCAAGGACTCCTTCCTCGGCCTCGGTACCTTCGTCGAGGGGTGCGAGCAGGTGGGCAGCGAGAAGGGTTGCCGCCGCCAGCGCGTGGCGAAGGACTATCGCGTGCTGATGCAGTTCGGCGACCAGATCGCGGACTTCGCGAACGTGCCGGGCAACACGGCGCAAGGCCGCGAGAAGGCCATGGCGCCCTACACCGCCTGGATCGGCGAGCGCTGGTTCGTGCTGCCGAACCCGACTTACGGGGCGTGGGAGAGCGCGCTGTTCGACAACGACTACACTCTTCCCCGTGCCGAACGCCGCCAGAAGAAGATCGAATCGCTTCGATCCAAGTAAAATCAATGAGTTAATTGTTATTTGCTGACATATTGCTTTAGCAATGTCGGGCAACTATCATTCTCCTCGCCGAAACCTGTGGCGCACAAAGCAATGCAGGCAAGGCCATTTCCCTTTCCGGCTTCGGGCTGGATAACCCCGTGAGGCCTCGCCTCCGGGGTTTTTTCTTGTGGGGGGCCGACCGGTCGCGACCGCTCTTCGCGATATGCTCCCCATTCCCCGCCCCACCGATTCCCGCCATGCGCCGCCACTCCCCCGCCATCTGGATCCTCCTGCTGGCCCTCGCCCTGCTCGGTGCTTGCAACCGGCAGAAGGAAGCGCCGGGCAGGCCGGGCGGTGGATCGCCGGAAGATGCCACCCGCGAATCGCTCGCGCTGCTGCGCGACGGCAAGTTCGACCTGTTCTGGAAACACGCCCTGCCGCCCGGCGACTTCGCCACGCTGCGCGCCGACTGGCCGCTCCGCAACGCGGCGCAGGCACCGGTCGGCCCCGACGACGAAACGAAGTTCGACGCCGGCGTGAAGCGACTCACCGAGCCCGACGCGGAGAAGAAGCTCTTCGCCGAACTGCGCCCTACCCTGGTCCGCTTCGACCGCGACTATAAGGACCAGATGCCGTTGATCTCCGGCATCGGCCAATCGATGGCGCTCACTGCCATCGACCAGGACAAAGACCTCACGCTTTCGCAGAAACGTCAGCTGCGCGAAGCCGTGAACGTGGTGGCGCCATGGACGCAGACGGTCGGCTGGGGCGACCAGGCCAAGGCGAAGGAGGCCATCGGCATCGTGGTCGACACGGCGCGCAAGGCGAACCTGTCCACGCCGGACGCCCTCCACGCCATGACGTTCGAGCAATCCATGGCCACCTGGTCCACGGCATGGCTGGGCTTCAAGCGCCTGCTCGACGTCTACGGGCTGTCGGTCGACAAGAGCTTCGATTCGGTGAGCATCGACACGATCGAGAGCAACGGCGGCTCGGCACACGTGAAGATCACCTATACGCTGCTCGGCAAGCCGATCCAGACCGACGCCACCCTGGTCCTCCTGGACGGTCGCTGGTACGACAGCGACCTGCTCCAGCGCGTTCGCGACGAGCATGCCCGCCTGGTGCCGCCGGCGCCCGCCGCCAGCGCGGCCGCGCCGCCTTCCACCACCGCTCCGCCGCCCCGGCTCCAGGCCCCCGGCGGCGCCATGGCGGACGCCAAGGCCCGCTGAAGCCGTACAATCCCACGATGCCAGACATTCCGATGAGTGCGGATCCGCACGTCCACGTCACCCGCTCCCCCTGGTGGTTCAAGCTGCTGGGTCGCATGCTCGAGCCCTGGGTCCGGATCAAGCGGGATCCGGCCGAACCCGCCGGCCTGCTCAACAGCGGCGTCCCCGTCTGCTACGCCATCGAGCGCGACGGCACGTCCGACGCGCTGATCCTGGAGCGCGCCTGCCGCGAGGCCGGCCTGCCCAGCCCGATGCAGCTGCTCGACCTGGCAGGCCGCCGCCGGCGCTCCGTGTTCTCCTTGAGCCGCCGGCACGGCTGGCTGTTCGGCCGCACCGATACGCGTGGGCCGCGCGAGCCGATCGGCCAGCTTATCCGCGCCATCGAGGACGATCCGTCGCGCGATATCCAGGTCGTGCCGGTGTCGATCTACGTCGGCCGCGCGCCGAACCGCGAAAGCGGCTGGTTCAGCGTGCTGTTCGCCGAGAACTGGCTGGTGGTCGGCCGGTTCCGGCGCATGCTGGCCTTGCTGCTCAACGGCCGCGACACCGTGGTGCACTTCTCCGCGCCCGTGTCGCTGCGCACGGTGCTCGAGGAATCGCGCGGGCTGACGCCGGAGCGGCTCACCCGCAAGATCGCGCGCGTGCTGCGCACGCACTTCCGCCGCATTCGCGCCGCGGTGATCGGCCCCGACCTCTCCCACCGCCGCACCGTGGTCGACGCCGTGCTCAATACCGAGCCGGTACGCGACGCCATCGCCGCCACCGCGAGCAAGGAAAACATCACGCTGGCGAAGGCGCAGCGCCGCGCGCGCGACTTCGCGCTGGAAATCGCCGCCGACTACTCGCATCCCGTGGTGCGCTCCACGTCGTTCCTGCTCTCGAACTTCTGGAACAAGCTCTACGACGGCATCGCGATGCACCACTTCGACAAGGCCCGCGCCGCCGCGCCGGGACACGAAGTGGTGTACGTACCCTGCCACCGCAGCCATACCGACTACCTGCTGCTGTCCTACCAGCTTCACCACTCCGGCGTGGTGCCGCCGCACATCGCGGCGGGCGTAAACCTCAACCTGCCCGTCGTCGGCCCCATCCTCCGCCGCGGCGGTGCGTTCTTCCTGCGCCGCAGCTTCAAGGGCAACGCGCTGTATTCGGTGGTCTTCAACGAGTACCTCGCGCAGCTGGTGGATCGCGGCGTGCCGCTGGAATACTTCATCGAAGGCGGCCGCTCGCGCACGGGCCGCCTGCTCGCGCCGCGCGCGGGCATGCTGGCGATGACGGTGCGCGCCTTCCTGCGCGCGCCTCGGCGCCCGGTCATGTTCCAGCCCGTGTACATCGGCTACGAGAAGCTGATGGAAGGCAAGTCGTACATCGGCGAACTGTCGGGCAAGCCCAAGGAAAAGGAATCGCTGCTCGGCCTGATCCGCGGCCTGAAAGTGCTGCGCCAGCGTTATGGCCACGTCACGCTGAACTTCGGCGAGCCCATCCTGCTGACGCCCGTGCTCGACGCGGCGGCGGCGGACTGGCGCGAGACCACGGCGGACCCGGACGTGAAGCCGGAATGGATGAGCAGCGTCGTCGACGACCTCGCCGAGCGCATCCAGGTGAACATCAACCGCGCGGTGGACGTCAACCCCATCAACCTGCTGGCACTCGCGCTCCTGGCGACGCCCAAGCACGCGATGGCCGAGAACGACCTGCTTGCGCAGCTCGAACTGAGCAAGGCGCTGTTCCAGGAACTGCCGTATTCCGATCGCGTCACGATCACGCCCATGAACCCGCAGGGCATCGTCGCCTACGGCGAGCAGATGGGCTGGATCCGCCGCGTGCGCCATCCGCTCGGCGACGTGCTGGTGACCGACGGCGAGCAGGCGGTGCTGCTCTCCTATTTCCGCAACAACGTGCTCCACCTCAACGCCGCCGCGGCGTGGGTGGCGGCGTGCTTCCTCAACAACCGGCGCATGTCGCGCTCCTCGGTGCTGCGCCTCGGCCGGCTCATCTACCCGTTCATCCAGGGCGAGCTGTTCCTGCCCTGGGACGCGGACGGCTTCGCCGCGCAGGTGCAGGACACCATCGAGTTCTTCGTCCGCCGCGGCATCCTCGAAGCCAGCGGCGAAGGCCGCGTGCTCGAGCGCGGGCCGGGACAGGACGACGGTGCCTACCAGTTGCGCGTGATCGCGCGCAGCATGCTGCAGGCGTTCGAGCGCTACTACATCGCCATCGCGGCGCTGGTGAAGAACGGTCCGCACACGATGAGCGCCGGCGAACTCGAAACCGCCTGCACGCTCACCGCGCAGCGCCTGGGCCTGCTCAACGAACTGTCCGCGCCGGAGTTCTTCGACAAGGCGCTGTTCCGCGGCTTCATCCAGAAGCTGCGCGAGGTCAAGGTCGTCTGGACGGATCCCGCCGGCAAACTCGATTTCAGCGAGGCGCTGGAGGACATGGTGCGCGACGCGCGGCTGATCCTCGCCCGCGAGGTGCGCCACTCGATCCTGAAGATCACGCCCGGCGGCGAAAGCGACCGCGACTTCGACGCCCGCCCACCGGTGGACCCCGACGACGGGTCGTCCGGCGAATCGCTGCACGACCGCCACGTCGCGAACGAACGGGAACGGCACGAAAAACACCATTGAGCGTCCCCGCGGGGGACAACACGAGTACCATCGCGCCATGGAAAACCAGAAAACCACCCATTTCGGCTTCCGCGATGTCCCGGTGGCCGACAAGCAGAAGCTCGTCGGCCAGGTGTTCACCTCGGTGGCGCGTAACTACGACTTGATGAACGACCTCATGTCGTTCGGCATCCACCGCCTGTGGAAGCGCCATTTCGTCGCCGTCAGCGGCGTGCGCCGCGGCGACCGCGTGCTCGACCTCGCCGGCGGCACGGGCGACATCGCCGCGCTCCTGAAACCGGTGGTGGGCGACGAGGGCGAGGTCGTGGTCGGCGACATCAATGCCGCGATGCTCGGGGTGGGACGCGACCGCCTGACCGACCGCGGCCTGGTCTCCGGCCTGCGCTGGGCGCAGATGAACGCCGAAGCGCTGCCGTTCCCCGACAACAGCTTCGATGCCGTCACCATCGCCTTCGGCCTGCGCAACGTCACGGACAAGGACAAGGCACTGGCGGACATGCACCGCATCCTGAAGCCCGGCGGACGCGCGCTGGTGCTGGAGTTCTCGAAGGTGCAGAGCCCGGTGCTGTCGAAGCTCTACGACGTGCACTCGTTCAAGATCCTGCCCCGGCTCGGCCGCCTGTTCGCCAACGATGCGGACAGCTACCAGTACCTCGCCGAATCCATTCGCAAGCATCCCGACCAGGAAACCCTGAAGGGCATGATGCTCGGCGCGGGCTTCGGTCATGTGGAAGTACGGAACCTGTCGAACGGCATCGTGGCGATCCACCGCGCTTACAAGTTGTAAGCGCGCCGCCGACGGGCCGTCAGGCCCGACATCGACAGACCCCGACGCCGGCCGGGCCCAACCTTGGCAATCTCCATCGCCAAGGATCGACCATGGACATGCTCCCGCCGCAGGCACCGCCGGCAGACGTCACCCACACCAACCAGTCCGCCTTCGATGCGATCCAGCGCATGGGCGAGCTCCAGCGCTGGATCGCCGGACAGCGGCAGGCGCTCCCCGAACCGCCCGGAGACCTCGAAGGCCGCGACGGGTTCCTCGCCCGCCTGGACGCCTTCTGGGAGGCGCGGGTCGAACCGGCCCCGGGAGCCGCTTCGATTCCCCGCCGGCAGGCCTTCGCCTCCCGCCTGGCCCAGGCCGCCCGGGACGATGCCGCGCTACGCGACAACGACGGCACGCTTTCGGGCGAAGCCGCTGCGCTTGTCCGCGCCGTCGCCCAGCAGGTGCCGGGCACGCCGCTTCCGGCACACCTCCATGCGCGCGAACTGCTGATCGGCGAGCTGCCCTATGCGGGCGCGCTCGTGCTCCAGGACGACCGGCATGCGGGGCGCGTCCTGCTCTTCACCGTCGAAGGCGGCTGGCAGGCATTCGACTCGATGGCGATCCTCTACCGCGACGTCGAGTGGCGCATGCGCGCGCTGCTCGCCCAGGACGACGAACTGCCCGGCGCCAGCGCGGACGATACGGGCAAGGTCATCGATACGCATTTCCTCGCTGCGCGCGCTATCGATGGCGATGTGTTCGACACCGTGATGCGTCGTCTCGTGGCCCGCGTGCGGGAGCGGGTCGTCGACGCCTTCGAGCTCTCGATCGGCGAAGACGATTTGAGCGACAGGCTGCACGACGCGCTGGCGCTGGATGCCGTGCTCGACGCGCACTCGATCGTGCGGCAACGCGACCTCGCCCTGGCCGCCCGGCTGGAGGAAGAACGGCTCGCCCCCCTGCCCGCGTCGGTGCGTCGCGACTGGCGGCAGGCCGCCGAAGGCTATCGCGACCATTGGCGCGTCGTACAGGAAGACGCGCTCGCCGCGCCACCGTCGCTCGCGACATTCACGGAGAACCTGCTGGGCGCGGAACTGACCAGGCTCGGCATCCGGGCCACGCCGGCCGAGCTGTATGTCCGCCTCACCCGCAAGGTGCCGGACCATCCGCTGGGAAACCTCGTTTCCGGCTTCCCTACCGAGGACTTCTCCCTCGCCGAGCTGGCCTACCGCAACGTCGCCCCCGCGGCCACGGAGGCACTGGCCGTCGTCCGTCCCGACGGCACGCCACGGAGCGACGTGTCCGCGGAAACCTTGCGGGGCATGATTCGTGGGCTGGATCTTTCCCAGCGCTACGCACGACATATCGACGCGACCTTCGGCGATTCGCCCGCGGGTCGCGCACGACGTGCCGCCGTCGTCGGCCTGCATCGCGCGGCGATGCGCTTCGAGGCACAGGAGGCACGCATTGCCTCGTATCACGCCTTCGACGATGCGGCACGCCACGCCAGCGCCACGAACACGGCCCCCTTCGTTTACCACCGGCGGGAACGCGGTTTCGCCTGGGTGAACGCCGTACTCGACCATCCCGCCCCGGCAGGGCGCGCGCGGATCGACGGCCACGAGATCGTGGTCCGTCAGCTCACTTACCAGGGCGCCCCGCTCACGGGTGTCTTCGTGATCGGCGCGCGCCAGCCCCAGGCCGTCCCCAACATCGTCCTCTACACGCCCGACGCTCCCGACGGCAGGGTCTTCCGCGAGTTCCGCGATCGCGACGAGCTCGACCGTCGCTTCCTGCGCAACCGCCGCTTCGAGACCTACCTCCTCGACCGCCTGCCCGAAGCGTTCGCCGAGGTCGGTCCGCAAGGCCGACGCCGCTTCAGGATCGTGCGCCTCAACGGCGATCGTTCCCTGGGCTGGGTGTTCGGCAGCGATTCCTGCCAGGACTGCACGGAACTCGGCGCGCGTTTCGAGGAACGCGAGGTCACGACATCCTTCCTCGACGTCGCCTACGACGGCATCCTCGACCTGGCCAGGGAAAACGCCAGGCAGCTTGCCCGCACCACGAGCGCGGCCAACCGGCAGGCCGCCTTCGACGCCCTGAAATGGACACGGACGCCGCAACTGCTCGTCGAGGAGTTCATCGCCGGTGCCATCCGTAGCGTACCGCGCGCGGCGCAGGCTTCCTGGCGCTTCTACGACTCGGTGAAAGCCGGCGAGTCGACGGAGGCGTTCCTCGCCTTCGTCGACGGGTATACGTCGGCGCTGAACGTCCTTCCGCTCTACACGCAGATGTCCCGCCTCGCGGGCGCCAGCGTGCGGGCTTCCGCCGGCTCCCGCACGCTCGTGCCCACCCGCCGCGCCCTGCCCGAACCGGGAACGCTGTTCGACGATCGTTACCTTGCGCGCGGCATCGTCCTGCCGCCCGGCGACGCCCCCGCCACCGGCGTCCATGTCATCGGCGGACGGCATGTCATCGGCCAGGGCGGAAAGGCGTACCACGTGAAATACGATGCCGACCTGCTCGGCTGGCGTCTCGCCCGCCCGGGCGCACCCGATGCCCACTTCACCGGACCGGCCATCGAGCGTCTCCCCAGCGGCCAATGGCACTTCCGCCGGGTCGGCCTGCGTGGCGGCGGCAACCTTCCCGGACGCCATGCCTACCAGGCCATGCCGGAACGACCGCTCGACATCCTGTCGGACAACGAGCTGTTGAACCCGGAGATAGCGGCGCTGACGCTGAATCAGCGGGAAGCCGTCGTGGCACAGCTGCGCAAAGTGCTCTCGCCGAACAAATTCAGACGCACGATGAAGAACATGCTCGGCCACGAACCGAACCCGGGAGCCCTTTCGGCACCGGAGCGGCAAGCGTGGACCCTCTCGATCATAGAAGGTCGCCTGACACCGAAGGACGCGCCGTTGAAGACGCTTCCACCGCTGCCCACCGCCTCCGGCATCCGTCCCCCCAATGTTTCGTCGGTCGCCGCCGAGGAATGGCCCAACCATGTCTATGCCTATCTGCCCGAGCCCATCGCCCCGCATGGGACGGAGGTTGCGACCGTCTCGCTACAATCGCTCCGGGTGTCCGACAGGCAGCTTATCCGCGGCATTCCGGTGACGACCCTTCCGCCCGATACACCCGTGGCATCCCTGCCGTCCCACCTCGCCACCTGGCTTCCCCGCCGGATCGAGACGGCCGGCGGCACGCTGGGGAGCGCCACGGGGGGCTGGGTGCGCATCGACCTGCATCGCCTGCGCCCTGGGGCCGGCGCAATAGGCGGGCGAACGTACAGGCCAACAGCGCGTCCCGACTCCACGGTGGACCCTCACTTCATCATCGAAACACCTGCCTTCCGCCTGCACAAGCTCCATGACCACGCCTTCGTACTGCACGGCGGCCAGGCCCTCGGCAGCGGCCGCCTAACGCGATTCTTCGGCGACGAATTCGAGGTATCCGCGCCCTGACCGCCCGCGGCCAGGGCCGCCCTTCCCGCTCGCGCGTCCCGCGCGGCGCGCCACGCCTTCCGGCGCGGCGCGCCGCCGGATGGCATACTGGTAGTTATCTTGCCTGGAGCTGCCGCATGCGCCTCATTCCCGTCGTCGCCCTCGCCGCGGCATTTCCCGTCGTGGCCTTCGCCGCCGACCCGCATTCCTACGCCCAGCCGGACGCGGTCCGGGTGACCCACCTGGACCTCGATCTCAAGCTGGACTTCGGCAAGCGCGAGTTGGCCGGCAACGCCACGCTGAAGCTCGACTGGAAGGACGCCAAGGCGAAAGACCTGGTCCTCGACACGCGCGACCTGAAGATCGCCAGCGTCGAGGCCGTGGACGCCGCGGGCAAGGCCACGCCGCTGACCTTCGCGCTCGCCCCGCGCGACAAGGAGCTCGGCTCGAAGCTGACCATCGTGGCGCCGGCCCATCCGGCGGCGGTGCGGATCGCCTATGCGACGGTACCGGAAGCCTCGGGTCTGCAATGGCTCACGCCGGAGCAGACCGCGGACAAGAAGCAGCCCTTCATGTTCTCGCAGTCCGAATCCATCCATGCGCGCTCCTGGGTGCCGCTGCAGGATTCCCCCGCCATCCGTTTCACCTACGACGCGCACGTCAGCGCGCCGAAGGACGTCCGCGTGGTGATGAGCGCCATCAACGATGCGAAGCATCCGTTGAACGGCGACTTCTCCTTCGACCAGCCGCACCCGATCCCGTCGTACCTGCTCGCCATCGCCGCGGGCGATCTCGCGGTGAAGGAAACCGGCCCGCGCAGTGCGGTCTATGCCGAGCCCAGCGTGGTCGGCAAGGCGGCCCATGAGTTCGAGGACACCGAAAAGCTGATCGCCACCACCGAGAAGCTCTACGGTCCGTACGCCTGGGGCCGCTACGACATCCTCGTGCTGCCGCCCTCGTTCCCGTTCGGCGGCATGGAAAACCCGAACATGACCTTCGCCACGCCGACCGTCCTGGTGGGCGACAAGAGCCTGGTCTCGCTGGTGTCGCACGAACTCGCGCACTCGTGGTCGGGCAACCTCGTGACCAGCGCCGCATGGCGCGACATCTGGTTGAACGAGGGCTTCACCACCTACGTGCAGGGCCGCATCACCGAGGCCGTGTACGGCAAGGCCCTGGCCGACGAGGAAGCGCTGCTGTCTGCGCGCGCGTTGCAGAAGAGCATCGGAACGATGCCGGCGAACGCGCAGAAGCTCACGCCCGATCCGCGTAGCGTCGGTGCGGACGATGCGCTGTCCGATGTCGCGTACGACAAGGGTTCGTGGTTCCTGCGCACGCTCGAACAGCGCTTCGGCCGCGAGAATTTCGATACGTACCTCAAGGGCTACTTCGCCCACTTCGCCTTCCAGAGCATCGACACCGACACGATGTTCGCGTACCTCAAGGCCAACCTGCTCGACAAGTATCCGGGCAAGATGAGCGAGGCCGAGGCCCTCTCATGGATCCGGCAGCCGGGCATTCCGAAGGATGCGCCCCTGCCCGCCTCGCCGCGCTTCGACGCCATCGATCGCGAGCGCACCGACTTCCTCGCCGGCAAGCTGGATGCCGGCAAGCTCGACGCGAAGGGCTGGAACACCCAGGAGTGGATGTACTTCCTCGACCGGCTGCCCGACGTGACGCCGCTGGCGAAGATCAAGGACATCGATGCCGCCTGGCACCTCACCGGCACGCCGAATGCCGAGATCGGCATGCGCTGGTACGCGCACGCCATCGCCGCCGGCGACAAGGACGTGTGGACGGCCGCCGCCGAGCACATGACCCGCATCGGCCGCCTGTACCTCACGACGCCGGTGTATCGCGCCTTCGCCCGCACGCCCGAAGGCCTCGCCTTCGCGAAGGAAACCTACGCGAAAGCGAAGAGCGGTTATCACCCGATGACCCAGCAGGCGGTCGAACGCATCCTCGCCGGCAAATCGAAGAAGAAATGAGCATGGCCAGGACTCCCAAGCCCGTCGCCCCCGACACCCGCCCCCTCTGGCAGCGGTTGCTGCTGCGCCGGCTGAAGTTCCTCGTCGTGGTGGCGGTGGTGCTGGGCCTGGGTGCGGGCCTGGTCTACGTCTTCGCTCCCGCGATGCTGCTCAAGGCGGATGCCGCGCGGCAGGCGATGTCGGCTCACCTCGAGAAGAAGAGCATCGTCGCGGGCGATACGACCTGGTCGTATTACGAAGGCGGCGACGGCCCCACCATCGTGCTGCTGCATGGGTTCGCGTCGAACAAGGAAACCTGGCTGGAGACGGCCAAGGGCCTGACCGAGCATTTCCATGTGGTGATTCCCGACCTGCCGGGCTGGGGCGAATCGTCCCGGCACGACGACGGCGATTACGGCATTCCCGCGCAGGCCGACCGGCTCGAAAGCTTCGCCGCCGCCATCGGGGTGCAACGCTTCCTCCTTGTCGGCCAGTCGATGGGCGGCGCGATCGCGGGCGTCTATGCCGACAGGCATCCCGAGCGTGTCGCGAGCCTCGTGCTGATGAGTTCGTTCGGGCTCACCGCCAAGGGGAACGATTTCGTGCGCGACGTGAAGGCGGGAAACAACCCCTTCGTCTACCATGACCGCGCGGGCCTCGAAGCCCTGCTCGCGCGCATCTTCGTCAAGCCGCCGCATATCCCCGGCCGCCTCGAAGATGCCTTGATCGCGCGCAACGAGAAGGACCATGCCTTCATCGAGCGCACGTTCGAGGAACTGAAGGAGCCCGCGCAGGCGTATTCGCTCGATCCGGTGATCGGGAAGCTGAGCATGCCGGTGCTTGGCATCTGGTGCCACGACGACAAGGTCATCGACGTGTCGGCCCTGGATACGCTGCGCGCCGGACTGAAGAGTTCGCCATCCATCGGCGCGACCGTGCTGAATGGCTGCAACCACATGCCGATGCTGGAGAAGCCGGTGGAAACCGCCCGCATCATCACGGGCTTCGCGCTGGCGCATTGAAGCAGTCGGGACGCCGGCTCCCACACAAAGCATCGACTCCCGGAAGATCGTGCGATCGTCAGTCCGCCACGTCGGCGATCAATCGATCGAGCTGCCGCTTCAGCCCGCTGCCATTGGCGCGCAGCCACGCGCGTTGTTCCTTGTGCTCGGGGAACACCGATTCGACCCAGTGCCAGAAGCGCGGCGAGTGGTTGCGCACCTTCAGGTGACACAGCTCGTGCACCAGCACATAACGCAGCGCCGCGGGCGGCGCCAGCGCCAGCGCGAGGTCGAGGTTGATCCGGTCGCGCGTGTCCAGGCTGCCCCAGAGGCTTTTCAGCGGACGGATGCGCAGCGCCGTCGGCGCGGCGTTGATCAGCGGAATGTACGCTGGAAGCCAGCGCGACACGTCGCGGCGGATCTGCGCCTCGAAGTGCATGGCAAGCAGGCCGCGGGCCACCAGGAGCGCGCGCGTATGCGGTCGCGGAATGCTGAGCACGAGGGCACCCGGCTCATGGTCCACGCGCGGATACGCGCCTTCGGCCCATGCCAGCGCGACGTCCTCGCCACGGAACGGGAAGGTGGTCGGCACGCCCACGCGCAACGGCGGCAGCGGCACGGCGTCCAGATGGAACTCGCCGAGTTTCTGCTCTAGCCAGCTGGCGTGATGACGCAGGAAGGCCGTCATCTGCGCCACGTGCGTGCCGTTGGGATAGGTGAGACGGGCGCCCTTGGGGGTCACGGTGAGGCGCAGGCGACGCGCACGCGGGTGCGCGGCCTTCAGCACTCTTATGGTGCCGCCGGTGGGGGTTGCCAGTTCCAGCCAGTCGCCGTCTTCCGAAGCCATGCCGCGAGTCTCTTACCGATCCCGACAAACATCCCACCTACCCGTATCAATGCCTGCGACGTCGCGGTCGTCACTCGGGCCGCGGCAGCTTGAACCACTCTTCCAGCTTGCCCAGCAGGCGTTCGTATTCGAGCGCCATCAGGGCGAAATTCGCGTCCATTTCGGCGGCGGCGGATTCCGGGCTATCGGCCTGTTCGTCCAGCACCACGTCGGTGAACTTGATTTTACGCAGGATCAGGTCCTCGCCAAGCACGAAGGAAATGCGGTCGTCGAAGACCAAACCCAACTGGAAAACCTGCTTCCCGGTCCGCAGGTGCTCCCGAATCTCATCGGTGTCGAGATCCTGGCGGCGGCAGCGCGCGATGGCGCCGGAGGCCGTGGCGGGATCCCGCAGTTCGCACTCGTCGCCCAGCGCCAGCCCGGCCGGGAGTTCGCCCGTGGCGACCCAGTGGGTCATGAGGATCCGGGGCGATTCCTCGGGTGCCAGGGGCACAGCCGGGAAGCTGCCCAGGGCCTCGCGGATCTGGCTCAGCGTGTTCTCGGCCGACTTCCGGCTGGAGGTGTCCAGCACCAGCCAGCCGTTCTTCCGGTCCGCGTAGGCCTTCATGCGCGAGCTGCGCACGAAGGCACGCGGGAGCAGTTCGTTCATCACGTCGTCCTTGATCTTCTTGCGCTCGCGGCCGCTCACCTTGCGGCCTTCCTCTTCCGCGATCTTCTGCACGCGGTTGGCCAGCTCGTCGTTGACCACCGAGGACGGCAGGAGCTTATCCTCGCTGCCCACCGTGACCATCGTGTTGCGGCCGACCACATGGGTCAGGCCTTCCTCATTGCGCCCCAGCGGGGAGACGAAGCCGCGGGTGGACAGCTCCATGGGCCCCACCGGACGCAACCGGTGTTCGGGCAGCGCGTCGTCAAGGCGCTCCAGGTCGGTGGCGACAGGTTCGGAGAAACGGAACAGCGTCAGGTTGCGAAAGAACATGTATCCAGGCATCTCATGCAAAGGAAGAGCCGCGGCGGCCGCGCGCGCGGCCGCCGGCGAAAAATCATTGGAATGGCTTACACGACGCGGGCGATGGCCTCGGCCACGCGATCGATATTGCCCTCGTTGAGCGCGGCGACACAGATACGCCCAGTGCTCACCGCATAGATGCCGAACTCCTCGCGCAGGCGATCCACCTGCGCCGCGGAAAGACCGGAGTACGAGAACATGCCGCGCTGCCGTTCGATGAAGGCGAAGTCGCCGACCTTCGACAGGCGTTCGACAAGGCCACGGCGCATCGCGCGGATGCGATCGCGCATCTCGCCCAGCTCGGTCTCCCACATCGCGCGCAGGCCGTCGTGGTTGAGCACGGCGGAGACCACGGCCGCGCCGTGCGTCGGCGGATTGGAATAGTTGGTGCGGATCACGCGCTTCAGCTGCGACTGCACGCGCAGCGCCTCGTCGTGCGAGGCGGTGACGATCGACAGCGCGCCCACGCGTTCGCCATACAGCGAGAACGATTTCGAGAAGGAGCTGGCGACGAGGAAGGACACGTCCGCCGCGGCGAACAGACGCACTGCCTCGGCATCGGCATCGATGCCGTCGCCGAACCCCTGGTAGGCGATGTCGAGGAAGGGCACGAGACCGCGTTCGCGGACGACGGACAGCACGCGCTT